>CAXTPN010000048.1:0-14315 GCA_964246125.1 uncultured Acidobacteriaceae bacterium
TTCCCGTCCACGACCCATGGATTGTCGCTCGCCGGAGTAGCTCCAGGGGGAAGTTCAACGGTCAGCGGCACTTGTTGTCCCACAAGAACGTCAGTGTTGACATTTGTGATGTCGTTACCGCCGAACTTGATCTTTGCGCGCGGCGGGTTTACTAGAAGGTGGGCGGTTGCGATGCCGCAAGCCGTCGAGCTACAGTTTGCGCCAACCTGGAATGCGTAAACACCCGGCGTTACAGAGTTGGCAATGGCCAGACTGATGATGGTGGCCTGTGTCAGGGTTGTACTTTGTGGGATGATTGATGCGGTTACGCCGGTTGGCAGGTTCGCTACGTACCAGGTCTCAACTCCGCAGTGGCCGTCGCCGCAACCCGATTGATACCATCCGCCCGGAACCGTCGAACCTGGAGTTCCACAGTAATTGTAAGAAGATTCATTCGGACCGGAACAACTCTGACAAACGCCGCTCAAAGTGCTTAACATGGCGAGTGACAGAAGGACGATATTTGCACGAGTTGCAAACCTCATGGATGCACCTCTACGGTACGCGGAGATTGTAGCAGAACAGCCTCTCAGCGGTTCGCGCGTCATCAAAGGAGACAGCAAGCCTCTGCCTGGGGCACATTCTCGTCGTGATCAAGGCTAGGCGAGAGCGTCAATGAACTCCGGTACCTGGCTTAGATATGCAATCCGTTTAGCGTATTTGCATGGCGAGGTCGTTCACTATGCAAAAGCGCAGTTCTAGGCCCACGCGCTGCTGCTAGATGGTGAGCCGCTGGCGAATGCTCGTTCAAACGGCGTTCCACATGGCTCCCTCCCTCCCCTCCAGAATTACTTCACATCAGTATTGCGTTGGAGTGCTCTTACTAATACGTTGCAAAGAAGCTCGCCGATTTCTCGGGATTGTACCCGCGCCGGTCGTAGAGCTTGGTCGTGCCGGGTTCTCTGTGCCCTGCCGCCCGCTGCACGTCCTCCAGAGACGCGCCATTCTCCAGCGCCGTTGTGATGAACGTCGCCCGCATCGAATGAGCTGAATACCCCCTAACAATCCCAATTGCCTTTGCGTGCCTTCGCAACACGCGGTCTACCGCATCCGGATGAATCCCCCGCCGTGTTTCTTGTCCTTTGCGGTTGTGACTCAAAGGGCGGAACAAAGGGCTGTCAGGGTCGGTCGCATGACCTGCATTCTCCAAGTATGCCCGTATCCGCTGCGCGGTCTGCGGATGGATCGCCAGCGCTTCGCGCCTTCCGCCTTTGCGGACGATCTTCAGCGAATAAAACCCCCGGTTCTGATGAAGATCCCGCACTTTCAATGAAGCAATCTCCGCCCGCCTTAGCCCGACCTGCAAACCCACTGCCAAAATCGCCCGGTCCCTCAATCCCTCCAGCGTCGCCTCATCCGGATTGTCGAGCAGCCTGCGGGCATCGACCTTCGAAAACGCCAGCGTACTCCCCTCCTCTCGGTTAATAGCAGGCCGCTCCACCTCTGACACAGGATTCTTCTCCACATGGTCATGCCGCACCAAATGCTTGAACAAACTGGACAGCGCCGCTAGCCTGCGGCGGACAGTAGACGGCGCAGCACCTTGGCTCTCCCGCATGATGCGCTCCCACGCAATCACGGCACGATGGTTTACCTGGCGCAGCTCACCGTAGGACCGGATATTTAGCGTCCGCATGAAGTGCGTGACATCAAGCTTGTACGCGCGGCGCGTACGCTTGCTCTTCTGCTTGGCAAGCCAGATATCTTCTTCCGGGATGTCGGCGAGCGCAGCCACGGTAGAGACGGCCTGATGGTTTGCGCCCAAAGGCGCGGGAAGCACGGCGGGGGCTATCGGTTCTAAATCAATGGGCATTGCGGATCAGCTTCACGGTAATGGGTAGAGTCTTGATGCGCATTTTGCGCTCGGCGGTCAGCACCATAAGCTTGCGCTGGATGCCCAATGCGAGGCAAGCGCGGTCGGCAAGCGACATACCGTGCGCCTTGGTTTCGGGGTAAAGCTCGGCGCTGGCTTCGGCAAGCGCCCTGTCAAACGTGACTATCTCGATGGAGGCGGTTTCGATGAGCGCATGGAGCGAGCTCACCGCAATGCTGCGCTCGATGGTCTTCTTCATGACTTCGGAATAGTTGACGGCGGACATCAGCGAGCCCACGATGGAGACGCGGACGATGTCGGCTCCCGGCTCGTGGTTCATTACAGCCAGCAACGCCGATGCGTCCAGGACAACGCTAGTCACGCTCGGTCTCAGAGCGGCGGTCGGCGTTGATCTCGTCGGAGAGGAGGACGCCGCGCGGAACGTGCTTGGCAAATTCCGCCTGCACTTCAGAGATGACCTGATCCAGCGTCTTGATATGGAGCCCGAGCGAGTCCTTGACGACCACGATAGTGTCGCCTTCAGCAATGTGGTTCTGCTGGCGCAGGTCGGCGGGAAGGACGACACGGCCAGAATTGTCTACCTTGAGGCGGTAGACCTGTGGTTCGGTTTGCATGGTGCCATGGCCCGTTGTGGTTACTGAGTGGTTGGTCTGGGCACGATGGCAGGGTTGAGCGCTTCGGGCAAGTACAAACTGATATGGGCGGTTCCGCCCCGTTGGCGCGACATGGCCCTTCCACCACACCCGCTCCATCTCCTACGTGATAAACGGGATTATCACGCACTTAGGGGTATCGCTACACAGATACATTCTCAGGTTAGGAATCACAGATTACGGCAGAGCCGTTGCAAGCGAGCTAGTCTTAGTAGCGAATGGACGCTTGCATCTGATCACTATCGCGATTTCGGGATGTGCTTCCCGAACTCGAATTGCTCGTCAACACCACCAGTCTCAGAACGCGACGCGCCTATAACTCTACCGGGAGATTTTCATGTGCTGTGCTCCTCAATCTGCGCAGCCTGCCACGCTTCAAGCGCAGCTTTCAAGACAGTGTCCTGTACACCATCTGGAAACTGATTAACTATCCGAATACGGTCGAAAACCAATCCTTCTACTTCACGAGCAACGTCGTGCCACAAGTCTTCACCAATCACACAGGGGACGGCGAATGCGCGCGCCGGATCGGTCGCCCAATGGATATATTGGGTCCATGAGGCCCACGGTAACTCTCGCGTCTTTTTGCGCCAGTCATGACCAGCCGCGCACTGTGAAAGTACGACCAATTGGCAGGATCTTCGATTTGCGTGGTCAGGCTCGGCAAACGGCTTCCAGGAAATGATGTCAACGCCCCGATCCTTGTAACGGGTGGCCGGTGCCTCTGCGAAGCGTTCGCGCAAGAGTTCACATACCTGCTGTACCCGCGCCCCTATGGCTGTCTGCACGTCGGGCAGCACTGGCCAGCCGAACACGAACGAGGGTCCTCCAAGATGACGGGCGATGGCCTCGGCAAACATACGCTCAAAAAGCTTGGGATTGCTTCCGGTAGCGTGTGATGCTCCATATAAAGAGAACAATAGGCACACATCATATTCAAGCCTCCCCTCCACTATAGTTTCGCTGCGGACCGCGAGGTCGCCTTCAACTTCGAAGAAAGGAGTCAAGTAGCGACGCCTCCGACTTCGCAGATGTCGCCAGACATCTGAGGCGAAGGACTCTGCAGGCTCGGTTCCCCTAGCATCCCTGACAATGGAACTTATACTAGCCTTGGAGAAAGACGGTTCTCCCAAGCTGAGTTCAAGCTCCACCCAGTCGGCTACCCGTTCGGAGTCGTCCGCGTCGTCCAATGTCAGCATGTTTACTCCTGGACCGTTTTAAGCACCCGTGCCGCTGTGCCTGCACATTTCTCGGCTTCGAAGACTACATCGTCGGTCTTATGGCGATGAATTACGCCGAGAACCTTTTCTAGTTTCGTATTGGCGGTTCCAAGGAGATTGCGAACCATTGCTTCTTCGCCGTCCGTGAGGTCGTAGGCCTCCCGGAGGTCTCGGGTTCTACGAAGGTACTCAACAGCTTTCTCGCTTGCGACGACGTGCGAAAGATAACTTGTAATGTCGCGGGACTCTTTGATGACGGGTAAAACCTTGCTGCCTTCTCCGTAGATCCAGGAAAGAAAATCCTGAAGATTCTGCAAATGAGTGTCTGGGATGGGCGAATCGAGAGAGACTTCATCTAATAGCAGAATCTTAACAGCGTCCTTCGGCGCAGGTTTTGTCCAGCCCAAGAAAGCCTTTATGTTCCGCTGCCCAATGGCCAGCAGCATATAAGAAAAGTCCTCCTTAGCACGCGATATGTCCAAGTCGAGTTCCGTTCGTGCTTGCTGGAGGACGTTGTAGGAAATGGCATTCTTGAGCACTCCTTGGGACCGATCCCCCACTTCCCGCTCAATATCGCCTACGGTATAACCCTGATCGAGCATTAGAGAGATGTATCGTGCTTTGGCGTAACTGTCCCACTTCTTGTTGCCAGTGATGTGCCGGACACCGAGGTAGGGCAGAACCTCCTTTCGCGTCGGATAGATGATAACGGGGAGTTCACCAAGATCGTGCATCACTTCCGTGTTGATTTCAGGCCAGCTACGAACGCGAATTTTGGCGCGAACCGAAGGATCGCGCAAGATTCTTGCGGTGGCAAGCCGACGATTTCCCTCCACCACGGTGAACTCCGCTTCACCGAGAAACGCCAGATACTCACTAGTAACAGGCTGTCCAGGAGCAACTTGCAGCGGTGTCGGTAGATGATTCGGTACGGCCACTAGGGGCTCTTCATCAAAGTAGCCGTTCTGTGCCATAGAGGTGGCAATCTCGTCCAGATCGAAATGATCGTAAAGATGCTGCATCAACTCGTCTTCTTTGCGTCCCTGCACTTCCTCAGGCAAGCGCGGGTTGGCGGGGTCAAGATGAAGGCGTGCGATGGCCAGATTGAGAAGCGGGCGTTTGCGACCTAGTCCCGCAGGCGATTTCGTTGACATAAGACTGGACCCTGAAAGTTCTTTGGTATTCATAGCAGGTTTGGCTGCTTTCGCAAATGCGATGTCCGCTGGGCGGCCCTTGATCGTCTTAATGAAGCTGGTGCGATGTTGCTGATTTGTTCGCACACGTGCGGCGAAGAGGGACGGAGCTAACCCGGACAGGCGGAGGTGAGGCAGAAGCGCTAGAGAGAGGCGGCATAGCTCACCTGCCTTGTATCACTGAGTAGAACAAAGCCCTCGGAGGCCAGTTCCGCCGGGGCATTCTGCGACCGGGGGAGCAACTGCGCTGCGATCAGTTGCACCACATCGGCATTTACAGCATTGCCTAGTGCCTTAAATGCCCTAGTGGGCACTTCCGGCAAATGCTTGAGTTCGTGAAGACTCTGTAGGCGGGCGCATTCGCGTGGCGTCATGTAACGCTGTTCCCAGCCGATAATGGGCACTTGGGTGGTCGTCATGGCGATTAGAGATGGGGCGGTCGTAGGCCGCTTGATGCGTACTCCTGAAGCGCGGAACTGAATAACATAGTCCCAGAGATTGCGCTTTTCTCCCTTGCAGTTCCACTCTAACTTCTGAAGGCTCGGAGGAAAATCAAGAATGCGGGGCAGCCACGGTTTGATCCACTTCTTGTGCCGCTTATAAAAGTCGCGATTCTGCTGAATGAAGAGTTCTTTCCAGTGCGGAAACTTTTCTTCTACCGTTCGAGCATAGGAAGGCAGGCAGTCCATGCGTGCGTCCTGTGCCAAGGGTTTAAGACGTACGCCATGACTACCCCGGTAGTCTGCGAGCCTATGAGTTCCAATTACATGGGGCGTCTGTCCAGCATAGGGATAGGTCGCGCCAAACTCCATCGACCAGATGGGAAACGACGGCAGCTCTTCGCTGCGAGGAAATGCTTCAATGAAGGCCTGCCACACCTGCAGGCACTTTTTCACCTGCCCTGAGATGGCCTTGGCGTCGGCCGGTTGTCGATCAAGCACTGAAGTGATTGAAAGCGAGGCCTGATTCCGCTCCTTTGGCCACGTGAAGTTTTTCAGCCCCGCGCGGCACCCAACGATGAAGACGCGCTCACGAATTTGCGGAATACCGTATTGATGCGGCGAAAGATGGTTCGTCGTAATGATGTATCCAGCATCTTCGAGGCCCTTTCTCAATTCTGCCCATGTCTCACCTTGGCGATGGCGCTCAAGGTTCGGGACGTTTTCAAGGATGATGTATTCCGGCTTGTGGTGCCTGAGCACGCGAAGAACAAACTCGAAAAGATCGCCCCATTTGGGGCACTCAAAACCCTGTTGTTCGCCAGCCTTGGAAAACGGTTGGCACGGAGACCCGGCGCAAAGGATGTCGTGCTTAGGAATGCTCTCGACCGGCACGGCGCGGATATCCCCGTGGGGGCGCATCCCGTAATTCTTCTCGTAAAGACTCCGAAGATTTGTGTCGAGTTCGCTTGCAAACACACACGTGTGACCTAGCCGTTCCAATGCGACATGGAATCCGCCAAGGCCGGCAAAGAGATCAATAAACCGCATAACACCTCCGGTGGGCAGCAGAGGGTGGGACGATTGGAAAAACCCTCGCGAACCGACCGAAGGCTACTTCGCCTGACCGAGGACGTTGCTCTTTCCAAAGTCCCAGAAATCCCACATGACCGATGGTCGGGCGACATGCCTTGCACCGGCTGCTATTCGTCCTCGCGCAAGTCACTCCTGTTGGTCTCCGTCAGTCAAGGTCTTCCCAAAGAGCGGCCACTGTTCCGCGATGTGCTTTTCCACCGCATCGCGAATAATCCAGTAAGGATGGCCTTTTTTTCGCGAGCTATTTGCTCAAGAATCTCGTAGACAGCGGGAGACAGGCTTGCGGATGCTCGGGGCATCTTCTTCGAGATGGGACGCTTTGTTTTACTTCTAGCCATTCTAAGGCAAACTCTTTTGCATGATGCTGCACGATACAGCACCATGATGCACTCGGCAAGCTCCTCAAATCATATATCCTCTCTCCAAAGTGAGCATGGGTCTCTACAGGTACTTCGGCAACGATGAGTCTTGCCAATCCGAGCGCCTCGGGCGGGGTTGCTTGTAAGCGGTTATCTAATCTTCTCACGTTCATCACGCCCATCGGCCCTCTGACGAGCCTGACTTGCTACAGTACGGGTCTATCCCCTGCCCGCTTTCTGCCCTTTCCTCTCGACGGCTTCGGCGGCGTTTTGGGTCGTCAGAGCAGCATAGCGCGGTCCGTTCTCCTTGGCCTTGGCGCTGAGCTGCATCAGCTTGGCCGTGGTCTCAGGGATGTCAAAGCCCCAATCCAGCGCCGTCATGCACCAGGTAAAGTCGGCGCGGCTTACGTCCGGGCCGGTATCGCCGTGATTGGGAGGAGCGCCTTGGAGGCAGCGATCATAATCCGGCCATCTGCGGTTGTGAATGGCGGCTTCGCCTCGGCGGGAGACGCGGGCGGAGGTGGAGGAAAGGACGACAACTGGCTCCGGCGGCGCTACTAGGCCCATGGATTCAAGCTGGGCCGATGTCATGATTTTGCCGGGGGCGGTGTCCCGGATCGTGACGGTCGGCAAATCGGGTTCGTATTTGCGTTTGTAGTTGGTGGTTCCGGCGATGCGGGTGGCACCGCTGGCGGTCAGATCCGCGCCAGTGCCTTTTCTGAGCCTTCTGGCGAAGTCTTTCGCTTCCTGCAGGGTAGGTAGCCCGGATACGGCTATCCATGCCTGGTGATTGCCGGGGCTCGTCTCAAGGGTAATGAAAGGGGCCTCCCCTACTCTGCTGAGTCCGCTGGCATCCAAGTCGTCAAGCTGCACGAACTGAACCTTGTCGCCTGTCGGGCGCACGATGATGTTGTTCTGCCGTTCGGCTGCGCCGGGAAAAAGCTTCGGCATGGAGTTCTTGAGCTGGGTGAGCGATTGGCCGGGTCTGAAGCCGCGCTTCTCGCCGTCAATGTTGGTATGGGTCAAATCGAAATGCGTGGCCCCTACGCTGGCGAACGTGTCGAGCATCCGTAGGCTTCGGTGAGTTGCTGCACCATCTTCCAAACCTTCAAACGCCCCTGCCCTTTCGACAGGTCTGAGGCACTCGGACGATAGCCGTGTCTTCCGAGATATGCAAGCCGCGCATGGAAGGAAACTACTAATAGATGCCCCCCGCCCCCCGCCGTGCTTCATGGGATAGTCGAGAAAGGGGCTTCCCTTTCTCGGGAAGCGAAAGCCTTCGACAGGCTTGAGCTTCCTGTCTTTCTGGCGTTTGTCGACCGATTATTGTCGCACGATTGATCGGGCTTCGCTTCTTCTTCACGGCGTTACCCACACCCGCCGCCTACAGCGCTCAATGGGTTGCGCGGCGGCGGGTATGGATAACCCCTACAAATAAAGCCCTTTTTAATATAAGAAGAGAAAACATCTTAACCCATTGATCTATATAGCCCACCTCGATCAATTTCTGCGCGTCTTTGTGCAGAATATGATTTTGTTTGCTCAAAATACCCTTGCAAATGTGAGCGAACTTGTCCAAAGTGCTGTTCATGTTTGCTCAAAAAAAGACCCCGAATATGAACAAAGATGACCATAACTCCAAACATGCCGTCGATGAGAGGTATGGTGTAAAGGTTTATCAAAGCAATCCAAGCATTCCTTCTGAAACAGAGATAAAGCGCAGCAAAAGAGCGCAAATCGGCACGGATATGCGTGGTTTAGTTGTCGATAGTGGCTCGGGAGAAATCCTGGGACATGGCGGGGCCATCGCCTACGAATGGGAGGAGGTAGACAAGGAACGCTTTGTGAAGCTTTACCTTGCCGGGCTCAAACAGGCTGCTGGCCTTTCAAAGGCTGGCCTCGCCGTCTTCGAAACCGTCTACAAACAGGTTCGGGAGCGGCCAGGGCAAGACACTGTTCCGCTGGATTCATACAGTTCCTCTTTGCACCCAGTCACATATCGGCGGGGCCTGCGTGAGCTGTTGGAGAAGGAATTCCTCTTTAGAAGTCCAAATCCTGGCCTCTTCTTCGTGAACATACGATTTATGTTCAACGGCGACAGGCTGGCATTCGTGAAGGGTTACAAACTCAAGAAGGATCAGCCTACCCTGCCCGGCCTCGATCTACTACCGCCAGCTCACCCTGCTTCCGAGCAGGCGGGCTAGCTTTCCTGTGGCCTTACTTGCGGCGATACGGTTTTACGGCGATACAGCTGTTAGGCGGGAAAGTTCTCTTCAAGGATTCGGCGCAATTCTTCCGCCATGTCTTTATCCCTACCGAGACATGTCATTCGTATGCGCTTATGCAGATCGGCGGCAATGTCGAATGTCAACCTCTTGAGGGGCTTCTTCTCGATATGCGGCCCCTTCTCGGTTGACTGCTGATCAGCCTCGCCCTTTACAAACGCATCCAAAGCGCTCTTGCTTGGCTGGGGCTTGTTACGCGGGTTGGGATTGAAGGTTATTGACTTGCCGGTCATGACGAATGCTCTAACAGTTCGGCTACCATCGCGCGAATCTCTCCTGCGCCGGGGCCATCAGGATCTGTTTCCAACACTGTCCGACCTGCGGCGGCGCTTTCGGCAAAGCCCACTCGTTGGGATATCGCCGCCCTCAGCACTGGTACAGGATAGCTAGCGAGCGCTGTGGCTACATCTCTTCCTATTGCAGTCCCTACGATCTTGCGGTTCACCGCAAATACGGCGTTAAGGCTCTCCTTAATAACGCGAACCTCGGTGATCAAATCGACAATCTCCTTTGCTGCCCACACGTCATAGGGTGAGGGTTGCACGGGAATGACGACGATGTCGGCGGCGGCGATGGCGGACTTCGCAACCGTATATACGCGTGGCGGACCGTCGATGATCACCCAATCGTAAGACTCGCCTAATGCGGGGATTTCGCGGTGTAGGGAGTCTTTGGGTAGTCCGACAACGGGGAAGAGGAGTTCACCTGTTCGTGCAGCTGACCAATCGAGTGCGCTGCCCTGTTGGTCGGCGTCAATGAAAAGCACTCTAAGCTTTTGCTGCGAGAGAGCAGTGGCGACGTTTGTGGCAAGAGTTGTCTTTCCAACCCCGCCCTTTTGATTTAGAAACGCCAGCACTGGCATATGAAAGCCCAATTAGGGTGTTAAGTATCTACGGTGATAAGGCATTACGGCGATACGGTCAAGAGCCTTAATTAAGGTAGTAAGGCGGTCATGTCTTTTGCGAGTCTTTGAATGAACGCGCTCCATGACCCGCAGTCCCTGGCTATCTATGCGCTATTCAACATTTCAGGGCCTTTGTTCCTCGGGTTGCCTACCAGCCGGTTCGCGGGGGCCATCTGCATGTCCTCGGACTCGAAGGGGCGCATGAGGTCAATCGGAGGCTGCTCTGTCTCTTCCCTCGAAAGCCATCGGTCGTAATCCCTTGGGTGCAGGATAACGGGCATCCGGGTGTGGACCGAGGACATCAGTTCGTTAGCTTCTGTCGTCACGATGCTGAAGGACTGAAGCCAGTGGCCCTGGGCATCCTTCCATGCATCCCAGAGACCTGCAAAGGCGAACAGCGGGTTGCCCGTGAGCCCTATGGCGTAGGGCTGCTTGGTCTTCGCATCAATCGCCTTCCATTCGTAGAAGAAACTCGCGGGTACGAGGCACCGGCGTTTCTTGAACGGCTCACGCCATGTGGGGGCGGTGGGCACAACCTCCGCCCTCGCATTGATGGTGGAGACGCCTTTCACTTTGGAGAGGTCTTTGGTAAAGAACGGAATCATGCCCCAGCGCATGAGGACCATCTCACGGCTGCCGTCCTCGCGGCTCTCCCGGATGACAGGCTGAAAGGTAGTGGGCGCGACGTTGTAATCATGCGGCGGCATCGCCAGGCCCGTAACGTCGGATTTGACGTGGAACGCCTCGGCAATGTGTTGCTTATCGGACCGTCGTCCATAGCGACCGCACATAGATATCCTTCAGAGGAGAGGGTAGGGCACCAGCTCTCGGCGTGGCCGTGAGCCCGCCGCTCAGTGGACTCCCTCCTGGCTTCCGTTGTCCGCCAAGCCTTCGGCAGGGCGATGTACTCCTCAGAGTAGGCAGGTTCAAGGAATCTTTGCCGGAACGCGCCTAAAAACCTTATTGAAAATCTCATGGGCCAATTCGACGGATTCGTCGATTGCATGGCCGGTCGGGATGACACGGACGTTCACCTGCCGCTCGCGCGCCAGGCGTATCCCGGCGATGAGGCAGGCCCCGAGATAGATCATCCCCCGGTTGATGCGGGGCAGGTGGGCGTCCGGATCGAACATGAAATCAGTATAGGCGAAGAAAGGGCGAAGCACATCTGGCCAACTGAATGGCTCACGGCCCGGACCGCTCTGCCAAGGATGGTGAAAGTCTCGATCCACAACCCGTTCCACAATCCGTGCCGTCCTGCACGACTTACTGGGTTTTGGGTAGCCCTCGCGGTGTTGTAAGTCGTTGAGAAACCTAATACACTCAGTTTGACACGGTAGAGGTCAGGAGTTCGAGTCTCCTCGTGCCTACCATCCCTCCTTCCCATTCCTTTCCTCGTCCCCTCCTGAGTGCAGGTTCTGCTGAGGTCGCGCGGCGACGCTTGGACGAGCTGCTGCAAATTCGGCTTAGGCGATGACTTCCTTGCGGGGCGTGAGGCAGCCCCTCGGGAACCAGGGTGGATATACTTCAGGTTCGAGGAGAGTTACGATGCGGATGACGAAGGTGTTTGGGATTGCGCTTGCGGGTTTGGTGGTCACAGGGGTTGGGGCGCAGGATAAGTCGAAGAAAGATGAGAAGGTGGTGGTGGAAGGCAGGCCGGAGGTGGTGGCGCCTGCTCCGCCGCCGGATTCGAGCACGGATCATGTGCTGTCGATGGGCGGGCAGAAGATCGCGTACACCGCTGTCGCGGGAATGATCACGGTGGGGTACAACGACGCGTTCGACGCAATGCTGGGGCTGGATGGAAAGCTGCTGCCGGACTCGGGAATGAATCCGATCGATGAGAAGAAGCCGGAGGAGGCGCCGGCGACGGCACGGATGTTCTATACGGCTTACTTCAAGAAGGATGCCGCGCCGGGCACGCGGCCCGTCATGTTCTTTTATAACGGCGGCCCGGGTTCGGCGACGATGTGGCTGCATATGGGATCGTTCGGGCCGCGGCGAGTTTTGACACCGGATACCGAGCACAAGACGGCCGCGCCGTACACGTTGGCGGACAACCAGTCGAGCCTGCTGGATGTGACGGACCTGGTGTTCATCGATGCGCCGGGAACGGGATTCAGCCGGATCATGGGCAAGGATAAGGAGAAGGCGTTCTGGGGAGTGGACCCGGATGCGCATGCATTTGAGCGTTTTATCCGACGGTTTCTAACGAAGTACGATCGGTGGAACTCGCCCAAGTATCTGTTCGGCGAGAGCTACGGGACGCCGCGGAGCGCGGTGTTGAGCGCGGCATTGCAGAATGTGGATTTGAACGGGATTGTGCTGCTCTCGGCGATTTTGAGCTTCAACAATTCGATCGATGGTCCGAGGGCGAATCCGGGAACGGAGCAGGCGTATGCGGTTGGGCTGCCTACGTTTGCAGCTACGGCGTACTACCACCACAAGCTGCCCACGCAGCCACCGGCACTCGAGCCGTTCCTGACGGAGGTGGAGAACTTCGCGATGGGCGAGTACATGGCGGCACTGCTGCAGGGGTCGGCGCTGCCGGATGCACAGAAGAAATCGGTGGCGGAGAAGTTGCACAACTATACCGGGTTGCCTGTGGCCTACATTCTAAAGGACAACTTGCGCGTCGATGGAGGACAGTTCGCGAAGGAGTTGCAGGAGCCGGAGGGGATTACGACGGGCCGTCTGGATGCGCGGTACAAGGGGCCGGACATCAATCCGATGAGTGAGACTGCGGACTACGATCCGCAGTCGAATGCGATCTCGTCGGCGTATACGACGGCGATCAACCAGTACCTGCGGACGGAGCTGAAGTATGGGCGAGATATGACGTACAAGCCCGGGGCGTATATGGATGCTAATTTTACCTGGGATCTGCGGCACCAGATACCAGGCGGGCCGCCTGCGGGCTTTGGAGACAGCACCAATGTGATGCCGGACCTGGCGTACACGATGAAGAACAATCCTACGATGAAGGTGCTGTTGGCGGGCGGGTATTTCGATCTGGCTACCCCGTTTTATGAGGGAATTTACGAGATGCACCACCTCCAGATACCGGCGAAGCTGCAAGGAAATATTTCGTACAAATACTACGAAAGCGGGCACATGGTGTATGTGAACGAGGGTGTGCTGCGCAAGTTTCACGACGATGTGGCGGAGTTTGTGCGGGGGACGGAGGCTGGAAAGTAGCTGTTGGACGTGGTGATTTCGAGCCTGGATGTGGTTTTCTGTGTGGGTAACGCGGGGATTTGCCGGCTCCGTTTTGAAAACGTGAGCCGGCCCGGGTTAGAAGCTGAATTTGAGGGAGCCCTGGAAGATGCGCGGGGCGTTGGAGGTGGATGAGGTCTGCCCAAAGGTGGAGGAGGCGACGCTGGCGGTGGGGTTGGAGAAGTTGGGGTGGTTGAGGACGTTGAAGCACTCGAGGCGGAGGGTGGCGTTGAGGCTTTCGTGGATGGGGAAGACGCGGGAGATCTGTGCGTCGAAGCGGTAGCTGGGGCGTCCGCGGAAGGAGTTGCGGCCGATGTTGCCGTAGGAGCCGTAGGCGGCGCAGGTGGCCGGGGTGGCTCCATTGGGGCAGACCTGGGCGAAGGCGGCGGGGTTGAGGAAGCCTCGATTGGCGGCTCCGGAGGCTGAGTAGAGGGGCGCGTTGAGATAGATGGGGACGCCGGGAACGAGGTTGGGCCGGTCGTTGCCTACGTCGGTGTAGGAGTTGTCGACGCCTGAGGTGACGGTGAAGGGGGCTCCGGAGAGGACCTGGCCGAGGGGGGCGAGCTCCCAGCCGTTGACGGCGGCGGCGACGAGGCGGTTGCCTATGCCGAAGTTGCTGCGGGTGATGAGGACGACGTTTTCGATGTGGCGGTAGTCGGAGCCGCAGGGGCCGTAGTCCATGGCGGGGTTTGAGGGGTTTTCGACGGTGGTTCCGGCGAGGTCGCCCTGCGCGTCTTCCTCGTTGAGGCACTTGGACCAGGTGTGATTGGCGAGGAGGGAGAAGGAGGAGGAGAGGCGGTGCTGGACGGTGGTGACGAGTCCGTTGTAGTTGCCGGTTCCGAAGTCTCCGGCGAGGACGGTTCCGCCTCCGCCGCCGGTGAACTGGTTGCCCTGGGCGGGGTTGAGCTGGGTGAGGCGGAAGCGCTGGGTCTGATTGGCGGTTGTGGAGCAGGGTGTTCCCGCGGCGCTGGCCTTGGCGGCGGGGCCGGTGAGGACGAGGCCGGGGCAGCCGGTTCCGGCGGCATTCTGGAAGCCGGGGATGTAGGTTGCAGGGCTAAGCGGGATTCCCATGGGGAC
>CAXTPN010000049.1:0-14222 GCA_964246125.1 uncultured Acidobacteriaceae bacterium
ACGATCATGCGGATGGGACTATGGGCGCGGGCCGCGGCGGGCAGGAGCAGGATCATGCCTCCGCCGACGAGGAGGGAGAGCAGCACGAGGGCGACGAGGCGGCGCTGGCCGACGAAGAAGCCGCGGGCACACTCGAGCAGGATGATGCCGGCGGCGGAGAGCGCGGCCCAGCGGAGGAGGGTCGTGAGTTGCTGCTTGCCGAGCAGGTGCGCGATGGGACCGGCGCCGAACCACAGAGCGAGCGCGGCGAGGGCGGCGGAGACCAGCGAGACGAGGGCGAGCGCGCGCGCGAGGTTGGAGTAGCCGGAGGAGCCGTAGGGGTATTTGCCGGAGAAGCGAGCAGCGGTCGCGCCGATGCCGCCGGCGGCGTAGGTGGAGATCTGGTTGGCGGTGGAGATGGCGAGCGAATAGGCCCCGAAGGTGGAGGTTCCGGCGAAGCGGGCGGCGAGGATGTTGGCGATGAAGCCGGCGCCGCGCTCGGTGAAGACGCCGAGGGAAAGCGCGGAGGTGCCTCCGATGACGCGGTGCGCGACGCTGGGCGCGAGAGCGTCAGGCATGGCGACCGCGGTTGCCGCCGTGATGGGGCCGAGCGGTTGCAGGCCGGGATCGGGCGCGGTAAAGATGGCTGCGCCGGCCGTCTGATCGTGCAGGAGGCTGGAGCTCATGCGCCGGCCCCCACCTTGCCGGCGAGGTCTCTCTGGCCGTAGCGGTAGTAGGAGTTGTAGTAGTTGGGCTTGCCCTCGGCGGCGGGATCGAAGTCGTTGAGGATGGTGCCGACCAGGCGAACGCCGTCATGCTCGAAGAGGTCGCGGGCGTTGGCGGCTTCGTCGTGGGTGGTGAGACGAGCGCGGCAGATGAGGATGGCGCCATCGCTATGGCCAGCGAGGATGCGGGCGTCGGCCATGTGGAGGATGGGCGGTGAATCGATGAGGATGATGTCGAAGTCGCGCGAGAGCCGGGCGAGCAACGCTCCGAGGTAGGAGGAGTGCAGGAGTTCGACGACATCTTCAGCCCCGGCGCCCGCGGTGATGACGGAGATGTTGGGCAGCGCGGTGGTTTGGGTGAGGATGTCGGTGGGGGTGATTTCCAGGTCGACCTCGCCGCGCAGGATGTTGCGCAGGCCGAAGTCGTTGGACATGCCGAAGGCGTTGTGCAGGTTGGGCCGGCGCAGATCGCCGTCGATGAGCGCGACGCGCAGCTTGGACTTGCTGAGAGCGACGCCGAGGTTGGAGGCGACGGTGGTTTTGCCTTCGCCTACGTTGGGACTGGAGACGACGTAGCTGCGGGTACGCTTGCTGTTGGAATCGGAGAGCAGGATGGAGAGCGTGGTGTTGCGATAAGCCTCGGCGGCGAGCGAGAAGTCGTCGCTCCAGCGCGTGAGGGCGATGGCGGGGCCGAGGGCCTGAGCGCTGGCGGCGATGCTGAGCGCGGTGGTGCGCGCGGCGAAGGGGCTGCCGACCTGATGGCGGGTGGCGGGGATGACGCCGAGCTCGTGGACGTGGAGGTAGCGCTCCACCTCGCCGGGTACGCGAAAGACCTTGTTGTTGCGATCCTTGTACACCGCGAAGACGATGCCTAGAATCGCGCCGATGGTCAGGCCGGCACCGGCGATGATGGAGCGCTGGGGGGCGAATGCCATCCGCGGAGCACGGGCCATGTCAATGATGCGGATCGTGCTGGCCTGCATGCCGACGGCAAAGCCGGCTTCCTTGGCGCGCTGCAGAAGGGTCTGGTAAAGCTGTTGCTCGGAGTCGAGCTCGCGGCGCAGCAGACTGACCTGGGCTGCCTTCTGGAGATCGGATGAGACGGTCGCTTGCTGGGCCTTGAAGGTGATGTCGAGGAGACTCTCGCGATGACGGGCGGCGGCGAACTCGTTGGACTGGCGCGTGGTGCTGGTGGACGCGGTGCTGCGCAGGCCGGCTTCAGCATCGGCGATCTGAGCGCGCAGACGGATGACCTTGGGGTTTTCTTCGGTGAGAGCGGGGACGAGCTGCGTGAGTTGGCTGCGGAGATCGGCGAGCTTGAGTTCGTAGGCGCGATGGGCGGGGTTGTCCTGCACGTCGGGAAGAGTCTCGACCGGGGCTACGCTGGCGACCGAGGCGGTGGCTTCCTTCTGCATGCGATCCGCCTGAGCCTTGACGAGTTCGTCCTGCAGGGCGCGGAGGCGGTCTTCGCCGGCGGTAGTGGTGGTCTGCGAGAGCATGAGACCGTTGCCGCCCACCGCGGCTTCGAGTTTCTTCTGCGATTCCTCGGCGCGCACACGCACGTCGGCGACCTGCTTGGTGAGCCATTCCTGGGTCTTCTTAGCCTCGGCTCCGCGAACCTCCTGATCCTGCTCCTGGTAGCTGCTGGTGAGGGTGTTGCAGAAGGCGGCAGCGAACTGCGGGTTCCACGAGTCGCAGGTCACTTCGACGAGCCGGGTAAGGCCGAGCGGTTTTACCTTGACGCGGTTGGCGGTGTCGTGGACGAGTTCGTCATAGGTGATGGTGCCGTCGCCGCCAAGGTGCAGGGCGCGGCCCACGCGCGAGAGCAGATCGTCGCGCTGCAGGACCGCGGGGTGCGGCTGCGCGAGAAGAGTGTCGATGACCTGCCCGCGCAGAGTGTCGCTTTCGAGGAGTTTGATCTGCGTCTGAAGGTTGGTGGCGACCTCATCCGAAGACCCGCTGCTGGTAGGCGCAACGCTGTGCGTGTCCATGAAGTCGGAGTTGAGGCTGCGTATGTCTAGCGAGGTGCGGGTGCGATAGGTGGGAAGAGTGCGCAGGCCAAAGACGAGGGCCAGAATCGCGCCTGCCAGAGCGAACAGGATGATGAGCAGGCGATGGCGGCCGAAGGTGTGCAGATACTCTTCGACCAGGCTTTCCTGAGCAGCTTCCTGCTTGCGCGGAGGCCCCGGAGCGTTGAGGGACATTGCGGGCAGCGGAAGTCCGGAGGAGTTCAGAGAGTGCTCACGATCGAAGAGGCGATCATTCATTTGCAGCAACCTTTCAGGCTAAAAAAGCGAAGAGATACAACCAGACTAAAAGTGAATCAAGACGTTCCAAGGCGTGGCAATCAGCGGTAGATCAGCAGGCCACTGGTGATTCCGATCGCCACTTCGATCGCACGGCGCGAAGTCACCTTGACACCACTGTGCGGGACAAAGAGCACATCGTTGGGAAACAAAGGAACGTCGGGCGCCTTACCGGCGAAGATCTTTGTAATGTCCACCGGGATCTCGCGCGGAACACCGTCTCCGCCCGGCGTCTGGCGCAATATCCGCGCATGACTGGCTGAGTTGTCGGGGCCGAGACCTTCCGCAAGCGAGAGTGCCTGCAGGAGCGAGACATGCGGATGAGTGGAGAGCTGAAAGCCCCCAGCCTTGTGAACGTCGCCAAGGACGTAGACGAGCTCGGCTTTGGGTACCGAGACTACGTCGTTGGGCTGAATGGGAATGTTATCTTCGGGGTTCACCGCGGTGAGCAGCGAGTCCAGCGAGAAGATTGCAGTGCTGTAGCCGCCGGGATCCAGCTTGGCATGATTGCCGGGGATCGCCCCCCAGCGCGGGTCACGGGTCACGATGACATTGGGACCCGCGTCGGCCTTGAGGCCGCCCGAAAGTGAGATCACTTCGAGCAGACGCTTGGAGCCGCCGAGCTGGTGTACGCCGGGGTTGTTAACCTCGCCGACGACCGAGACCGGCTGACTCGCGCTCTCGATGACGTTGAGAGCGATCTGTGGTGAAGTGACGTATTTGCTGAGCCGGGTAGTAAGAACGGCTTTGAATTCATTGAGGGTAAGACCGGCTGCTTCGGTACGTCCGGCCAGGGGAAGATCCACGAAGCCGCTGGGATCGATCCGTATGGCTTTCTGAGAGATGTCCTCCATATCATCGATATGGATCGCGATTTCATCTCCGGGACCGAGAATGTAATCCGGGGGGGAGTGGGTGTGACGCTGCAGCGTGGCCTGCGCTAAAAGTTGGAAAGCAGAGCAGCCTAGGAAGAGAAGTAGGTTCCGAAGCTGTTTCATAGTTATTTATTCCTCTGTATAACGACGTTTCTACTCCTATGGAGGATGTAGATACGTCGGCATATGGCGACAAAGAAGTTATTTGTTCAGACACATGAATCCTGAACGCATTGTGCGTCGTCATTCAGACACCGGCTGGTGTGTGTTGTGTTTGTTTAACGATTGAAGTCGCCATGCGGTTTGGCAATTTGTTAGATAACACCTAAGCAAAATATCTGTAGCAATTGCGGAGTCAGTGATGAGCGACAGCAAAGTACCTTCTGAGTTCCATTTCACAGGCAGGCGATCTCTGGAGTTCGCCATGTGGGTTTCCGGGGCACTTGTGGTTCTAACTATTTTGTCAGCTTTGTAGGAATATTCCTAAAGTTGTAGCCCAGTGACGACATTATGCGTAAACATGCGTGCAAGACTGGTAGATACGACTGAACGGTTTGTACGAGGTAAGGCTGATCAAATGGAGGCTCGAATGGCAGTAGAAGCCGAAATGCTGGAGCAGACGCAGGATGGCCCGGCGTCTCCGGCGAGATCGGTCACGCGGCAGTGCAATGTGCTGGCGTATGTACATCTCAGAAACATCCACGGCTCCACTGGAGCCGGGCGTACCGCGAGGCAGATCGTCGAGCACCTGGAGCAGCGCGACGATGTGTGTCTGCGGGTGCTTGCGGATAAGCAGGATAAGGCGCGCATTCTGCCGCTGGTTCAGGCTCCATGGGAGCGGTACGAGTACCACACGTTTGCCGCGGATACGAGCCGGCAACAGGCGCGGTGGTTCTTTCTGGATAGTCCCTCGGCGGAGGCTTTTTGGCCCGAGGCGGACATCGTTTTCTGTACGGGGGAATCCTATGTGCCGGTTCGCAAGGCGCGACTGGTGATGACCGCGCACGATGCGGGGTATTTCGAGCCTGGGGCGCACACCCGCGACGCGACGTATTGGAAGACGCGCTTGAAGTGGGAGCTTCTCTACAAGAAGCTGACGCGGACGGTCGACATGTTTCATACGGTCTCGGAGTTCTCGGCGGATCGCCTGGCCCACTTCTTCCCTGCGATCAAATCCCGGATTCGGTGGGTTCACAATGGCGTTACGCCGCACTTTTTCGGCGCGGTCGATGAGACCGGACGAGCTTTCGTAAGGGATGCGGGTCTGGCGGATCGGTCGTTTGTGCTGGTGCCGGGAGGACTGCATTTTCGCAAGAATGCAGAGCTGATCCTGGAGGCTGCTCCGATGCTGCTGGCGCGCTTTCCCGATTTGGTGATCGCGGTGGTGAACCATACCAATCCGGTGTATGCGGCGAAGGCGGCGGCGTTCGGGCCACGCATGCGCCTGCTCGGATTTGTGCCGGACGAGGCGTTGCATGCACTTTATTCCGCGGCGACCGTGGTGTGGTACCCGTCGCGGTATGAGGGATTCGGGCTGCCGGTTGTCGAGGCAATGGCGTGCGGCGCGAGCGTGGTGGCAAGCAACAGTTCCTCCATCCCAGAGATCGCGGGTGAGGCCGCCACGCTGGTCGACCCAGCGGACCCGACAGCTCATGTCGACGCGATCAGCGGGCTGCTGACGGATCCGCTTGCGCGTGAGCAATTTGCGACGGCGGGACGGAAACGTGCGGCGCAATTTACCTGGGCGAAGTGCGCGGATGAGCTGAAACGCGATTTCGATGCTCTACTGTAAAGGTGGAATTGGAGCGTCGGCGTTATAGGAGAAAATCTTGGCGGCTTGGCTGAAGCAGTGGACGTGAGCCGCAGACGTGACGACGCGACGGCTCGTGACAATGAGCTGCATAAAGCTGTGCTTGTCCATGGCGGGGCACGCGACTCGTATCAGATGGCGCTTGCTCTCTCCGAGGCGGGGCTGCTGGAGTCGTTGGTTACGGATCTATTCTGGCCGACAGACCTCGGTTGGGCTAAACGGGTTGAGTCGCGGCTGTCTCCGGGTTTGCGAGAGATGGTTCTGCGACGCAGCGCGACGGGACTGCCTTTTGATGAAGTGAAGCAGTGCGCGCTGGTGGGGCTGCGCGGATTGCTGCTGGAGAAATTGCCGCGTGTTCCGTTTTCGATGCGGCGGAAGAGCAACCGGGCAGCCGATGCAAGCCTGGGCAGGGCAGCCGGACGGATGGCGCGCGACACGGGCGCGGGGTTGGTGAGCTACAGCTACTTCGGCTATGACGCGATGCGGGAGTATGGGCACGCGGCCATGCTGTTTCAGGTTCATCCCCATCCGGCGACGGTGCGCCGTATTTTGCTGGAGGAACTGGAGGCGCATCCGGATTGTGAGGATTCGCTGACCCAGGAGTGGGAGCTTGCGCTGCCCGAGGAAGATTACCGGCACCTGTGCGAGGAGCCGAAGATGGCGTCGCATCTGCTTGCGGCTTCCAGCTTTACGCGGAACAGCCTGATTGAGAATGGTACGCCTTCCGAGGATATTACCGTGGTGCCTTATGGGGTCGATCTGGCGCGATTCAGCCCGGGATCGTCGCGGTCGGGCAGCCGGGAGCCTAAGCTACAAATATTGTTTGTGGGCAGGATCAATCAGCGCAAGGGCATCAAGTATCTGCTGGAAGCGCTGCGGATCGTGAATACGGATGAGGTGCGGCTAACGGTATGCGGGCGGGTGGTGGATGATCTCAGCCTTTTTCGTCCGTTCGGCGACCGTGTGCAGGTTCGTCCGTCGGTCAGCGGGGAAGAACTGATCGCCGCGTATCGGTCCGCGGATTTGTTCGTGTTTCCTTCGGTCGCGGAGGGGTTCGGACAGGTGCTGCTGGAGTCTTTGGCGTGCGGTTTGCCCATCCTATCCACGACGCATACAGCCGCGCCAGACCTGATTGAGGACGGGGCGGAGGGCTTTATCGTTGAGCCTCGGCGACCGGAGTTGCTGGCGGAACGAATTGTGTGGGCGCTTGAGCATCGGGATGAACTTGCGGCGATGCGAGTACGTGCGCGTGCGCGTGCGGAACTATTCACTTGGAGTCGCTTCCGTGCGAGATCGGCGGAGGCGGTGGGAAGATACCTCGCGACGAACCGAGCGGCAGTAGCTTAGTCCTCGATGCTCCCTAGAGGCAGTTGCTGACACGAGTTGTAGCTATATTCTGCAGAACCGCACAAAAGATGTCTCCTGTTTAACAACATTGCTTTGTTCCGTGATACCTTGAGATGAAACCCATAAAAGCGGCGTCATCGAAGGCGAACGCACGACCTTACCCTAGCGCCGGTACGTCTCCCACCTCGGACCGAACCGTCTCCAACTGAGAAAGCTGCTTGCCTCCTCCCAAGAAGGAGCACAGCGGAGTTCTGTCCAAGTCATCCCATCTCGCTGTTTCTTCTTCTCCTCTCTGCCGTTGTTCAGCCACTCCATGCGAGTTAGTTCTCTCGTTTTGCGATATAGCTGCCGATAAGTATGCAGAGAGGCTTGTGAATATGAGGACGAACCACTGTAGGACGCGTGTGCTTTGTTTGATCGCGATTGTTGGAATTGCATTGTCGGTCAGAACCGTCGCGGCACAATCGGGCCTAAAAGTGACTTACGGGAACAAGGGTGTTCAGACGATCGCATACAACGGGGTCGTGCTGGATGATGTGGGCGCTTACCCCGCGGATGCGTTTCATATTTGGCACATGAAGTCGACGGACGTGAATGGAAACCTGCTGACGACGGGTGGGTATGGATGGGGAGAGAGCAACTACGGCGAGAGTTGGAACGCGCAGACTAATACCGAGACTTATACCTTCTCGTGGGGCTCGATTGCGACGCAGTTCGTGCAAAGCGGCAGTAACTTAAACATCACCGTGACGGAGACGAATAACGCAGGCTCAGGAGTGATCTTCGACGGTGCGGAGGTTTATCCGTTCGCGCTGCACTTTCCTCAGGATCCGGTGGGCTTCTACGGGTATAACCAAAATGTGATTACGACGACCGGGCCGGGCGTGAGTGCGGCCGACTTCGGCGCGGGCGTTGTCACCTCGGTGATTCCGAATGAATCAGTATCACTTTATGGCGGATGGAAGAACGCGGGAACGGCAACCTATGCGCCGATTATGACAGCAACGCCGCCGGATGGCCTGGCGGCGTTCTACCCCAGGAACGACGATCCGGTCCAGCCGGGGAGCAGCTTCACTTATACAGTTTCGCTGCGATTCACCCCCGAAGGCTCGGCCGCGAATGCGAGCGATGCCTACTCCAGCTTTGCCGCGACTTACCCGAATCGCATGACGTGGACGGATAAACGTATTATTGGAACGGCTTATCTGGCGAGTTCTCCGAGTAATTCGAACATTACCTTGCCGGGCGGCTTTCCTACCAATCCACGCCGCTATTTCAATGACTCATCGGTAGACATCACCACGTCCAACGGCTTGCAGGCTTTTCAGAATCGCATGCTGGCCCAGGCGAGGAACAACGTGAGCACTGCCCAGGCGCTGAACGGCCAAGGTGTGATTACATGGGATGTCGAAGGAGAGCAGTATCCTCAAAGCACGAGCTATGTTTGTTCACCGGAGCAGATTGCGACGGTGGCGCCGGAGATGGAGAGCATCGTCACGGATGCAAAGTCCGCATACTTCGGCCAGAAGTTGGACGATGCGTACTTTAAAACGATGTCGAGCGCCGGGCTGAAAATCGGGCTTTGTGTGCGGCCGCAGGTATTTACGTTTGGCGCGAACGGTACGGCGAGCCAGATGTATTTGGCGTCCAACGCGACGATTATTGCAAATCTGGAAAAGAAGGCGAGTTACGCGAACACACGTTGGGGAGCAACAATCTTTTACGTGGACTCCACGGTGGATACCAACGGAGGAACTCTGGACCCGGCAATATTCCAGCAGCTTATCAGCGATTATCCTAGTTTTCTTTTTATTCCCGAGGAGAGTACCCCTCGCTACTATGCATATTCCGCTCCATTCTACTCCTTCCTTGATCTAACTTCTCTCGGCACGCCAGCATCGATCTACAGTTATTATCCGAAGGCGTTTGGAGTCAATCTGGTTAATGATGTGTCCGCCGGGACTTTGGCGACTTATACGCCGCAACTGACTCAGACAGTCAAGAACGGCGACATCCTGATGGGCCATGCGGACTATTGGCAGGCGAACGATCCAACTCTGGTCTCAATTTACCAAGCTGCTGGAGTGATCGCGGTCAAGCCGCAGGTCACGCCGGTTCTTACCTGGACGACCCCTGCAGCGGCCACCTATGGCACGGCTCTTTCGGGAACGCAGTTGAACGCGGTCGCGAGTGTGCCTGGGACCTTCGTCTATACTCCAGCGGCAGGCTCCGTTTTGAATGCCGGCTCGAATACGCTACTGGTCACGTTTACTCCGACCGATACCGCCGATTACACCTCGGCGACCGCTTCTACGAACTTAACCGTTACGGCCGCCGTTCCGGTGATAAGCTGGGCCGCTCCGTCCGCGATCGTATCCGGTACGGCTCTTTCGGGTACGCAGTTGAATGCCTCAGCGAATGTGCCGGGCACGTTCTCCTACTCGCCAGGCAGCGGTACGGTTTTGCCTGTGGGCAACATCACGCTGCATGCGACGTTCACCCCTGCGAACACGACGAACTACACGTCCGCTTCCGCTTCGACGAACCTCACGGTTACTCAGGTGGTGCAGTCGACGCCGACGATCTCATGGGCTTCGCCGGCTTCCATTATCTATGGCACGGCTCTTTCGGGAATGCAGTTGAACGCGGTCGCAAGTGTGCCCGGAACCTTCGCTTACACGCCTGCCGCAGGTACTGTGCTGAATGGCGGCACGAACATACTTCGGGTGACGTTCACGCCGGCGGATACGACCGATTACACCTCTGCAGCCGTCTCAACGAGCGTGACCATCGTGCCTGCGGTCCCGGTCATAAGCTGGGCCACTCCGTCCGCGATCGTATCCGGTACGGCTCTTTCGGGTACGCAGTTGAACGCCTCAGCCAATGTGCCGGGCACGTTCTCCTATTCGCCAGGGAGCGGTACGGTTTTGTCTGTAGGCAACAACACGCTGCATGCGACGTTCACCCCAGCGAACACGATGAACTACACGTCCGCTTCCGCTTCGACGAACCTCACCGTCACTCAGGTGGTGCAGTCGACGCCGACAATCTCATGGGCTTCGCCGGCTTCCATCAGTTACGGCACAACTCTTTCGGGAGCGCAGTTGAATGCGGTC
The DNA here is from genome assembly GCA_964246125.1 of uncultured Acidobacteriaceae bacterium. Classification (GTDB taxonomy): domain Bacteria; phylum Acidobacteriota; class Terriglobia; order Terriglobales; family Acidobacteriaceae; genus Edaphobacter. Next base: position 10,159 of record CAXTPN010000049.1, read on the forward strand.
GCAAGTGTGCCCGGGAGCTTTGTTTACACGCCTGCGGCAGGTACCGTGCTGAGTGCGGGAGTCGCTACCCTGCAGGTCAGGTTTACGCCCGCGGATACGACGAACTACACAAGTACGAGCGCGACGGTGAGTTTGACGGTCGCTAAAGCGAATCCAATCGTATCCTGGGCGACTCCCGCGGCGATCACCTATGGCACGGGTCTGTCTGGTACACAGTTGAACGCAAGCGCCAACGTGCCCGGAACTTTTGCCTACAGGCCTGGAGCGGGCGCGGTACTGAGCACAGGGGCGAGTTCCATCCGCGTAACGTTTACCCCGACGGACGCCGCAGACTACAACGGGGGATCGGCGAGCGTGATCCAAACTGTAAACGCGGCAGCCGCAGCCAACGTATATCTGGCGATCACTTCGCCCGCCGCAGGGCAGACCATATCAGGAACGGTGATTGCCACTGCATATGTAAATCTCTTTTTGGACAGCGCCGGCTCGTTTCTCGTTGTTGACGGCCAGGCAGTAGGAAGCAGGCGCGTTACGAACGCTCCGTATCTGTACCCGCTGGACACTACCACGCTGACAAATGGCCCACATACGTTGCAACTGTGGGCACATGACATCAGCAATAACGTTACCTTGTCCGCGCCCATTACAGTGATCGTGGCCAACTAGCAAGGCACTCGTAGGAAAACGTACAAGAGTCGATTACGCGAAGCCGATTTGGGAGAAGAGTTCCTAAACGGCATGGCGTCGGCTCCAGGCCATACGGCTTACAACTTTCGGGTCTGTGAAGAAGACGAAGTGAGGGTTTGAATGGCAGAAGCCTCGGTTGAGGCCGCATTCGGCACTTCGTCGCCTTTGCATCTGGAAAAGAGGTATAACGTGGACGATCAGATACGGGCTGTAAGTTTAGTGAGTGATGGAATATTTGTAGAGTTTGAACGAGGAATTCACTGCTATTTTTCGGCTGATTTTCTTCTTAGCAATCTAGTTACGGGATCAAATCAGGTATTTCTTCCGTATGATCCATCGGGGAGGCGTGAATTCGACGAAGTAGACGTGCTCTCAACCGCAAGCTCAGATCAATCGAGTGCCAGAGATTTGTTAGCCACTCCTTGACGTTTCAGGATCTATGAGCAGGATACGCAGGTCGCGGATGTTGGTATAGGTGGGCCCGGTAATGAGTGCTGCGCCCACCGCGTCGAGGAAGGTGAAACTGTCGTATTGACGAAGGTATGCTTGGGGGCTTAGCCCGAGTCGTTCTCCATGCTCGCAGGTGTTGTTGTCCACGATGGCTCCCGCGGCTGGGCTGTTTCCGTCAAGTCCGTCGGTGCCTGCGCTCAGTACGGTGATGCGTTCGCGCGTCTTTTGCATCTGCAGGGCGCACCACATGGCGAACTGCTGGTTTCTGCCGCCTATTCCTACTTCAGCAGGGAGCCGGACCGAAATCTCGCCGCCGGACAACAGGCAGAGTTTCGGGTGTTTGAAGCTGAGTGCGCGAGCTTGATCGAGAAGATAGGCTCCTGCTTTCTCATAGTTGTAATCGTCGCATGAGTTGTCAATCACGACGTGGTGGCCGTCGGCAGCGGCGAGAGCGGCGGCTTCGCGAAGCAGATCAGCATTTGACAGCAAGCAAAGGTGACTTGCTTTGACGAAGGCCAAGTCTTGTGACTTCGGGGTCTCAGGAAGGCCGGGCGCGAGCAGCAGGCTGACCACGCCTCGAGGCAGATTGTGAGCGAGCGGGGTGCTCGCAAGGATGCGCCGGCAGTCATGAGTGGTGGAGGTGTCGGGCAGGGACGGGCCTGATCCGACCATGTCGAGCGAACCCTCGGGGACGTCGGAGACGATGATGGTGCATTGTGTCGCGAGCTCCGCGGCTTGTGCAAGCCTGCCTCCTTTGACGGCGGAAAAGTGCTTGCGCAGCGTGTTCATCTGCACGATGGGCAGGCCAGAGTGAACCAACGCTTTGTAGAAGGAGGCGGTGTCATCCACTGAGATGTCTGGGTTCAGCGGCTTCTCGAGCATTGCGGATGCGCCTCCGCTGATGAGAAAGAGAACCAGCGATCGTTGGTTGCACTTTGCCAAGAGCGACAGGGCATCCTCAGCCGCAATTCTGGAGGTTTCGTTGGGAATGGGATGGCCGCCGACGTAGTAGCGGAGGTGCGGAAGAGGCTCCGGCGGCAGGGTTCCCGTGACGACGACACCTTGCAACTGCTGGTATGGGAGAAGGCGCGGCAGAACGACCTTAGCGAGTGCGTCAGTCATGGGCAGCGCGGCTTTTCCGGCTGCGACTACGACAATGCTGTCGTACTGATTGAGCTGGTACTGAAGATGGCGGATGCGGAGTGTCGTCCCGTCGCAGGACAGATTCGCGGCCATGGTTGCGGGGACATCCACGGCAGCCAGCGCTTGCCGAAACAGGTGTTCCGCATACTCACGGGTGGTCATTGCCTCTGCTCGTGCAATACCGGGGCTTCACTGCGCGCGGTTAGCTGGTAGTACATGGCTGGGGTGACGATCAGGCTGAGGAGGATCGAGAGGAGCAGGCCGCCGATGACGGCAATGGCGAGGGGTTGCAGCATCTGGGAGCCGGCCCCGAATGCGAACGCCAAGGGAAGCATGCCGCACATGGCGGCCAGGGCTGTCATGACGATGGGGCGGAGGCGACGCTGGGCAGCGTGCAGCATGGCTTCGATGGGCGGCTGGCCTTCGGCGCGGGCGCGCTCGTCGGCGTCGAGCAGGAGGATGCCGTTCTTGGCGACGATGCCGATGACCATGATGAGGCCCATGTAGCTGGCTACGTTGAAGTTGCTCTTCGTGATGAGCAGGGCGAGGGCCACGCCGGTAACGGAGAGGATGGAACTGGTGAGTATGGCGATGGGGGCGGAGAAGTTGCGGAACTCAGCGAGGAGTACGCCGAAAACAAGGGCCAGGGCGAGGACCAGGACGCGGGCGAGCTCGGCAAAGGATCTTTGCTGCTCCTGATAGGTGCCGCCGTACTGGACGTCCACGCTGGCGGGTAGGTTGAGCTTGGCTACCGCGGCTTTGACCTTGGCCATGGCTCCGCCAAGGTCGGAGCCTTCCAGGCGGCCGCTGACGAGAACGACTTGCTTGAGATTTTCGCGGCGGATTTCGTTCTGCGGCGGGAGCTCGACGATTTCCGCGAGGGCGCTCAAGGTAGCGGTGTGGCCGGAGGCGGAGTTGAAAACGGTGTCGCGGATAGCGCTGAGGGAGGCGCGGTGGTCAGCGGACATGCGGACACGGACGGTGTAGGGGCGGCCATCGACGATCATAGGAGCGTCGGCAGGCAGGCCGTCGAGCAGGGAGGTGGCGTCTTCGGCGATCTCGCGCGGGGTGAAGCCGAGGCGGCTCGCCGTGACGGGGTCGACCTGGAAGCTGGTGGAAGGGCCGGAGAGAGTGTTGTCCACGCCGTTCTGGGTGTCGACGATGCCCGGGATGGCGGCGATGGCGGCCTGGACTTTAGGGCCGAGCTCATGGATGAGCCTGGTGTCGTTGGAAAAGAGCTTGATTTGAATGGGTTCGGGGGAGTTGGAGAGGTCGTTGATGTTGTCTTCGAGGACCTGGGTGAACTCTACGTCGAGGATGGGCTCGGCCTCTTTGATTCTGGCGCGAACGTCGTTGATGACTTCGTCTATGGAGCGGGAGCGCTTGGGTTTGAGGCGGACGGTGAGGTCGCCGTAGTTGGACTCGGTGACGGCGGCGAGGCCCAGTTGGAGGCCGGTGCGGCGGGATGTGATGGTGACTTCGGGCGTCTCGTGGAGGATCTGCTCGACGTGGGAGATGACGCGCTGGGTGGCGGCGAGGGAGCTGCCCGCAGGCATGGTGCAGTCGAGGATGAAGGCGCCCTCGTCCATGGCGGGGAGGAGGTTGGTGCCGAGGCCTTGGTAGGCGAGATAGCCCGCGGCCAGCAGGATGATGGCGATGACGGCCAGAGACCAGGGCCGCGCGATGGTCCAGGCGAGGGCTCGTCCGTGAGCGTTGAGAATGCGCTGCATGGCGGGGCCGTTTTCTTCGTGGGTTGAGGGGGCGAGTGGGGTCGAGGAACCGGC
>CAXTPN010000050.1:0-13986 GCA_964246125.1 uncultured Acidobacteriaceae bacterium
AGCGGCGCGGACGTTGTCTCGCTCGGCACCCCCAGCGGCGCGGACGCAGCGACCTCGGCTACCACGCCCTCCTGCGAGGTCTCCGCACGCGAGGACTTCATCAGGTCCGGGGCCTGGAAGCTGATCTCGTCGAGCACGCGCTCCATGATGGTGTGGAGGCGGCGCGCGCCGATGTTTTCGGTGGTTTCGTTGACGCGGAAGGCAAACTCCGCCATCTCGGCGAGGGCCTCGGGGGTGAACTCGAGCTTGAGGCCCTCGGTTTCGAGCAGGGCGGTGGATTGCTTGACGAGCGAGGATTTGGGCTCGGTGAGGATGCGGACAAAGTCGCCGACGGTGAGGGATTGGAGCTCGACGCGGATGGGGAAGCGGCCCTGGAGCTCGGGGATGAGGTCGGAGGGCTTGGAGACGTGGAAGGCTCCGGCGGCGATGAAAAGGATGTGGTCGGTGGAGACCATGCCGTATTTGGTGGAGACGGTGGTGCCTTCGACGATGGGGAGGATGTCGCGCTGGACGCCCTCGCGGGAGACATCGGGGCCGTGCGCGCCTTCACGCCCGGCGATCTTGTCGATCTCGTCGAGGAAGACGATGCCGGAGTCTTCGACGCGCTCGACGGCGAGGCGGGTGACCTGGTCCATATCGATGAGGCGCTGCTCTTCCTCCTGGACGAGGTACTCGAAGGCCTCGGCGACCTTCATCTTGCGCTTTTTGGTGCGCTGGCCGAAGAGGCCGGGGAGGACGTCTTTCAGCGAGATGTCGGAGGAATTATCGTCGGGGCCGTTGTTGCCGAAGGCGGGGGCGGCGATGAACTCGAAGGAGGGTTGGTTGCGGTCGCGGACGTCGAGCTCGACGGTGCGCTCGTCGAGGCGGCCTTCGCGGAACTGGGCGCGGAGTTTTTCGCGGGTGCGGTCTGTGCTGGATTCAGGTTTCTTGTCCGCGGATTCGGGGGCGGTGGTGTCCATGGAGGCGGGAAGCTGGATGACGTTGGTGCCGGGGACCTCGGTGGCGGCGGCGGCGTTCTGCGCGGCGGTGGAGGGCGGCAGGAGCAGGTCGAGGAGGCGGTCTTCAGCGGCGAGCTCGGCTTTGTCCTCCACGTCTTCGAGCTTTTCTTCGCGGACGAGGTCGATGGAGATCTCGACCAGGTCGCGGACGATGGATTCGACATCGCGACCGACGTAGCCGACCTCGGTGAACTTGGAGGCTTCGACCTTGAGGAAGGGAGAGTTGGTGAGCTTGGCGAGGCGGCGGGCGATCTCGGTTTTACCGACGCCGGTGGGGCCGATCATGATGATGTTCTTCGGCATGATGTCGTCGGCGAGGTCGGGAGGGAGCTTCTGGCGGCGGGAGCGGTTGCGCAGGGCGATCGCGACTGCGCGTTTCGCCGCGTGCTGGCCGACGACGTACTTGTCCAGTTCGGCTACGATTTCGCGGGGAGTTAATTCGTCGAGGGCGAGGGCCTGGTCTTCTGCGGTGCCGGGGAGGAATATTGCCATGGGTGTTTAAACCTTATCTATTGTGCAGTTAGCGGACTTCGGAGAGCAGGTCGGGGTGGCGCTCAAGCACTTTGAGGAGCTTGACGAGCGCGAGTGGGGGACGAGTCTTGCCGTTCTCGTAGCGAGAGAAGGCGTTTACGCCGCCACCGAAGATCTCCGCGGCTTCCTTCTGGTCGAGTTCAAGCTTCTTTCGAACGCTAACGATGAACTCAGGATCGACGATCGCCGCGTTGACTTGCTTGTGGAACTCTCGCATCAGCGCACCCATTTTCATGGAGTTCGTTCGATCCAGGATGATCTCGCCGCAGGCGGGACAGAAGTCGCCCTCGATGCTTGGCAGGGTCGTCTCCTCACTTTTGTAGGTGTAGGAGACGTCGCGGGTGTCGTGGATCAGTTCTGCTTTGCCGCAGATGGGACACTTCATGGATCACAGCTCCTTGAACGAGACAATCAGCACATCGTTGACCACCGTGAGTTTCAGGTAGAGGTCACCGGACTTCGTTGTAGGTCGGTAGACATCTTGCCAGACATTGTCGTCGACGTAAGTCGTCATGGATTTGTAGAAGTCGTCCATAGTGAGATCGAGCACTACGGTGACCATCCCATCGAAGTCGAATCCGAGCAACTCGGCTGCATTGGTAGCAGTCGCCGTTGCTCGGACCTTGCCTTCCGCGATCAGTCTCCAGACGGTTGGAAGATCGCAACGAGGTATTCGCTTCTCCATCTAATATAACCTATTTGGTTAGTTGCACGGCTGAGGCTAGTTATTGAAGTCTTGAAGAAGAACAAGCAGCCCATAAACGCAACGCATACCACTCCGATGAACAGGACGAATCGTGTCAGGTCGTCGCCGAGGGTACGCCTTCTCGGATAAAACAACAAACGCTGTCGCGGCAGTAGACGGAATTAGTAGAAGAATAATGTGGACGTAGGTTCCTTGCACTCCCGGCGGGCGTGGCAACAATCCAAAGATGAAAATTAGGAAAGCGACTGCACATACAAGAAGAATGGAAGTGACAAGCCGCAGCCGTGTTCGAGATTTGGCTACGAGTGAAGTCATAACTTTCAAGTGGTGGTGAGTTCTTCAATCGTGACGTTGCTGTTGGTGTAGATGCAGATGTCGCTGGCGATTTTCATGGAGTGTTCGGCGATCTCGCGGGCGGTCATTTGTGTGTTGGCGATGAGGGCGCGGGCGGCGGCGAGGGCGTAGGGGCCGCCGGAGCCGATGGTCATGATGCCTTCGTCGGGGTCGATGACGTCGCCGGTGCCGGAGAGCATGAGGGTCTGGCCGGCGTCGGCGACGATGAGCAGGGCTTCGAGCTGACGAAGCATCTTGTCGGTGCGCCAGTCCTTGGCGAGCTCGACGGCGGAGCGGTTGAGATTGCCAGCGTACTGCTCCAGCTTGGACTCGAAGCGGGAGAAGAGCGAGAAGGCGTCGGCGGTGGAGCCCGCGAAGCCGGCGAGAACCTTGTCGTTGTAGAGGCGGCGGATTTTCTTGGCCGAGCCCTTCATGATGGTGGAGCCGAGCGAGACCTGGCCGTCCGCGGCCATGACCACGCGGTCGAAGCGGCGAACGCAGACGACAGTGGTGGAGCGGATGCGGCGGGCTTCGGCCAGATCAAGGGCAAGGCCCGAGGGGTGGCCGCTCCATCGTGTTTGCTGCGTGGATTTTGTTCTTAAACGCTGGTTTTGGGGCACTCCTCAGTATACCGCTGCCGGACTGGACGCCGATTTTCAAATCCAACGCCGAGGGAGTTGCGTCCAATGGTCGAGAGCGCCGCTGAACCCGAGTTGCAACTGTTGCGGTGCAGCCGGATCGGCTACCGTTGGAGCCATGGACATGCCTTTCCATCTCGCGCGGCACTGGCACCTGGTGGCAGGCGTCGCCACGGGCGGGATTGCGCTGGCTGCCCTTGCGGCTGTTGCGTTGATGCTGAAGCGAAGGCCGACGGCAGAGGCGCTGGAGGAACGGCGGCGGCGGCACCTTGCGACACACGGGCGCATCGTCGACGGCTCGCTGATTGAAGCGGAGCCATCGGAGATCGAGCCACGCGCGGTGATCTACCGGTACCGGATCGCGGGGGTGACGTATGAGTGCTCGCAGGATGTTTCGGCGCTGACGCCACAGGTCAGGAACCTGCGCCTCGACTATCCGGTGCAGGTGCGTTATAACCGCGCCAACCCGGCTGACAGCATCGTGGTGGCCGAGACCTGGAACGGGCTGTGGAGCAATCTCTGGACCGGCTCGGCACCACAGCACGGGCGGCTCTCCAGCCAGAGTCACTAGAGTCCAGGACAGCAGGGATTACACTGGAACGATGCACATGGTGGCGTCCAGTAACGCGACGATGCAGCGCATTTTGAAGGTATCGCTGGCGGCGACGTTCCTTTATGTGTGCGCGACGCTGTTCTTCGGACTGCGCGCGCAGTCGCTCGCGCTGATCTCCGAGGCGGGGCATAACGCGTCGGACATGCTGGCGATCATTCTGTCGTTTGTCGCGGTGTATTTTCAGTCGCGACCGGCGACAGACCGCAAGACCTTCGGCTACCAGCGCGCGGGGGTGCTGGCGGCGTTCGTCAACGCGGTCACCCTGGGCGTGCTCTCGGTGTGGATCGCGTTCTCGGCCATTCACCGGCTGGCTTATCCCGTAAGCGTGGAGCCGCACCTGATGATGTACGTCGCGGTGGCCGGCGTGCTGATGAACGGCGGGATCGCGGCGCTGCTGTGGAAGTTTTCGGGCGATGTCAACATCCGCTCGGTCTTTCTGCACATGCTGGGCGATACGCTATCGACGGCGGCGGTGATCGCGGGCGGCGCAGGCATTCTGTTTACAGGTTTGCAGTGGATCGATCCGGTGCTGTCGCTGGTCATCGCCGGCATGATCCTGTGGTCGTCCTGGGGGATCGTGCGCGAGACCTTGAATATTCTGCTGGAAGGCACGCCGAAAAACGTCTCACTGGGCGAGATTCGTACCGCGATGACCGCGGTCTCGGGCGTGGCCAATGTGCATGACCTGCATGTCTGGAGCCTGGGGTCAAACTCACACGCGCTGGCCAGCCATGTGACCATCGACTCCGAGAATCGCGAGATGAGCGTGGCCGAGTGTGCGTCGATCCTGGATAAGATCAAGGATGCGCTGTGGGATGGCTTCCACATCTCGCACACCACGATTCAGTTCGAGACGAAAGGCTGCGAGACGACCCACGGCTGCTCGGCGCCGCCGGAGTTGGAGGCGGTAGGGGCACACGCACACCATCATCATGGGCACGATCATAGCCATTGATCTGGCTCGCCCTGCGGTTAGTCAGGGATTGCTTGCCACCTGGTTGATGATCTGCTGCAGGAAGACGATGCGAACGTGAAAGCGCTTGGCGAAGTCGGGCAGGAACTCCGTAATGATGTTGTTGATGGGGTCGGTGGCGAGGCCGGTGAGAATGCGTGCAACGGTCGATGGTCCGTCGCCATGCACGCCGGGAACGTACAGGTTGCTGATCTCCGCCGAGGCGGGGTAAGTGATCAGGACCTCGTAGTTCGGCATGGGCGTGCCGTTGTCGTGCTGCGCGATGATGGTACGGCTGATGGCGTGGACAACCCGCTCGAAGGGGCGGCCGGCGGGCATGCGGTGGTAGTGCGGATCCTCATGCAGCAGCGAGCAGATAGCATAGGTGCCGATGAATTCGCCTGTGGCATCCTGGGAGAAGCTGTAACCGATGTTTTTGCCGAAGCCTCGCATGCCGGGGCCATACGCCGAATGCGAGTTGATGCCGACCGTGAACGCCGAGTTCGCGGCGATGGTAAGCAGGTTGAAGGGGTCGATCACATCGTGAAAGGCCAGGTAGCCCTTCTGCCGGGGCGTCAGTGGGATAGGCTTGCCGTTGTCCAGGAATCGTTTATAGGGGTTCTCAGGATTCGCGGCGCAGGGCCTGCGCGCCTGAGCCGCGCTATCGGATTCGGAAGCGGGGGCCTGAGCGGCTGAAGAAAGGCAGGGATCGGGCTTGTTTTGAGCTTGCTCCGCGGCCTGAAAGCCGGGCGCAGAGGGCAGCGTCTCCGCCGCATTAGGCTGAGGCGTCGGCGAAGGCGCGACTTGGGAGCCGGACTGTGAGTACGATCTGGCCACAATCAGCACAGTCAGGATTGAGACCCAGGAGAGTTGCCTCATGTCTTCAAGAACCCACGCAACCTGAAAAGGTTACGTCGCGCAACATTCCCACTGCGCAACATCAGGGTATCAGAGACGAACTCGACAACTGCATGGTGCAGGTACCTTCAAAAGCGGCTATGGAGTGGGCTGGTGCTTGCCGCGGGTGAAGACGTGGCTGATATCAGGGTAGAACTCCTTGACGAAGTATGCGGCCGCATCGATGCCCAGGCTGGTGGCGTACTTGCTTCCGAAGTTGCTGAAGGTGCGTGCCGCGCGAGGGTAGTAGAAGTTTGAGATGCCGGCGGCCGCTGCCGCGCCGAAGATCTCGCCCGGGTTGAAGGTGGGCCTGCCGGAATCGGTTTGGGAAACGAATCCCGGGCGGAGGGAGGACCCGGCGCGCCGGGCGACGCTGCCGCGGGTCAGAGTGTAGAAACGCGTGTCCTCATGCGCAATAACCGGAATGATGAACTCGACCAGATAGTTCTCGATGGTCTGGTCAGCAGCTGCATGCCATAGATATCGTCCGTACCCTAGCCCTCCCCTTCCGAACTCAGGGTCAGAGTTGGCGGCATAGCTCACCAGGCTGACGGTGGAGACCAGGACCAGGGAAGAGTAGTCGAAGCTGTCCTTGGTGGCGTCGATGAACTTATCCTGCTTGGTTTGCCGCGGCAACGTCTCGTCGGTGCTGACAGAGCGGAAGTTAGGAACGATGCCGAAGAGCCGCTTGGGGGGCTTTTCCCTGGTTCCGCGGTTTTGCGGCGGTGGCTGAGAGGTGCTGGAGTTTTGCATACTGCTCGACTCGTCCACGATGGCTGCCGCTGTGGCTCCCGGGCTATCTGGAAGGCTGTCTGCCGGCGCGGCCTGCGAGGCAGCTTGCGCTTGAGCCGAACGGCACAGTGCCGGACAGGCTGCAAGCAGCGCAAGAAGAGTGGATAGCGTAAGCACACGAGATGGCTTGGTCATTGTTTCCTTGGACGCAGCGCAGCTGCCTTAGGATTGTTTGGATGAAAGATAGAAGGCGCAGGTTCAAATCTTTGGTGCGGGTTACCAGAATGGCACAGCATGCGCGAATTCACTTCACACGAAAGTACGGCGGCGCATACTTAGATTGGAGAAGGTCCATGCGGACCGCCTGCAATCGATAGGGAGTGAGCGATGCCGACAGACATTCCGAAACAACCGTGGGAAGACCGGCTTCGCGAGGCGGCGGGCCATGTGGAAGAGGATGTGCAACGGCTGATGAAGTACATCAACGATGAGGTGGTGCCGGATGTCCGGCGCAACGGTTCGGTGGCCCTGCGAGCGGCCGCGACCGAGCTGCATCGGCTGGCCGAACGCATGGACCATGCCAACCGGCAGCCGCCCGCACCGCCATCCAAGCGCCCGTGAACGCATCGGTACATCGCGGGCGGGCTGCCGTGCTGCTTGCGCTTGGCGCAATCGCGGGCTGCCATCAAGCTAAGGTGGCTTACGTTCCACCCCCGCCGCCGCCCATTACCATAAGCACATCGCGACCGCCTGCTTACCCTCATAACGCCCCCGCTGCTGTTGCGAAGAATCGCGCCGCCCCTGAGCCGGACGACCTGCATGGCAAGCCCGTTTCGACCGAAGTCGGCCTTGCCAGCTGGTATGGTCCTCCGTATCACAATCGCCAGGCGGCGGACGGCAGCGTGTTCGATCAGAACGCCATGACCGCCGCGCATCGCACGCTGCCGATGGGCACGACCGTTCGGGTCACCAACCTGGCGACCGGCGACTCGGTGATCGTGAAGATCACGGATCGTGGACCGTTCGTGCAGGGACGCACACTCGATCTTTCGCTAGCCGCGGCTAAGACCATCGGTGTGTATCGCGCCGGCACCGCCAGGGTAAAGATCGAGGCGTTCGCGAAAGCCAGCGCCGACCCCGAGGGGCGCTGGTGCGTGCAGATCGGCGTCTTCATCGATCCAGCCGACGCGATCCAGCTGAAGAACGATCTGCTGCGCCGTTATAAGACCGCCAAAGTGATCGAATTCGCCGGGCCTACGGGGCACTGGGTGAGGATCAACCCCGCGCAGCCGGATCGGGCGACGGCGGCGAGCATCGCCGAATCCATCCACCTGCCTGATGCGGAGCCCTACCTGATCCGCACAAATTAAGGCTTGCCCGGCGTCAGCTCCGGCGGCGCGTAGTAGGGCAGCTTTTGCTGCTCCTCCGTGGCGCGCTTCACGCCGATGTCGCCGAATAGAAGGCTCGGGGCGATGGTCGTCTCCGGCACCGCGCCGAGCGTCTGCTGGACATAGGCATCATCTCCGGCCGCGACGATATCGCTGCGCAGACTGCGGTTGTCAAGCTCGTCGAAGACCGCTCCGCGCACCAGTTGGCGCGAGCCATCGGGATGCACTCGGTAGAGAACGCGCGGAACCAACTCGCCGCCCATCGTGTCCACCTGGTAGACGTCGCGGCCCTGTTCCTTGGCCATCGCGATCAGCTTGCGCTGCATCTCCGCGGAGGGCACCGGGTTGATCGCTTTGAAGATCATCACCGCAGCCGCGGCATGCGCGGATTGGCCCGGGGCGGCGCGGCCATGTCCGTTCGATCCGGGGAAGTCGCGCACCGGCGTACGGCTGGTGAGGTAGTTCGTCAGCTTGCCGTGATCGACGACCTCCACAGCCTGGGCGGGAACGCCCTCGTCGTCCACGGTGTAAGCGCCGATCAGCGAGCGGCCCGCAAAGCTGGACTCGCGCGGATCGTCCACCACGTCGAGGATCTCCGGCAGCACGCGAGCCTTATAGCTGGACTGGTACGCGCCTGTGGTGCGCGCGGTCGTTCCCATCTCCGGCCGCTCCGCCTCTACATTCGGAACGAAGAGACGGTTCAAGACATCGGTCGCGGCATCGCCGGAAAAGAGCACTGGCCCATGAAAGTCCTCGGCGTCGGCCACCGGCGCGTTGCGCAGCGCCTCAAAGCTCTTGATGTCCTCCACGGCGCGACGATGGAAGGCCGCGGCATCTTCCAGTTCGCTCGCATGCGCTGCGGTGGTGCCATTGTCGCGGCTCAGGCGCATGCCGTCCTCGGCTTGCCCGCCTACGCTGAAGCTGGCGTTGTAGCCGCTGTAGCCATGCCGCACGACGCTGCCTTCCGTATTGACCAGCAAGCGGTTGACCACGAGCGCGCGCACGTTTGCGGTGCTGTACTGGACGTGGCTCGCGGTTGCGCTGAATACAGGATCGGAGAGAAAGGTGCCGCTGGCATCGACGATCCGCCTCTTCCACTCAGATCGGTCCAGATCGAGCGTGACCAGCGGCTCGACCGAGAGTGTCGGCTTGGCCACGGAGAAATCCTGCTCGGTCGGAGCTTTTTCGAAGCGCTTCAACTGCGCCTGCTTGGCCGCGTATCCGCGCAGCGCGTTCTTGTAAGCCTCATCCGTCGTCGTCCACAGCGCGTAACGCAGGGCCGCGGGATCGTTGTCCTCGGGCGCAAGCTCGACCGAGCCTTCGCCGCGGCTGGAACTCGAGTCCGATGCGTAGTCGCCAATGCGCACCGTTACCCGAACGATGCGCTGATGATTCGCCTCTTCGCGGGTCAGGGCGCCGTAGTTCGCGAGCGCTTCGTAGCTTTGAAAATCATCCAGGCGGTACTCGATGAAGTAGGGCCGCTGCATGCCCGGCAGCAGCAGCAGTTCGCGCTCGCGATCAAGCTCCTGTTGCATCGCATTCAGCAGCGGATCGGCGGCGGCCGCCTGAGCGGCGCCAGCGGATTTGGTACCGCTGGACTGCGCTGCGTGTGCATAGATCTGATTTGCAACCAATACAGTTACAAATAAACCCGCAGCAAGTGCAATTTGTAACCGCTTCTGATACATAAGGATTCTGGAGCCTATTTTCAACGGGACACCTCATGTGCCGCGACCGTGGCGGGCGGCGGAACGATGGGCGGCCGGGCCGATCCCTGCGCCTGGCGCTGCGTCTCGATCTCGCTGACCAGCATCGCAGGCGCAACGGCGCTGACCGGGATGCTTCCGCTCTCCGCGCCGCAGATACCGTTGAAGATGTCCTGGCGATCGCCCGTCGCAACGATGCGATTTAACGCGGCCTGGGGCGTCCCTACGATGGAGACGCCACGCACCAGTTCATCCGGCCGTCCGTCTACATATACCCGGTATACGACCAGCGGCACGACGGAAAACGCCTGCGGGCTGCGCCGGTTCGTTACCGCGAAGCCTGAGGAGATGTCTTCGAAGTAAAGCCCGTAAGCCTTGCCCTGCTTCTTCGCCTCGGCCTTCAGCATCTCGCGCAATGCAGCTTCGGAGACCGTCTTCGACGATGTGACGATGAGGTTTCCCTGGCGCCCCGTCGGCATGTGCCCGGTCTCAGCGCGTCCGTGGCCGTTGCTGGCGGCGAAGCTTGCAATCGGCAGGCGCGACATTAGAAAAGTTTCGAGCACGCCGTCCTTGATCAGGTTGACCCTGCGCGCGGGCTGGCCCTCATCGTCGTAGACGTAGTGTCCGCTCAGCGAAGTGCCTTCGAAGCTGCTGATGGTGGGGTCGTCCGAGACCGACATGAAGGTGGGCAGAATCGGCTTGCCCAGCAGCTTGGTGAAGGTCTGGCCCTCTTCATCGCCCTTCTGCCGCTGCCCTTCCAGGCGATGCCCCAGCACCTCGTGGAAGAAGACGGCGCTGGCGCGGCCGCTCAGGATCGCGGGTCCATCGAACGGCTCGGTGATCGGCGCATCGCGCAGCGCTTCCAGGTTCTTCGCCATCGCGAGCGTCTTCGCGACCAGCATCTTCTGGTCCGGCAGACGCCCCAGCTCGTCGCTCTCAAAGGTCTCCACGCGATAAAGGTCCATGCCGTCCGCGGCGCGGGTGCGAGCCACGACTACCAGGCGCGCAACGTGGCTTGGAGTGCTGACACGCGCGCCCTCGCTTGAAACGAAATAGTCCTCTTCGTTCGAGGCCTGCAGGCTCACCGTGTTGTAGAAGACATCCGGGAACTGCTTGAACAGGCCGGAGAGCTCGCGGATGCGTCTCTCCCACTCGGCCTTATCCTTCATCAACGGCGCGTCCGGAGCAAACCTCGCATCCACCGGGACCATCGCGTTCGCCGCAGACTCTGCGGAGAAGTCCGCCGAAGAATCTTCCTCCTTGGCGCGAACCTGCTGCTCCGTCTTGACTTGCAGGAAGCTGTCGAGCGCGCGTCCGTAGCCGCGATTGGTGGCGAACCAGAGGCTTCGCGCCAGGGCAGCGCGATCGTCGGTGAGCGGCAGCTGCATGGTGGTCAGGCCGCTGTTGCGATGGGTGCCGTGTGTGTTGTCCTGCGCCTCGCTGCCCAGCCGCACCTGCACATCGGCGGAGCGCCGCCGGCTCTCGTTCTCGCCCGTCAACGCGCCGAACTGCGCCGACAGCGAGACGCTCTCGACATCCGACACTGCGTAGCTCATGAAGTACGGCTTCGGCTGAGGCTGCGCCTGGGCGTCCGGCTTGGCGGGCGCGGATGAACCCAGCGAGGACATCGCACGGTCGAGTTCGGACTCCATCACCTGCATCAGGACCGAGTCGGGCTTCGCGGCGGCTTTGGTCTCCGCCACCGCTCCAGCGCTCGCCGCGCCATGTGCCATTACTCCGAAAAACACCGCGACACAACCAACTGCCAGATCCGACAACCTACGCTTGCTCAAAAGAGATTCCGCCTGTTCGCTACGATTTCGCCTACTCCAGTTTACTCGATGGCCTGTACAGGGATTAGACGAACGACAAACGCAGCGCTCCACGTCTTACACGGTCAGGCCTGGCCCCCATTGCGTGCGGCGCGCTCCTCATGCACACTTGACCCACGCCATTACGCAAGCCGAAGGAAATCCATGCGACTACGCCCGCTCCTGTTGTTTCTTCTCAGCTGTCTTGCGCTTCCGCTGCTCGCCATCCCGGCGCATGCTTTCACGACGCCTACCGAAGCCGCCGCGCTTGCCGCTGCCGAGAACGATCACACTGCCTATACGCTGCCACCGGACAAACTTGCCAAGGCCGAGACGTTGGACCGGCTTCGCAACATCGTCACGTTCGCCGCGCCGGCTTGGGGAATTGTCTCGCTCCTCCTGCTGCTGCAGCTTCGAATCGTAGCCCGGCTGCGCAACGTGGCGGTAAATCTGAGCAAGAACCGCTGGGTTCAAGGGTTCACCTTCTTCTTCGAGTTTCTTCTGCTGACCACACTGCTTGGCCTGCCCATCGACCTCTACGACCAACACATCCGACGCGCGTACGGGTTGAGCGTTCAAGGCTGGGGCAGCTGGTTCGGCGACCAAGGCAAGAGCTTCGGGCTTGCGTTCGTCTTAGGCGGACTGGGCGTGATGCTGCTCTTCTGGCTCATCCGCAGGTTTCCCCGGCGCTGGTGGTTGTGGCTCTGGTTCCCGACAATGGCCTTCACCATCCTTGCCGTGTTCGCGTCGCCGTACATCATCGAGCCGCTCTTCAACAAATTCGAGCCGCTGACCAAGACGAATCCTGAGTTGGTGACGCAGCTTGAGAGGGTGGTTGCGAAGGGCAAGGGCATCGACATCCCGCCGGAACGCATGTTCCTGATGAAGGCCTCGGACAAGGTGACGACGCTGAACGCATATGTGACCGGCTTCGGCGCATCGAAGCGCGTAGTTGTCTGGGACACGTCCATTGCGAAAGGCACGCCCGACGAGATCCTCCTGATCTTCGGCCACGAAATGGGACACTATGTCCTGGGACATATCGTCACGGGCATACTGTTTTCCTTCGTCGTCGTGCTCGTGTCATTTTTTCTGGGCTTTCACTTCTTCCAGTTCCTGCTGCGTCGCTTCGGCCCGCAGTGGCGCATTCCCGCGCAAGATAACTGGGCCGCGCTGGCGGTGTTCGTGCTGGTCCTGAGCGTGATCGGATTCTTCACCTCGCCCATCGAGAGCGCCTTCAGCCGAGCCCACGAGCACGCCGCCGACGTCTACGGCATGGAGGTGGTACACGGCGTCATCGCCGATCCTCAAGCCACCGGGCGAGCCTCTTTCCAGTTGCTGGGCGAGAACTCGTTTACCGCTCCGGACCCCTCGCCGCTCGTCGAGTTCTGGACCGGCTCGCATCCGCCCATCTGGCTGCGCGCCGCCTTCGCCAAACACTACGACCCCTGGGCTCCCGGCGAGAATCCGAAGTACTTCCCAAAGTAGATGGGGAAGGGAAATGAAACGCTATGTCTGACTGCCTGTTCTGTAAGATCGCCGCGCACACCATCCCGGTCAAAGCGATGCATGAAGACGACCTGAGCCTCGCCTTCCCGGACGTCAACCCGCAGGCGCCCACGCACCTGCTCGTCATCCCGAAGCAGCACTTCACCAACGTGGAGGAGATGCCCGCGGAACTGTTGGGGCACATGCTGCATACGGCTGCGGCGATTGCCCGCACAGCGCTGCCGGGCGGCCATCGCATCGTCATCAACACCGGCGCGGACGGCGGCCAGACTGTCCCTCACCTGCACCTGCACATCCTCGGCGGACGCCACATGACGTGGCCTCCAGGCTAGCAGCTACTGGTTATAGTTCGGTTCTTCGACGTCTTCGATTCCGTACCGCCGCAGCAGGTTCGGCAGGTTCTGCGAGAACGCCGCGCGCGGCATCACCGTATCGCAGCCCGCCTCTACCGCCTTCGCCTTCAGGTCGCCTTGCAAATGCGAGAGGAAGCCGATGATCGAGGTAGTCTTCTTCAGTTTCGTCTTGAGCTTGGGAATCAGCGTCAGCGGCTTCGCATTGGCGTTGTTCAGGTCGAAGACAATCAGCCCCGGACGGTCGTCTTCGGCGCTCTCTGTCAGTGTGGCGATCTGCTCCTTTTCATTCTTGACGAACGCAACCTTTACCCCGAGCTTCCGCGCCGTCTCCTGAATCTTCGCGGTGAAGAACAGGTCGTCAATGAAGAAGTAGATTTTCGTGGGCGCATCGGCGGCGATTGGAATCGCGCGTCCCTGCGAGTAGTCGATCGGCTGTGAGTCGCCCTGGTACGCGCGCTGTCTGCCGCCATAGTTGACCTGCGACTCCACCGTCGAAGCCCCGTCGAAGACGTTGCCATTCACCGCGCGATAGCTGTGATCCATCGGCCCGACGAAGCTGCGCGGCCCACGCTGCTGCTTGCCGCCGCCTCCGCCAAACCCGCCCTTGCGTTTAGAACTGCCGCCGTTGCCCGGCTGATGCGTGTCCGCCCCGCGAAACCCTCCGCCACTGCCGTTCGCGCCCTGTGTGCTCTGCTGGTTGCCGGGATTGTTCTCCTGTGGGCGCTGACGGTCGCGGTCGCGAAACTTCTTCTTCCAACGCTTGGTGCCGCCGGGCGCATTGTTCTGGCCGCTGTTTTGTCCACCGCTGTTCTGCTGGTG
>CAXTPN010000051.1:0-1979 GCA_964246125.1 uncultured Acidobacteriaceae bacterium
GTGTCAGTCCTGTCGCCGCCCAGATCGTCCGCAGTTCAGTCACCCAGGCCAGCACCTCTGAGCTGAGGCCCGGGGCTAGCGGCTTCAGCCCGGCGGTGGACCTGCAGGCGACTTCGGACATGGTCCCATCATCGGTGGTAAGTGACCCCCGGCAAAGATGACGGCCTCGCAAGGGCATTGCCATTACCCGCAACACCCGGTTGCGGCGTGGTACAACACCGGGCCGCTTTGGCTTCCTGAGAGCAGCGGGCCAACCGGCAGCCCGCCATTGAAAGGAGACGCAGCATGCTTTCCAAGAACAATGTCATCAGGGCTATCGCCTGTGCTATCGGCGTGACCGCGGGGAGTTTGACCTACCTGACCTCACGCTCCTGCTCGCAGGCCGTGCTCGCTGCAGGTGCTGCCGTCAGCGGTTCCTCCGACCTGATCCGCTATCTTCTCGCCGCCGATCCGGAGCATCCCGCCACTGACCGCGCCGCTGCATCCCCGCCCCCTGACGGCTGTCATCCTTCTGACAGCGATTGGCGTGCACCGGAACCCGTTACGGCGGACATCGAGAACTTGTAGACCGTCACGGGTTATCTGTCTGCCGGCAGCCCTGCGCGCCGGTGGACGGGTCGCGCGAGGTGGGAGGTCGTGCGCGGGGGCTTAACTATGCGGACCGACTGTATCAGAAAGTCAAATCTCACAGCTCCTGACCTGCGAGTTTACGCTTGATGGCGGTGCTCGGTGACCACGATTGACCGTATTATCAGGTGGACGACCTAGCTAGCCGTGGTCGGCGTGGCGACGGTCGCTGCGGCGTCGTATGAGCATGCTTACGCTCTCGTCCGAGGGCACGGCGAGGCTGTATAGACGGGACGTCCGGATGGACGGGACGTATGGTCCCGCTCACGGTGGATGGGCTGATCTACCCGAGCTCGATAGTGATGTTGGAATCGGCACGACGCGGGATGCCGGTTCCGGTACTGGCACGGTGGCTCCTCGGCCTGGGCATCGCAGCGACGCTCACGGCCAACGTGGCCCATTGGTCTGGAGCGCGGGCCTGCCGGGGCGGCGGTGGCCGGCGGTCGCGCTGGTCGGGTCGTATGAGTTGCTCATGATGGTGATCCGCGGTTCCCAGGCTGTGCCGGACCGCCTACCCAGTAAGGCAGAAGCCCGGGATTCGCTCCAGGAGCAAGCCAGGCTCGGTAAAGCTGAAGTGCTGATTCAGGTCACGTAGCCTGTCGTTGCGGTCCAGGCTGAGTTCAGTGGTCAGGAATAAGTGAGGCTGGCGAAATGGGTAAACTGTCAGTGCCAAACAAGATCTTCCTGGAGGGCGTTCTTGGTATGGGCGGAGGATACGTCCTCGATTTCTCAAACGCCTCGTTTGCCGACTTTTTTGGTGACCTGGGCATCGACATCTACGACGAGCAGAAGTACCCGGGTTCTGGTGACTCCAAAGCCAACCGAATGCGTGCTCTATGGAAGAGTGGGTCGGACGTTGAGGTGTCAGCTTCACTCGCCGCACTTGCCGACTACGTCGAGGCAAGGAAGGCTATTCCTGGCTCGTCCGGGTTCTCGGGCGAAGACATCACTGACGACCAGATCACCAGGATGCGGAAGATCGCCACGGGGCTCAGCAGCGCCCCGGCCGCAGATGCAGTGCTGACGGTTACGGCTACGCACACCGACCCGGCGCCCGCTATCTTCACCACCGAAGCCACGGTCTTGAAGAACAAGATCGAGATCGAGATCCACGAGGACATCTACAACCATATTGGGCAGTACCTCGCAACCGGTGACTATTTCCATGCGGTCGAGGAGTCCTACAAGCTGGTGCGCGAGAAGCTGCGCGAGATCACCGGCAAGGAGAAGGCTACTGAAGCGTTCGCGGCGGCAAACATCGAGAAGTTGTTCGGCCAACAGCCGACAAGCGAGGCCGAGAGGGACTTCTTCGAGGGCGTCAAGTTCCTCAACATGGCCATCCAGTTCCTCCG
>CAXTPN010000051.1:1989-4246 GCA_964246125.1 uncultured Acidobacteriaceae bacterium
CTCGCTCGCGAGTATGTCCTACGACCTGATCACGCGATATGTCAGCGAAGAGACGATCAGGGCAATTGAAGACGTAGTCCGCGACAAGCGTCACAGCTACCCATCTGCATCCGCCTTCTACCGTGACTTCGATGGCGGCAAGTGGCTGCGGGTGCTGAACGTACCGGTCAGCATCTCGTCCTCAGCGGTTCGCAAGGTACTTAAGAACAAGTGGCTTGACGAGGCTGACTTCACCAGGAGCTATGACCAGAGCAACATCGTGCTCATGCGGCTTGAGCTGGTAGTCGATGAACTCACGCAGGCTGATCTAGATCGTTTGCTGGAGCTACCTACACAGGATTCGTACGGCAACGATCAGTCAGCTGGCATGCTGTCGTTCTTGGAGTTTGTTCAGCAGCAGCAGCCAGGCAGACTTTCGCGGAAGGCAAAGGAGTGGATTGCGAAGGAGGTCGAGCTTCACCTCATCGAGATGCGCAGACGCGAACATATGCAAAGCGCAGGCCGCGAGCGCATGCGCAACGCACAGGACGAGAAGGGTCTGTCTCGTTAACTACACACTCCGGACGAGAGCGACGGCCCTTACCGTGTGCGGGCCCTCACGGATAAGTGAATGAAGGAGAATCCTAGCTAATGGTCGGCGGCACCGGATTCCCCTGAGGTTGCCCCCGTGGGCCGGACCTCTAAGCTGAGTGGGTTGCGAGATCACCCGGACTTGCCTGCGGGCAATGCGTACGGCCAGGTCAGCGGCAGGCGCGGGGGCTTAATTCTGCGGGGGGACTGCACCGAAAAGCCCACGGTTTATAACCGCTGAGTTTGCGCTCGATAGTGACGAGCTTGGCTCTCACCTTGATGATGCTCACGTGGGCCAACGCGATCGATAATGTTGTTGGTAAACAGGCTCTGTGCACTGGCAACTAGCCGTTTTTGCTCGCTGGCTGGACCAGTGCTCATGCGGTCCAGTGAGGATGCTGGTGCGGACGACGCGTCCTGGTGCGCCTGGCGATTCGGGTAGGACATTTTTTGCCATCTCGACCGCGAGGAGCACCCCGGCTGCGGCTGACAGCATGGGCGCGCTTACCGCTGGCTCGTTATCGGCGAGGATCAGGTCGTCGCAGAAGCGTTGCAGGAGGCGTCGCCCGGGAAGCTGCGCGATCTGGGCGCGCTCCTGATCGGTCAGCCGAGCTGCAGCCAAGATGCCGCTGGGGATGGGGAAGGTACTGCTAAGCAAAGGCTTGAGCACTTCCTCAGGTATCCCGAGCCGTGCGGCGAGGCCGGCTTCTGGGCCGGCGACGGTTTTGTCCGCCCGGGAGATGCAGGCGAGGCAGGCCCCGTACAGGAAGTCGTGGGTGCTTGACTGATATTCGCCGTGATTGCCGGTACCGGCGTTAACGATGGTCTTGGGCATGTCGTACTGGACAGCACGCCGGACGGCGTCGTCGTCGACGGAGATGACGGCGAGGGATGGATGGCGGTCGGCCTGGATAAGGGTCTCCCATCGGGAGGGTAGTGGTTCCAATCGGAGGCCGCACTGCGTGAGGAGTCCGGCGAGCAGGTTAGCCATGCTGGCTTTGAGGTCGGTCATGAGAGCGATCAGATGCCGGTTAAGGTTGGTGCCGTCCTCGTCAATAGTGTCGTCGTCGATCACGTTGCCATGTCCGTCCAGAAGAGTCCCGGCGTAGTGGAGCGATGCGAGGGTCCAAGCGGTCGCAGAGGCGACGCCGCCAGCCCCTATCCATGCGTGGCCGCCGAGGTGGAGGTCAGGGATTGGCGGCCCCGTGCCTGCGGTCATGGAGTTGTCCCACAGAGAGGCAACGCCGCGCCATGGCGTGACGCGCCTGGGTAGGGGGCCGATGATGACCTTGAGTGCCTCGGCGGCAGCGAGGGCACCAGCATAGGCGGCGGCAAGGCCATTTCCGGTTCCGTCAAGGCGGTGCCCGATCGCCACGGCCCATCCGGCGGTGTCCACCGGGATGCCGTCAGCTGGGCCGTTAAAGACCAAGCGCAAGTCGCACCGCCCGGCAGGGGAGGCCGTGATCCTGCCGACGGACGCGAAGCCGGTGTGGGCAGTGGCCAGTGCCTCGGGTAGTGGCGTGTCCGGCAGTCTAGGTAGGGGGACCGTGCGGTCGCGTGGCGTGACGATGCGGATGATGGGGGCGAAGTCGTCCAGGCGCGCCAGGAGAATCGCGGTCATGGCGAGCGCGATCTCGGTGGGCGGATCGAGGCGCGCGGCATTAAGTTCGATCACAGTCTGAGCAGC
>CAXTPN010000051.1:4256-6318 GCA_964246125.1 uncultured Acidobacteriaceae bacterium
GCCAGCGACCATGGCTTCCTTCGCGCCTAGCTTGTTCAAGAACCGTCGCGTGCGGTCACTAGGGTCCGGGACGGAACCGGCCATCGCAGTCCACCTCTTCCCAGTCTGAACCAGTCGATTCGTAGCACCGCCACTTGTCGCCGGCGCGGCCGTCGGCGAAGTCCGGCACGACGACGGAGTAAAACCCGGGCCGGACGCTGAGCGGCCTGGCTCGGTCGGCCTGGCTCAGAAAGGCTCTTTCCGGGTGTGTGTGGAGGTCCGCGAACAGGAGGAGTCCCTCACGGCGCAGGTAGGCGGCTAGTTCAGCCCGGGTATCGCTTGGGAGGGTGAGGTGGTCGCGGGAGGCGTGAGCTTTGGGGGTAATGACGTGCGTGACTTGGGCAATTTGGCCTCGTGGGCGTCCGGCCCACACCACCAGGACTCGCTTGTGCCGGCGCTGAGCGAATGAAGCTGGTGCTGGGTGAACTCAAGCACCCCGCTACTCAGGATCAGCGTGACCGGCCGTGGCGGCCTCGGGCCCGGGCCGGGCATAGCTGTGGCGAATGACTTGATCTGGATCACAGGCCTCTTCCTAACAGCTCGCGGACCGCCGCATGCAGCAGGTGGTATAGCGGGCTGTCCTTGTCCTCCTCGACGGTCACGTGCTCGCCGTCGTCGGCCACCGCAGTGATCTTGATGCGCTCAGACATTACCTCTCCTGTTCTTTACCGATCAGGTAAAGCACCTAATCTGTATAGATGCATGATGGCACAGTGGCGTGGCTGATGGGTGGGAACTGGATCTTCGGGCGTCGTGTCGCTTCACCCGGCAGCCGGGGAGCGCCGGTCGCTTCCCCAGGAGCAAGGACGGGCTCTAGTCGAGGCCGCAGGTGGGTGGACGGCTCGCCGCGACTCTCTCGCGCTGTCCGGGCCAAGTGCTGTCACTAATGGGCGCGCAATCCGGTCAACGCGCCTGATCGGTTTGGCCGGCTGGCGCCCAGTTGCGACCCTCGCGCTGTTAAGGCGCCCGCAGCGTGGGCCAGTCGTTGACCAGGCCGCCTGAGAGCAAGCTAGGCTCTGTGATCTACCAGTACGGTGAACCTCGGGCGATTGGGGGCGTCGATGCAGCTGACCTTTGCTAATGCCGCAGTTGAAAAGTTGTGTGCGACCAAGGAACAACTCGTCCGTGTCTTCGGCGACTCGTGGGCCCTGGTGAAGTGCTGCCTATCGCTGCTCGAGGTTGCCGAGACCCTGGCAGACCTCGCGACATTCGTAACGGTGACCATCGAACGCGTTCATCAAGCCAACTTGGGCGCCGCAGAGTACTTGATCGGCCTTGGGGGGATCCAGTTGATGGTGCGGGCACTCGGCTCGATTTCGTCCGATGGCGGTCGAGATCGCGACCAAGGCGATCTGACCGCTGTGTGTGCCGTTGCAGTGATCAGCGTCTCCCGGGTACCTGCAGCTGTGGCGGGAGCATGAGCGCCTCGGACGACGGACCTACCCCAGCGGCAGCCCCCGACGTCAGGTCAGAGGTGCTTGCGCGCCTCCGCGACGCGGGTGCGGGAGGGACGGATTACCCACGGGAACGATTGATGACAGCGTTTTCTCCGGACTACCCGGCGGCGCCCGGAGAACTCCTGCAACTGGAACTGGACGCCAGAGGACTCACCCAGGCAGAGCTTGCGAGCCGCACGAACTTGTCTGCTAAGCATGTTAACCAAGTCATTAAGGGCAGTGCCGCATTGTCGCCCGACATGGCTCTCCGGCTAGAGCGAACCCTCGGGATCCCCAGTTTTATCTGGAATTCGTTGGAAGCGAATTATCAGGATCGTCTTGCGAGAGAGAAGGCGCGTGAAAACCTCTTGCGATACGAGAGTTGGCTCCGTCGGTTCCCTTTGCGGGAGCTAGTGAGCCGGGCAGTAATCGCCAAGGGCGATGATGATTTGACTCGCATCGAGAAAATTCTCAGCTTCTTTGAGGTTGCCGACCCAGATGCGTACGACAGGGTATGGGCGGAGCCCGTTGCAGCAGGATTCCGTCGTGCGCAGCACGCCGACGTTGACCCCTACGCAACCGCTGTA
>CAXTPN010000051.1:6328-13937 GCA_964246125.1 uncultured Acidobacteriaceae bacterium
AGCCGGGTCGGCGTCGCCCGAAGCGATGATCGCGGCGTCTTCGGGCCGGTACCAGCGATCGTGAAAGGCGCGTACCGTATCCTGATGCGCGCCCTGGATGGTTGCGACCGAACCGATCGTGGCATGATCGGCGAGCGGCTGGCCAAAGCCGCGGCCACGGGGACCTATGATAGCCAGGCATTCGCAGAGCTTCTCCCGACGTTGCCTGAGCTAACGCTCAAGGACGACCACCTGGCGCTTGCAGACCTCCAGCGCGAGTGCGGAGCTGTAGGAGTCGCCGTTCAGTTCGTGGCAGAGGTAAAGGGTTGCCGGGCATCTGGCGCGGCGCGCTGGATCAATCCGGGAAAAGCAATGATCTTGCTATCGGGTCGCTATCGTCATCATGATAGCTTCTGGTTCGCGTTCTTTCATGAAGCGGCCCACCTGCTGCTGCACCCGAAACGCAAGATGGTGGTCGACCTTATAGGCGCTGACGATGCAGACGGGCAGGAGAGCGCTGCGAATGACTATGCCGCGTCAATCCTCGTTCCTCCGCCCTACGCGGAAAGACTTACAGAACGGACCAGCCCCGCAGAAGCAGTGCGAATCGCATCAGAAATAGGGATTCATTCTGGGATCGTCGCGGGCAGGCTCGGGCACCTTTATAACACCTGGCCCAAGTACGCACGAATCAGGCGCAGGCTGGAGATCCTTTAGCTGGAGAAGCACACGTATTCATTTAGATTACCCGCGCTGTGAGGTTAACGCTGTGCTGTCCACTGTCGTCGTTGACTCTAGGTGAGGACCGACCTAGCCCCGGGGTCGACTACGCGACACCCTGGAACAAGCCTCCTCGGGAGGAGGGATTACGGCGAAGACTGCGCGTAGTGCACGGGCAGCCTACGTAGGCCACCGGACGCTGACATACGCGTCGGCCTCGTCGGCGGGCACCTGACGGGTGGAGTTGTTGAAGCGCGCAAACAAGACACGTTCGGCTTTGCTGGTCTTTGCCCATACCGGCTGGCTGTGCCGAGCGACGTCAACCCTACAGATCTGCTTGCCTTCGTGAACCACGATCCGAGCACGGACTCGGGTTACGGGCGGGTGGCCGAACGCGTTGATCAGGTGCGTGGTGAGCCAGTTCACGAAGCCGTCGCCGTTCTTCGGCTGGACCCGGTCGTAATCGTGGTCGAGCCCAAGCACTGTGCCTGAGTTGTCAACGCCGATGAGTAGAGTGCCGCCGTCGGTGTTCAGGAAGCCGGCGATCGTCTTCACAACAGCGTCCTCCATCGCCTTATTTGGCTTGGCTTCCCGCAGATCCCAGCGAGCCGTCGATTTGAACTCAACCGTAAAGTCCTCATCCTCGGCGAGGATCTCATTAACCGTCCGCAGCGCCGCCCCACCGGGCAAGCCCATCTGGTCAGCGACGTGGGCAGCGAACTCGGCGTCAGTACGGATTCGCTCGACGACGCTATCGGTGATTGAGGCGATGTCGGGTACGGCAAGCGTGGCGACCCCAGCGCCGGTGGTGGCCGGCTCCACGCGATCACCGGAATAGACGCTTGACCCGTCGTCGCCGTAGGCAGTGATGACGTGGTCGAAGACGGCCTGGACCTTGATGTCGAAAAGCTCCGGCGGGTAAGGATCTTCAGGTAGGTCTTCATCCAGGACATCACGGATCGTCACGCGCACGTCGGCAGTCGTTGCGGCGCGGCGGCGCCAGTCCAGCACGAGCTTGTCGTGCAGGTGCGCTAGCAACCGCTTGGCGCTGGCCTTGACGACGTCTCGTTCGGCGTCGGTGAGCGTCGGCTCGGGATTCGTTAGGAGGTCGAAAACGGCCAGCTCTTCCTCCGTGAGTCCCTCTGTGACAGCACGATGTTCCTCGTCAGTCAGCGTCTTCGATAGCTCGATGAGTCGACGCAGATACTCGTCGATGTTGACGCTGCCGGCGTTGTACTCGGCTATTAGGTCCTCAATGCGCTGAACCAGTTCATAGCGCGTCGGGTTCCGAGTGGCCGCCGCAACAGCGCGGTCCATCAACTGCGCTGCAAGACGGTCGGTCTCAGCGCGCTTTCGGCCCGCGAACTTGGCAGCTAGTCCTTCGAAGTCGATCCGGGACAGGTCAATCAGCGGATCCGGCTCGCTGCCTTCGGCCGCGGCCCGGATGACGTACTCCTCGGCGCCCACGGACCGGTCCAGCAGCGCATCGACCGCGTCAGAGACCAATTCCAAGTCAGCCTTCGGTGGCCGTGTGACGTCCGTGACGCGTTCGGCCAACACACGAATGGCGGCGACTGTGTGCTGCTGTGCGGCGGCCACTGGGTCTGGCAGCAGAGCCTTGAAAAGCTTCCGTACGTGCCGTGCAGCAGTCAGGAACGTGGTGCGAGTGTCTTCATCCACCAGCAGGCTGTCCACGGCGGTGTCGCGGAGCGCAATGTGGGCGAAACCCTTCGCGTCTCGCATTGCTAGCAGGTCGACGCCCTTGGACTCACAGAACGCAATGACAGTCTCCACCGCGCCGTTCATGGCTTGGACGAGCGAGTCTAGATCCTGGATGGGCGCCTCGACGTCCGCGTTCGCGGCGCCGTAGATTGCGAGTGCCTTCTCGAGGTTCCGGAATACCCCAACGTAGTCAACGATGAGGCCGTTGTCTTTATCGGGGAAGACCCGGTTCGCACGCGCGATCGTCTGCATCAGGGTGTGGTTGCGCATCGGACGGTCTAGGTAGATCGTCGACACGCTCGGCGCGTCGAAGCCTGTCATCCACATTGCACAGACGAATACCAGTCGCAGTGGGTCATCTGGCGCTCTAAATTTCCCGGCCAGGTCCTCGTCGTTCATGCGCGCCCGATGCGGGCGAATGTCCAGCCCCTGCCTCTCGAGCTTTGCGATCTCGTTCTGTGCCGGGGAGACCACGACTGCCATGTCGGTGGTTTCCATCAGCTCGATGCGACTGGCCAACCACGGCCGCTCCAGCTCAGGCAGCGCATCGTGCTGAGCGCGCAGCTCCTCGAGGTGCTCGGCCCATGCCTCGTGTACGTAGTCGTACATGCGCACTGCGGCGGCCTTATCGAGACCGACGTACATGGCCTTGCCGGTGAACCCGCGTCCGACGAAATGCGCCACAAGGTCTTTTGCGACCCGGCGCAGCCGTTCCGGCCTAGTAAGCAGCGTGTACTGCTGGCCGAAGCGCCGCGCCAGCTGACCTTCGGCGTCTTCGTCGAGCTCGGCAGCCTCCAAAAGATTGGTGAGCTCGTCGGCAAAGTCCTCGTTGACCAGTTGCAGTTCGGGGATGCGATTTTCGTAGTACAGCGGGACGGTAGCGCCGTCCTCAATGGCATCGCGAAAATTATAGGTGCTGACGTAGTCACCGAACTGCTGGCGGGTCAGCTCTTCGCCAACGATTAGCGGCGTTCCGGTGAACCCCATGAATGATGCGTTGGGTAGCGCGCGGCGCATGTTCAGCGCAAGGGTGTCGTACTGGCTGCGGTGTGCCTCGTCGGTGATGACGATGATGTTTGAACGATCGGAGAGCACGGGCATAGTGGTCTCGCCGGAGGCGGTGTCGAGGCGAAACTTGTGAATCAAGGTAAACACGTAGCGATTGTCTGCAGCGAGTAGCTCACGCAGGTTCGCCGCGGTCGATGCATGTACACTCGCCTCGCGCGAGATGGCGCCTGCGTCGGCAAATTCCCTATGTAGCTGCACGTCTAGCTCGGTGCGGTCGGTGACCATGACGAACGTCCACCCGCCGGGGACAAGCCGCAAGACCTTCTGGGTGAACCACAGCATCGACAGGGACTTCCCGGAGCCCTGGGTATGCCAGAAGACTCCGAGTCGCTTGTCGCCGGCCGAGCGGACCCGGTAGAGGTTTTCGATCGCCGCGTTGACGCCCAGCATCTGATGGTTCCGAGCGACCACCTTGATAAGCCCGCCAGGACGCTCGATGAACGCGACGAAATTTTCGATCAGATCGAGCAGTCTGTCCTGCGCACATGTGCCGCGGATCGCTGTCTCAAGCGCGACCACACCGCGGGTACCGTCAGCGTCAATCACTTTCCAGTCGCCGAAATAATCCCACGGCGAGTAAGTTGAGCCGATCTTCGCCTCAGACCCATTCGACAATAGTACAAATCCGTTTGGGGCGAACAACTGTGGGATAGTGTCGCGGTAGTCGGTGAGGTTCTCGTCATAGGCCGCCTTCACCGGCCGGTTCGGGTATTTGAACTCCATCAAGACCAATGGGATGCCATTGACGAACAGTACAGTGTCCGCGCGCCGCCGATAAAGGTCACCGGCTACCCAGACCTGGCACGCAGCGAGCCAGTCGTTCTTCAAAGAGTCACGGAAATCGACGTACCGCACCATTGCGTACTGGCGCTCGCCGTTCTCGTCCTGCCACTCGGCACGGTACCCATCACGGACTAGGTCGTAGACCTCACGGTTGGCCCGCACCCGCTCCATGACCGAACGGTCCTTCGCGACTGCGTACAAGGCCTGCTCACGGATCGCATCTGGCAGTTGCGGGTTCAACCACCGTAGTGCATCTCGCAAGCGATGCGTGAGCACGACGTCGTGCATCGAGTCGCGGCCGAGTGTCCCAGCTGGCCCAAACGTTTCGCTGAACGCGTTGACTACTGTCCATCCGAGCTGGGCCAGCAGTTCAAGAGCGGGCTGCTCTACCAAGCCGCCCTCGGTGTACGGCGAGGGCATCTACGCCACCGCACCATCGACCAACACGTCCATATCCAGCGACGCTATACCGATCTGTCCCGTGACCAACTTAGGGAGAAGAAAATCTCGAAGCGCCATCAAACTCAACCGTTGGGACGCTAGGGCGTGAGCATTAGCCCACAACGGGCCCACCCTATCCGTGAACATTCTCTGAACGGCGATCGGCGGCACCATTATTTGGAAATCACGGAGCAATGCGAGGTTGACGTGCGGAACTCCAGCCGTAATTGCTTGGGAGACGAATCGTTGCGTCGTACTCTCAGATCTCATCTGCGCATAAACAAAGCCTGACGCTGCGACTTCCGAATCGGTCGTAACCTTCATCTGGCTCTGCGAGAGTACGTACCGCTCGAAACGTGGGCGAGGGGGAATGATCCCGATCTGACCAAGCGTGCCTCGTTGAGTGATCACAATATCACCCGGCCCGGTCAGCGAAGACCGCAGTTCATCCGCTTTCCCGTCCGAGACATAAACCAATTCGGTCTCATCGAATCCTCCACCCAGCCGGAGATTGGCGCCACGAAGAACTGGAATTCCCTCATCTCGGTAGTCTTTTCGGCCGAGCTTCGATCCAAATGGTCCGCTAGTGACAGCGTATCTCTGCTTTGAGGCAATAGTTGATATAGTTTGTACCCGCCAACCTCGCGGGATGGGCCCCAAGGGGGAGTCCGTCAGCGGAACTTTCTCGTGGCCGAAATAGCGGAGGTGAACGAACCACTCACGGTAGATTACTCTCGTCATCTCCTCCAGTATTTCAACGCGCCGACCATTGTTATAAATCAAGTCGTCGAGAGCACCTAGAACTGAAGCGATGGCTCGCTGTATGTCGAGGGGCGGAATCCGCACCGGAACGGTATGAAGTTGATTCCGATTGAGGCCGGGAACTGCTGCCGCTCCGTCGTACTGGGCGAGGTTCATCGAGCGAAGGAGTGCCGCCACGTACTTCGGGTCATTACCCTTGAAGTCTCGGACGTACAGCGCCGTGTTCAGAGGCCAAAAATCTTCAGATATATAGAAAACTTCGCCAAGGGTCCCGTATCGACCCGTTACGACTCCTGGTGCTTGCGCCATCGCTTTGTTGTGAAATCCAGTCAATCCTGATGATGAGATGACTGGCACGGTTCCGTCGACTCGCGAACCTTTCGGAAGGTCATATCCTCGCTTGAGCTCGCATACTTCGCCGAGCGTTACATCTTGCCATTTGTTCATAGTTCAAGGATCCCCTGAACTGCGGTGTCAACCTTTGACCTAAGCGCGTCCGCCTCATCACTGAGGTGGGAAAAATCTTCGTACAGCTGTGCGAGCTTATCTGCGAAATCTTCGCCATCATCCTCTACTATTGCAGTGCCGGTGTATCGCCCAGGGTTGAGGCTCCACCCACTTGACGCGATCGCGGAGTGGGTCGCAACCTTGCACAGTCCCGGGACGTCAATGTACCTCGCATCCGGGAAGTGCTGCTTAATCAGCATGTCACTTCCATCAACGGATTCAATTTCTTCGCCGCGATAGAGTCGGACAACGTTTGCGAGAAACTCGATCTGTTCGGGCAAAAAGTCGCGGTGCGCGCGATCGATCTGCCGGTACAAGTGCCGCGCGTCTAGGAACAGCACTGTGTTCTCGCGCTCTGTCCCTTTCTTAGTTTTGTCGAGAAACCACAGCGTGACGGGCAACGTGACGGTGTAGAAGAAATTTGTGCCGATCGCGACCATCACGTCTACGGCATTAGTCTCAACGAGTTGCTTTCGTATCTCGCGCTCAGAGTATCCCGCGTCACTGGCCGAATTGGCCATGACGAATCCGGCGCGGCCTCGATCGCTGAGCGCCGAGTAGAACTGCTGAATCCACAGGTAGTTGGCATTGTCGGACCGCGGTATGGATGACAGGCGCGGGTCGCCAGTGACTCTCTCTTTGTCGACGCCATTCACGTTGAACGGCGGATTGGCCATGACGAAATCGAAGACACCGACCGCGTGATGCGGGTCTTCGTAGTAACTATTGGCCAAGCGTATCTCGCCGGAGAGGCCGTGCAACGCCAAGTTCATTTTGGCGAGCGGGACCGTGCCTTCTTTCTGCTCCACACCGTAAATGGATAGTTCGCGATTGGCGGACTCATTATGCCTATCGACGAACTTTGCACACTGGACAAACATGCCGCCTGATCCGCACGCCGGGTCATAGACCTTCCCGTGGAAAGGCTCGATGATCTCGACGATCAATCGGACGATTGAGTGCGGAGTGAAGAACTCACCGCCGAGGCGCCCCTCGCTTGCTGCAAAGTTAGAGAGGAAGTCCTCGTAGATCAGCCCGAACGCGTCTCCAGTCAGCTGGCGTGGAAGTGGTGCGAACAATCTGAGCAGCTCACTAAGCGTGGACTTCTCGAGTCGCTGGTAGCCACGAGGAAGAACATCGCGCAACTCAGGGTTCGAGTCCTCTATCAGCTTCATCGCATTGTCGATTGCCTTGCCCAGATTCTCGCCTTCTGGCAAATTCACCAGATGGGACAGGCATGCATCAGTTGGGACGAAGAGTACTGAGCGCGCACGGTAGTCATCCGCCGTAACTGGCCGCCGAGGCGTGGACTTAGCCTCAAGTTCGGGACGCACTTCCTCGAAGCGGTGCTCGGCGTACGCTAGGAAGATCAGCCCGAGGACTGGGCCGCGATACTCTGCGGGCGACATCGTCGAATTCGCGCGCAGTTCGTCGGCAGCAGCCCACAGAGTCCGGCGTACTCGCGCAAGCTCGTCAGTTTTCACACGTTCCGCCCTTGGTTGATCACAAGGTGAGGTTATCGCTCGGACGCCGCTTGTAGCGGAAGATTGATCGATCCACGGGGCAAAGCGACACACTCACAATGCGCTTGACGGTTCAATACGATGAAGCGACTCGAAGGTCAGGC
>CAXTPN010000052.1:0-4623 GCA_964246125.1 uncultured Acidobacteriaceae bacterium
AGACTTAAGTGGCCTGTTTTGAATACTTTGGATACTTTAGGGGGGAGGGGGGGTACCCGCGTATCCAGCCACTCGCATACCTGCTAGAATCCGAAAGTCGCGCGGCAGCAGACCCGCGCAATCTTCCCTTCGAGGTAGACTTCCATGTCCGGCCACAGCAAATGGGCAACCATCAAACACAAGAAGGGTGCCGCTGACGCCAAGCGCGGCAAGGTCTTCACCCGCCTCATCAAGGAGATCACCATCGCTGCCAAATCCGGCGGCGGCGACCCCGACGGAAACCCCCGCCTCCGCACCGCCATCCTCGCCGCCAAAGCCGAGAACATGCCCGCCGACAACATCAAGCGGGCCATCCAGCGCGGTACCGGCGAACTCGAAGGCCTCTCCTACGACGAGATCACCTACGAGGGGTATGGCCCCGGCGGCGTAGCCATCATCGTAGACGTCCTCACCGACAACAAAAACCGCGCCGTCAGCGAAGTTCGCCACGCTTTCTCGAAGAACGGCGGTAACCTGGGCGCGGAAGGCGCTGTCTCCTGGATGTTCACGAAGAAGGGTGTCATCTCCATCGAAAAGGATGCCGCCGACGAAGACAAACTGATGGAGATCGTGCTCGAATCCGGTGCCGAAGACCTCAACGACGAAGGCACCCACTGGGAGATACTCTGCGAACCCAAGGACTTCGAAGCCGTCACCAACGCTCTGAAAGCCGCTAAAATCAAAACAGAGACCGCCGAAATCACCAAAATAGCCAGCAGCTACACCAAACTCGAAGGCGCGCAGGCCAACGCCATGATGCGCCTGCTCGAAACCATTGAAGATCTGGACGATACCCAGAATGTCTACTCCAACTTCGACTTCGACGAAGCGGCGATGGCTCATTGAGGATGAAGCTCAAAGCAGTCCTCGTCGCGTCAGCTCTATCCCTTTCGCTTGGATCGGCGCAACAAACGCCCTCCGGGCAGAACCCCCTGGAGTCTGCCTCGACGCGCCGCCCTTTCGAGATGGGCCTGATCGCACAGGGGGGTACCGGCCTCACCGATCACCGCGACGGCTTCAAGTTCCTCATGGCCGGCGTGCATGCTGGCCGTGTGCTGACCAATAACCTAGGTCCCGGAGCCCTCCGCGGAAACTTCGAATACGCAGTCGAGCTCTTCCCTTACTGGGAGTCCTTTACCCCCACCTTCCAACGGGTCAGTTGCGTCCCGTCTCCCAACTCCAACGCTTTCACCTGCTCCCAGCCCTACACCGTCGGAGGCACGTTCCACGGTGTGATCGTCACCCCGATTATCCTGCGCTGGAACTTCGCCCGCCACGGTCGGATTACACCTTGGGTGCAGGCCGCGGGCGGCGTCTTATGGACCGACCATAAGTACCCTGCATACGGTGATACCACCGCCAACCTCACAACCAATGGTCCCAATAGTGACGCCAGTGTATGGAACTTCACCCCCCAGGGCGGCGTCGGCCTGCACTACTTCACGCGCCCCAATCGTTCAGTCGATTTCAGCGCAAACGGAGTCCACATCTCTTCAGCCTCGCTGGGCGATCGAAACCCCGGTGTAAACGCCAGTGTGCAGTTCTCGCTTGGCTACACCTGGTGGAAGTAAGAACGGATTTGATGGAACACCGCACCTCTGCTCTATGACCCCGGATTCCATTCTCGAGTGCGTGCCAAACTTTTCTGAAGGTGTTGACCCCGGGGTGGTCCGCGAGATCATCTCCAGCATGTGCATCGACGGCGTTCGACTGCTCGATTTCTCACTCGACCCAGATCACAATCGATCCGTTGTCACCATCGCGGGGCCGCCGGCGGCTGTAGTTGAAGCGGCAATCCGCGCTGCGGGGCGAGCCGCGCACCTGATCGACCTGACCAGCCAAACCGGCGTGCATCCCCGGATTGGCGCGGCGGATGTCATTCCGTTCGTGCCAGTCTCCGGCATTTCCATTGCAGAGGCCGCCGTTCTGGCCCGGCAAGCCGGCCTACAGATATGGCGTCGCTTCGGAGTGCCGGTCTACTTCTATGGCGCGGCAGCCGCAAGGCCGGACCGAGTACAGCTCGAAGACGTTCGCCGCGGCCAGTTTGAGGGTCTGCGTGAGGCCGCGCTGAAAGACTCGGCACGGCGTCCCGATGTGGGTGGCCCCGAACTCCACGCAACCGCCGGAGCCAGCGCGGTCGGCGCTCGCAGCTTTCTCATTGCATACAATCTGTATCTTGAACCGGGCGCGGAGATCTCGCACGCCAGGGCGATCGCACGCGAAGTGCGGGCCTCGTCCGGCGGTCTGCAAGGTGTGAAGGCACTTGGCGTTATGGTCAACAATCGCGCCCAAGTCACCATGAACATCACGGACTTTACCCTGACGCCCGTGCCTGCTCTTCACGCAACGGTGGCGCGTCTAGCCCACAAACATGGCACAGCCCTTGCTAATGGTGAACTGATCGGCCTCATTCCCGAGGCTGCATTCTATCCCCACGCCGACTGGATAAGGGAAATACCGGACTTTGATCCGGATCAGAAGATTCTGGAGCGAAAGCTACAGCATCCGCTCGAATGGCCGGAGACCTAAGCTAGGTGCCCTCCTTTATTGAAATTGAACACGTTACCGTTGTTCGCGGCGATCGTGCTGTCCTTCATGACATCAGTTTGAAGGTGGAATGTGGGGAACAGATCGCGTTGCTGGGTCCTAACGGCTGCGGTAAATCTACCTTGCTGAAGACGATTTGCTGTGAACTTTATCCGCTGGCGAACCCTGGTTGCCGAGTCAGCATTTTGGGGCGTGAGCGCTGGGATGTTACTGAATTAAAGAGGCGTTTGGGGGTGGTGCAGAACGAGATTCCGGCGAAGCCGATGTTGAAGATTTCCGGGCGCGAGGCTGTGTTGACGGGGTTCTTTTCCAGTTCAACATTATGGCCTAACTTGAACATTACAAAGCAGATGCGGGAGAGAGCCGAGGAGGTGCTGGAGCAGGTGGGGGCGAGGGAGCTGGGGAACAGGATCTTTGGGGAGATGTCTGCGGGGCAGCAGCGGCGGATATTAGTTGGGCGCGCGCTGGCAGGATCGGCTGACTGTCTGCTGCTGCATGAACCGGCGAACGCGCTGGCCCTGTCCGCGCAGGGCGGGTTACGCGACCTGCTAATTTCGCTGGCCGCGCGCGGCACGACTATGTTGCACATAACACACAACATAGCCGACATCATTCCGGCAATGCAGCGAGTTGTGATGATGCGGGAGGGCCGCATTGTGGCGGATGGGCGGCGAGAAGAGCTGCTCACGGCCCCCGTGCTCAGCGAGTTGTTTCGTACCGAGGTTCGGCTGGCGGAACATGCCGGCTTTTACCATGCGTGGTAATTTGGCGCTTTTTCCGCGAAAACCGCTGTTTAGCAGTGGTGATTTTCGATGTAGATGTGGTTTTTGGTATGGATGTCGTGGGGGAGTTGCGCGCACTTTTTTCGCGCGGTGCAAAGTGAAGTAGAGGTAGTCTGGCTGGGATGCCCACGCTTGCCGATGTCGCGAAGATCGCCGGAGTGGGGGTGATGTCGGTTTCCCGGGTGGTGAATGGGACGCGGCGGGTATCGCCTGAGATCGAGCGGCGGGTACGCGCGGCCATCGAGAAGATCGGGTATGAGCCGAACGAGGCGGCACGGATTCTGAAGGGCAACCGGTCCAGCGTCATCGGGCTGATCGTTCCCGACCTCGCGGACCCATTCTTCGCGGCATGCTGCAGCGCGATCCAGGAGACCGCCTGGGACTCCGGATACCTGACCCTGATGGTCGCGTCAGGGCATCGCGAGGACCTGGAGCGGCGGGGAACTGCGCTGATGGTGCAGCGCAGGGTTGCGGGGCTGCTGACAGTGCCTATCGGTTCGCAGAACGACCACTTCGCCGCGGCGCAGGACGTCGGCGTTCCCGTGGTTGCATTCGACCGGCCGATGAAGCATGTCGCTGCCGACTCGCTGATCGTGGACAACCTGGAGGCGGCATATCAGGCCACGCGGCACCTGATCGAGCATGGCCACAGCTCCATTGTGTGTGTCGCGGACGATGAACGGATTTACACCAAGATGGAGCGAGTTTCGGGGTACACGCGCGCGATGCGCGAGGCCAAGCTACAGGTGAAGGTGTGCCTGGTGGGAGCGACCACCGGCTCAGTGGCCGATCAACTTTCGTTGGGCGGGAAGTCGCGCGGGAAGCCCACGGCGATCTTTGCGGCGAGCAACCTGATGGGCATCGACGTTCTGCAGGAGGTCCAGCGGCGGGAGCTGCGCATTCCAGAGGATATGGCCCTGATCTGTTTCGACGACTTTGTGGCTGCGTCGCTGGTCTCGCCCGCCATTACGGTGATCCA
Source organism: uncultured Acidobacteriaceae bacterium (assembly GCA_964246125.1). GTDB lineage: Bacteria > Acidobacteriota > Terriglobia > Terriglobales > Acidobacteriaceae > Edaphobacter. Next base: position 4,348 of record CAXTPN010000052.1, read on the forward strand.
GCAGCCGGTGGCTGAACTGGGGCAGAGAGCGGCGGAGATGCTGATGGAGCGGCTGAAGGCATCGTCGCAAGGGCCTCCGCGCAGAGTGGTGCTCTCGACCAAACTGGTGATTCGCAGGTCGTGCGGGTGCTGAATCACGGCTTCCGGTGTGTGTGACGGCTGGGCATGTCGTACGCTTCGTGGCGGCGCGGCATCACTGCGGTGGCAGACCCTCCGCATCGGAACTCCACGCTTGCCCCGCGCGTACCCACCAGTAGCCCTGCCGCCCTGCGCCGG
>CAXTPN010000052.1:4723-13911 GCA_964246125.1 uncultured Acidobacteriaceae bacterium
TCGGCGCACCGTATCATGGAGCGCGCACAGCATTCATCCCTGGTCCCGCACGAAAGGCGCAGCACCATGCCGACTGCTCCACCTCCACCGCCGGTGGTCCACTCCAACACCAAAGGCTGGCTTGCGCGCCGAAGCCCACTTGAGCGCGTCACCGTATGGCTTCTGGGCATCTTCGCCGTGTGCCTTATCTTCGGCATCGTTCTCGGCGTGTTTCGCGGCGTCGCCATCGTCCTGCTGCTCGTCTCCGCGATTCCGCTCGCCTTCTGTCTGCTGGTGCTGTTCTCACGCTGGTTCAGCCGTTATGTCCTCTGGTCGGTCCGCAACCGCCTTACGGTGACGTATCTTCTGATGGGTCTTGCGCCCATTATCCTTTTCACGAGCCTCGGCGGCATCGCGGTGTACCTTTTCGCCGGCCAATACTCCACCAACGCCGCGCTGGCCGCGCTGGAGGAAGCCAGCAGAACGGTCGCCGGCGATGCGACCAGCGCCGCTGTCCTGAGCCAGCACCTGATCTCGAGCACGGGCAAGCCGCCGACGGGTGTCAGCGTCTCGTTCCTGCGCAACGGCAACTGGCAGCCACTAACCCGTGCCGCTCCCGATTCCCTCGCCCTGCCCGGCGAGTCCGTTCCGGCCTGGCTGCGCCACTCCTTCCGAGGCATCATCGAGCGGGATGGCCGCCTATATGTCTGTGCCGCCGACACGGCCGATACTCCGCAGGGACCCGTTGAAATCTTCGGCTCCAAGCCTCTGGATGAAGCCACCCTTGGCTCTCTGGACCCGGGCCTGGGCGTGCTTCGCATCTTCTCCCACAACGAAGACGACGTGCCCGTGAGGGATGACGCCACCCTTACACAACCCGCACGCCATAGCACCGGCCAGGTCGCCCTGAAGGGCGGCTCACTTCCGGCTGCAGCCAACCTCATCGACGTGCCCATTTTTTTCAGCGCGCCGCTTCCTATCCATGCGTGGAACACGGGGGACACGATCTCCTCGATCATTGTCGTCGCTTCGCGCCCCACTATCCTCTATCACCGCCTCTTAGCCCGCTCCGTCTCAGGCGGCGCGCCCGCGCGCCTCATTCTTTTGACCGTTGCTGTCACCTTCGCGGTGCTCGAGTTGCTGGCCGTTGTCATGGCCATCGCGGTCAGCCGCACCATCGTTCGCTCTGTGGTGGCCTTGTATAGCGGCACCCGAGCCATCGACGGCGGCAACCTGGAGCACCGCGTCCCCGTGCAGCGCCAGGACCAGCTCGGCGACCTGGCCCGCTCGTTCAACCGCATGGCGGGCTCGATCGCCGACCTGCTGATGCAGCAGCGCGAAAAAGACAGGCTCCTCAACGAGCTTTCGATCGCGCAGGAGGTTCAGCGCACGCTGTTCCCGCAATCGCCCACCAGCATGGCCGGTTTGGAGCTGCACGCGGTCTGCGTTCCCGCGCTTTCGGTGGGCGGCGACTACTACGACTTCATCTTCGGCCCGCAGAACGCGGTCTGCCTGACCCTTGGGGATATCAGCGGCAAAGGCATCTCCGCCGCGCTTCTGATGGCTTCGCTGCACTCCTCCATCCGCGCCGTCAGCTTCGACACCAACACCACCGGCCAAGCGAACGTGTCGCCTGCCGCGATGATGGAGACGATCAACCGCTCGCTCTACCGAAGCACGCAGTCAGCGCGCTACGCCACTTTGTTTGCCGCCTGCTACGCCGCCGAGACCCGCGCGTTGACATACTCGAATGGCGGCCATCCGCCGCCCATCATCCTTACCGCGGCAAATACTGTGGAGCGCCTGGAGGTCGGCGGCCCGGTGGTTGGCCTGCTGACCGGCATGGCCTACTCCGAGGCTACGATCCAACTACGCTCCGGCGACCTGCTGATCGCGTTCACGGACGGCGTGACCGAGCCCGAGCAGGGCACGCAGGAGTTTGGCGAGCAGCGCCTGATCGACCTCATCCAACCAATCAGAACCAGTCCGTTGCCGGTGATCATGGCCACGGTTCTTAAAGCCGTGAAGCAATGGATCGGCGACCACGAGCAACCCGACGACATTACTCTGCTGCTGGCACGCCAGATCTAGGCTGGGCCAGGTCGGGGCGACAGCGGTCCCATGGGTGCCCTGCATGGGAGGGCTCGCGGGTGCTATGCTCTCGGAGCATGAGCCTGACCCTCAAATCCGGTGTAGTTCTGCTGACGTTCTCCGCAAGCCTCTGGTTCGGGGGGAGGGCTCAGCCGGCCGCACAGAGTAGCCCTGTGCTGCTGGTGGTTAACCAGGGCGATCATAACGTGAGCATTGTCGATCCGGTGCAAGCGCGGCAGAGCTACGCGCTGGATGTGGCGGGCGTGACCGGGCATGAGGTGGCGACGTCGCCCGACGGACGCACGGCGTTCGTGCCGATCTACGGCAATGCGGGCGTTGGCCGGGCGGGGACCGATGGGCGCACCATGACGGTGATCGATCTGCCCTCGCACAAGATTGTGGGGAGCGTGGACTTTGGACGCGCGGTGCGGCCGCACTGCCCGGTCTACGACGCGGTAAGCGGCATGCTGTATGTGACGACCGAACTGGACCGGAGCGTGACGATTGTGGATCCGCGCAGCTTGAAGATCGTGGGGTCGGTGCCGACGACCCAGGATGAATCTCACATGCTGGTGTTGTCTCACGACGGGCGTTTTGGGTACACGGCCAATGTGGGGCCGGGCACGGTTTCGGTGCTGGACATGCGGGCGCGGAAGATGGTGAAGGTCATTCCCATTTCGGCGATGACGCAGCGCATCTCGATCTCGAACGACGACCGAATGGTGTTTACGGCGGACCAGAGCAAGCCGCGACTGGCGGTGATCGACACGGCGACGAACAGCGTGAAGAGCTGGATCGCACTGCCCGGGATCGCGTATGGGACGGCGTCGACGAAGGATGGGCGCTGGCTGCTGGCGGCGATGCGGCCGCTGCACCAGGTGGCGGTGATCGACCTGCGCACGCTGCAGGCGGCGCGGACCATCGATGTTCCGGAGACGCCGACGGAGATACTGGTTCGTCCGGATGGCAAGGCGGCTTATGTCTCGTGCGGCGGGAAGGTTGCGGTGATCCGGCTGGCGGACTGGAAGGTGGAGGCCGAGATCGACGCGGGCAAGGGCGCGGATGGGCTGGCGTGGGCGCGGTAGAAGGCTGGCAAGCGTGCATGAAGGAGAGGGCTTGTAGGAGTCCCGAAATGGCAAGGCCGACTTGTTCATGGATGAGTGTTGACCAGGGAGCTTCTACAATCGCCGACCAGACCTTGACCAAGTGCGCCAGAGTGAGTAGTTTGATCCGCTGTTCAAACTAATTGATTTTTGCTGCAGTCTATTTCCGGGAGGTTGTAATGCGTCTGCGTCATGTGGCTTTGCTGTTCGCTTTGTTGGTGTGTGTTGTGTACGGGGGTGGCTCGCTGTATGCGCAGGCGGTGAGCGGCACCATTGTAGGTACGGTCGCGGACGCCACCGGGGCAAGCGTGGCGAATGCCCAGGTGACGATCGTGTTGACGGGACAGAGCGCCGTGCATAACTCGGTCACGAACGAGAGCGGCAACTTCACGGAGCCAAATCTTCCTCCCGGTATCTACACGGTGACGGTGGCGGCTCCGGGGTTCAAGAAGGAGGTTCGCGAGAACATCGTGCTGGACACGAATACGACCGCGCGCGTGGACGTGGCGATGGTGACGGGCAGCACGTCGGAGACGGTCGAGGTGACCACGGCTCCGGCTCTGCTGCAGACGGATCGCGCGGATATCTCGACGACCCTGAGCGCGAATCAGATCGCCGACCTGCCGCTTTCGAGCGGCAACAGCTTTCAATCGCTGCTGAATACGGTTCCGGGCATGGCGCCTGTGGTGTTCAACAACTCGCAGTTTTTCAACGCAAACAACGATCTCTCGACGAACGCGAACGGCCAATCGTCCTATGTGAATCTGTACCAGATCGAGGGGATCGACGACGACCAGCGGACCGGCATCCACATCATCCTGGTTCCGCCGGCGGCCGCCATCGCCAACGTCGATATTACGACGAATAACTTCGAGGCGGAGTTCGGGCGCGCGGTAGGGACCGTCGTCAATGTCACGCTGAAGTCCGGTACCAACAGCTTCCACGGCTCGGTTTTCCAGAATATGGAGAACAACGGCGTAAACGCCCGCAATTTCTTCGCTAAAACTTCCAACGGACGCCTGGTCTACAACTACACCGGCGCATCGCTCGGCGGCCCCATCCTCAAGAACCGACTCTTCATCTTTGGCGATTTTCTGCGCGTCTCCGATCACGAGGAGGCCACCAACACCGCCACGATCCCCTTTTACAACGTCACTAACAATAGCCTGAACCTGTCGGAATACAAGGGCCAGGTTTACGATCCGAATACCGGCCAGACCGCGACCTGCACGAATCCCTCTATTCCGGTTACGAGCGCGAACGCCTGCGGAACTGGCCGTACCCCCTTCGTTGGCAACCTCATCCCGTTGAGCAATCCCGGCATCAGCAAGACCTCGCTTACCGTTCTGCAGGATATCGATGCGATCGCACGCAACCCGGCGACCAACTTATCCTCTGCCGCATACATTGCCGGCGCCACCTCCAACAACCTTACGGAAAACCTCGGCTTCAGCAAAGACTACATCAGCTATGACATCAAGTCGGACTACACCGTCTCTCAGAAGAGCCATCTCAGCTACCGTTTCAGCCACCAGCGCACTACTACCTTCCAGGCTCCGACCTTCGGCGCCTTTCTCGGCGGGCCGGCGGGCGGAGGCTTTGAAGCCACAGGTATCGCCGCCGCCTACTCCACGGGCGTGAACTACGACCACGTCTTCTCGCCGACGCTCTTCACGGAGGCTCGTGTAGGCGTGGCCCACCTGCGCAACTCCGCTCAACAGACGGACTACGGCGCGAATGATGCCCGCACCATCGGTATCCCGGGCAACGGCCCCAACGGCACAGACAACACGCTCACCAGCAGCGGACAGGTCGCCCTCACTCTCGGCAACTTTTCCTCGCCGCTCGTGGGCTACTCTGCCTCTCTGCCCTGGTTGCGCGCGGAATCCAATATCGACTTCGCCAACAACTGGACCAAGATACTCGGCAACCATACCCTCAAGGCCGGTGCCGACATTCGTCGAGTTCGCGACGATCTTCTCCAAGGCAACAACAACGCCGCTGCCGGACAGTTCGGCTTTGTCGAAAACCAGACGTCGGCCCCTGGTGCCACGGCCTTCAATGGCTCGGTCACCGGCCAGGCCAACGATGTTGCCAGCTTGCTCTTCAACGTCCCGAGCAGCGTCGGTCAGGATACCAACAGCACGTTCCCGGCATATCGCCAGACCTGGCTCTTCTTCTTCCTGGCCGATAAGTGGCAGGTCAGCCCTAAGCTCACCCTCGACATTGGCGGACGCTACGAGCTCTATCCGCCCGCCACTCCGCGCAGGCCCGGAGGCTTCGTCAACTACAACCCTGCCACCAACCAGCTTGTCATTGCCGGCATCGGCGGCCAGCCCTCCAATCTGGGCATGCAGACCGATTACAAAAACTTCGCACCGCGGCTCGGAGCCTCCTACCGCGCTACCGACAGGACCGTGGTGCGGGGCGGCATCGGCGTAAGCTATGTCCCCTTTGTCGATAACACCTACGCCTACAACTACCCGATCAAAACCAGCACCAACTACACCATCGGAACTACGTATGGACCTACGCTGAACCCGGCTGGCGGTGTTGTCAACTTCACCACCGGAATCCCCACCACTCCCACCGTGGCCTTCGGCTCCGATGGGACTCTTGCCGAGTCGGCGGCCAACGGCACCATCGGATTGGGTAATCTCTATATCCCGCTCAACTTCCAGAACGCATATGTGACGAGCTGGAACGCGGCCATCCAGCAGGCGCTTCCACAGGATATGTCGCTCCAGATCGCCTACGTGGCCAACCACGGCACCAAGATCGACGCCTCCCAGAACATCAACCTGCCCAAGATCTATGGCCAAAGCGCAGCCTTCGATCCCCTGAACCTTGCTTTCGGCAAAACGGCATCTGTAACTCAGTTCTTCCTCGGCTACTCCACCAACTATCAGTCCCTCCAGGTGCAGCTTACCAGGCGCTTCAACCACGGAGTGGGCTTCACCTCGGCCTTTACCTGGGGCAAGGCGGAGAACTACCAGACTGGCGCACAGGATGGAGGTCTCCTTTTCTGGGCCGGCCCGGTTCACCGCAACTACGCGCTGGCCGATTTCGATCGGACCCGCAACTTCGAGCAGACCGTCACCTATGAGCTGCCCGCCGGACACGGCCACAAGTACTTCAACTCCGGCGTCACTCAATACATCCTCGGCGGCTGGCGTACTTCGGCGGTCATTTCCGCGGTCTCTGGCCTTCCCTTCACCATCACCTCCAACAGTGTCACTAGCGGAACGACTCAGACCGCGAACCTGATCGGCGTCTACAAGGTGCTGCACAATGTAGCTGGAGGCACTACCACCACCTATCCGCAGTGGTTTGACCCAGGCACGGCTTCGAATCCGAACTTTCAGGCCCCCACCTGCCCCATTCTCTACTCCGTGGCTAATCCCGTTGCCTGTCCCCTGGGCAACACCGGCCGCAACCAGTTCCGCGGCCCCGGCTATCTGTCCGACAATCTATCCCTTTTCAAGAACTTTCCTATCTTCCGCGAATCGTCACTCGAGGCGCGCTTTGATGCCTTCAATTTCACCAACACGCCGGCCTTCGGCCTGCCGAGCAGCAGCATCACCTCCAGCACCTTCGGCCAGATTACGGGCACTCTCGGCTCTGGCGCCGGCAATGTCAACGGAGTGGGCGGTCCGCGGGTGCTGCAGGCAGCGGTCAAGTTAACCTTCTAACCAGGCATGGGAGTGGAGCGATGAAGGGAATATCGAGGAGACAATTCGTTACTGGTTCAGCAGGGGCGGCTGCGGCGTTATCCCTGCCGCTGCGGGCCTGGGCGGCGGGGGCGCAGTTCAAGGTCGCGGTCATCTCGGACGAGATTTCGCAGGACTTCGATCATGCATGCTATGTCATCGCGAAGGACTTCGGCTTGCACTGGGTTGAACTGCGCGAGATATGGGGGAAGAACCTGCAGGTTGTTTCGGACGCGCAGATCGCCGAGGCACAGAAGATTCTGGCCAAGTACAGCCTGCAGGTGACGGACATCGGAAGCCCGCTGTTCAAAGTGGACTTTCTGGGCGCGCCTCATTCTCCGTATGGCTCGAAAGCAGACATGCATGGGGCGGACGAGGCCAGCTTCAAGCAGCAGGACGAGGTTCTCGCCCGTTCCATCTCGCTGGCGAAGCAATTCAAGACGGACAAGGTTCGCTGCTTCGACTTCTGGCGGCTGGAAGATGTAAAGCCGTATCGCGCGGCGATCAACGCCAAGCTACAGCAGGCCGCGCAGACCGCCGCCAAGGACAACGTCATGCTGGTGCTGGAGAACGAGTTTGCCTGCAACACCGCAACCGGCCGCGAGGCAGCGGCTACCCTGGCGGCAATCCCGAGTACAAATCTTGGGCTCAACTGGGATCCGGGCAACGCCGTCATGCGCGGGGAGTTTGACGCCTACCCCAACGGCTTTGACGCGCTCCCGAAGAACCGCATCCATCACTGCCACGTCAAGAATGCGGTCAAGGACGATGCCGGCAAGGTGGTCTGGGCGCCGGTCGATAAGGGCTATATCGACTGGGCCGCGCAATTCCGGGCGCTCGAAAAGATCGGCTACTCAAACGCCGTCAGCCTGGAGACGCACTGGAAGGGCGGAGGTACGCCAGAGGCATCCACCCGGACCAGTTGGGACGGAATGAAGATGCGCCTGGAGCAAGCCGACGCGATCTAGTTTGCCAGCACCGCGCGATACCGCACCTGATTCTTTTTCACCCTAGCCACGGCCTCGTTGGCTTTGTCCATGGCGAAACGCTCCGTCACTGCCTTCACTCCGTGCCTCGCGGCCACGTCGAGCATCTCCCGCAGATCGCCGGGACTGCCTGTGGGGCTGCCGGCCACGGATCGCTGACCGCTGACCAGCGGAAACACCGGAAGCGTCATGGGCGAGGCCGGCACGCCCAGAAACACCAGCGTGCCCTTTGGCCGCAGCGTATTCACATAGGCGCTCCAATCCTGGTCTGCATTCGCCGTGTTCAGCAGCAGGTCAAAGCTGCCCGCGACCTTCTTCAGCGCGCCCGTATCCCGCGTATTGACGAAGTGGTGCGCGCCCAGCGCCTTTGCCTCAGGCTCCTTGTCCTTGGACGTCGAAAACGCCGTGACCTCCGCCCCAAACGCCTTTGCGAACTGCAAGCCGAGGTGGCCCAGGCCGCCGATGCCGATCACTCCCACGCGCGATGCCGGCCGCACGCCATGATTGCGCAACGGGCTATACACGGTGATCCCCGCGCATAGCAGCGGAGCCACATTCTCGCTCTCCAGAATCTTGGGCACAGGGATGGCAAACCGCCAGTTCACGCGAATCGAGTCCGCGTACCCGCCGTTTCTTCCGATGCAGGTAGGCTGGGCCTTCGCGCACAGCTGCTCCTCTCCCTGCCGGCACCACTCGCAGATCCCGCAGGAGTCAGCCTGCCAGCCAATCCCGACCCGCTCGCCGATGGCCAGACTCTTGATCAACGAGCCCACCGCAGTCACCGTTCCCACAATCTCGTGGCCTGGAATGAACGGATATTTGCTGCTCCCCCAATCGTTGTCGATCAGGTGTACATCGCTGCGACACACGCCGCAATGCGAGATCTTCACCTCAACATCGTCCGCCTTCAACTCACCGGCGTCGTACTTGAATGGGAGAAGATGTGCACCGGCCGCATGCACCGCCAAACCATGAAACTCGCTCATCTCGTTTGTTGTCCTTTGTGCTTGCCGACCACTCGTATGTGGAAACCTGCTTAATGCTACATCAGCCCCGCGCCGTCAGCCTGTGTAACGCCGGCAGGGCCCGCTTATCGGTCAGCCTCCGGGAATGCGTGGAACCTTTCGCCAGCGCACTCGTCTATCTCCGTAGAGTGGCTGGTGTAGTGGCTCGGAAGACTGGCTCGGTAGACTGGCTCGCAGACGCTCTCGCGTGAGTTTGGTTGCTCTCACCCGCCGTGCCGGCTTGAAAGATTTCGGAGTAAAGTTTTGATAATGACCTTCCGCAACGCATCGATTCTCGCGGCCCTGGCCCTTCCC
>CAXTPN010000053.1:0-13725 GCA_964246125.1 uncultured Acidobacteriaceae bacterium
CCCCCGCGCTCACCCCGCGAGCAATCTCCTCCATCTCCCGCTCCATCCGCGCCACATCCGCCTGGTAGCTCGTCATTCCGCTACCACGGCGCAGCGATGTACGGGAACTCCGTCAGAAACTCCTTGTCGTTCTTCAGCGGGTTCGGCGGCGTCTTCGGCTCGATCGGCAGCGCATCCCACAGCGCCTGGTCGTTCAGCGTCTCCACGTTGTACCGCGTCCCCTTGAAGCTCGCCGTCATATCCAGGAACAGCGACAAGAATCGCGTCGCCACCTGATCTTCCAACCGCCGCCCAAACGGCCACGTCCCCGTCGTATCCATGTCGATCGAGCAGCAGTTCGGAATAAACACCTCGATCGGCCGCCGCAGTGGAATATCCAGCTTCTTCGGGTTCCAGGAGTCGTCCGGCATGTTCAAATCCTGAAACAGCAGCTTTTTCACCCGCGGAAACGCCTCCGCCACCAGGTCGTAAGTCTTGTATACCGAGACAGGCGAGTTGTCGTGATCGAACGCCGTCGCCACCCCCAGCGCGCTGATCGACGGCCCAAATCCCCAGCCCAGGTGCGCCAGCCGCTTCACAAAATGCGGTGCCAGCCAGAAGTTGTTCGCGCCCATCTGCCGGCTGTTCTCGCGCTCGCTCAACGCCGCGTCCGCGAACGCCTGTCCATCCGTATCCACCAGCTTGTACGCCTTTAGCTCCTCGTCCAGCAGCGCCTGCTCCACAAACGCCAGCGGGTGCTCGATCCAGAACGGATGGTCCGGAATATCCTCGCACTTGTGCGCCGCCTTCTTCACCCAGCTCTCGCCCCACGCGTTCACAACCCGATGGTCCTCGGGCGTCGCCGTCAGCAGCCGCAGCGGCATCTCCAGAATGATCGCGTTGATGTTCCCGCCCGCTCGCGCATCCGCGCCGGAGTATACAAACTGAAATTTGCCGTCGGCATTCTTCTTGAATTTGTCTCCCGACCAGGTCAGCGGCCCCTCCGGCAGGTCTTTCTTGAAGCCATGCCCCCACGCCGGCAAACTCGGGTCCAGATTGAACAACTCATTCCCCTCCAGCTCCAGCAGCGTCTTCGGAATCTTCAGCTCGCGCGTATCCGTCATCGTGTGCGGAACGTGATAGAACTGCGGCGCGTAGTTGATCGACCGGAAGAACCCCGGCAGATCGTTGAAGAACGCGTCATCCCGCCCGCCCACAAACACCTTCAGCTTCTCGCCGCCCGGGGCTGTCAGGTCCACGTTTTCATTCAGTGCGATCGTCTCCGCGAAGCTCCCGCCCGGAAAATTGATGAACCGCACCTGCGCCTTCTGCTTCTGGTCTTGACCCTGCTCAACCGTCACCCGAACCTCGAACGGCTTCAGAATGCTCTCGTACTTATGCTTGATCCCCTCCACATAGGTCAGCAGCCCCTCCAGGCTGTGGTCCTCCTTCTCCGGCCGCTGCACCCGCTTGTCCGGCGCCATCCGCACCCGGTACAGCATGTCCGGGTCCAGCACGCCCGCCTCCGGCGTCGCCGAGAAGGTCAGCGCGATCAGCACCTTCTCCTCGCCCGATCCATCCGTCACCGGGAATCCGAAAATATCGTACAGGTCGGCCGCGCTGACCTCCACGTCCGAAAAAATGCTGTTGACCGCATTGGGATCGTTATGATCTGCCACGGACCTCTCCTCCGCGCGCATTCGCTACCGTGCCGATTCGCGCTCTCCTGTGATCACGCTTTTTACACCTACTTCATACCTCGCTGCCGGCCTGTGGAAAACCTTGTCAAGCCCCAAATCTCCTAACTCACTCATTCCATTGCTAATAAACATGGCGTAGTTACCCCCGCCCCTCCTCTATAATAGAAACATACCCACAACTGAAGCCGTTGCACCTGTCCTCATTCTGGCAAAGCCGGAATCTTAGTATTTCGTTTGCAGGGTTGCACATCAGGTAGGCCACTCTTCTCTCGTTTTATTCTCAGTCAAACGCTAACTCTTGATAAATGAATATTTTGCAGGCATCCACGGCAAAAACAAAGGAGATTTGCCTTGTTTGAAAATTTGATACAGGCCTAAGTCCTATGCTTTGAATATTTTGCACACTTTTGCCGGGGGTGGGGGGGGCTCCCGCAGCCCTCAGGCATATACTTCTTCACAATCGTGAAGAAACCTCCATTGTGCAAATTGAACAGCTTCCATACTCCAGCGAACAAGGCAGACAGATCCTGTCGATGGTCCGCTCTTGCCCTGCTGGCAGTCACCTGCCTGCTCACAGCTTGCAACGGCGGCTCTCCCGCTAACCCGGGAAGCTCTCCCGTATCCGCCGTGTCGACCACAATCACCCTCACAACCGCCCCCGCCACCGTGCCCAGAACGGACCTGCCGGTGGAGTTGGTCGCGCAAGTAGCTGCCGCAACCGGTTCCGCGGCCCCCACCGGCACGGTAAACTTTTCCGCCGCCGGAAACGCTCTAGGTTCCGCAGCCCTCGATGCGAGCGGTCGCGCCATCCTCACCGTAACCTCGCTCGCCGCCGGTGTGAACTCCCTCCAGGCTGCCTACGCGGGAAGCGCAGCCTTTGCCTCTTCCGTAAGCGCCAGCCTCTCACTGAACATAGCTCCCGTAGGCGGCTCCGCCACCTACACCAACCCGCTGACCCTGAACATCCCTAGCGGAACGGCAGTCAGTTGCGCGGACCCCGCCACCATCAAGGTCCAGACCGCCGGGGTCGACACCTGGTACCTCTACTGCACCAGCGACGCCCTCTACGCCGGCGACCCGGTGACGCACTTCATCAACATCTTCGAGTCCAAAGACCTCATCAACTGGTCCTATGATGGCAACGCCTTCAGCGGTCTGCCCGCCTGGGCTCCCAACGGCCAGCTCTGGGCGCCCGCCATCAAGTTCTTCAATAACCTGTACTACCTCTACTACACCTCGCCCCACAGCAACCAGGACGCCGCGGGCGGCTTCGCCATCGGGGTAGGCACCAGTGCCGGCCCCAAGGGTCCCTTCGTCGATCATGGAACCACGGTCGTCGAGCCCGAGCCCACCCTGGGCGACTGCTGCGGGGCCCGCGACCGTACCACCATCGACCCCGATGTCGTCACGGATGCCACCGGTCAACGCTACATCACCTTCGGCGGCTTTGACGGAGGCATCTTTGCCCGCAAGCTCTCCGCCGACGGCTTCACCTCGGACAAGAGCAGCGAAGTCCAGATCGCGACGACCAACCGCTACGAGGGCGGCGCGCTGTGGCGGCACGGAGCCTTCTGGTATCTCTTCGCCTCCTCCGCCAACTGCTGCAATGGGCAGCTCACCGGCTACTCCGTCTTCGTCGGCCGCGCTACATCACCCGTGGGACCGTTCCTCGACCCCGACGGGGTCGCCATGACCGACGTCAACGCAGGCGGCCTACAGGTCCTCGCGCAGAACGGCAACAAGTGGCTCGGCCCAGGCGGCAACGTGCTCTTCACCGACGAATCGGGCCAGGACTACATGCTCTACCACGCTGTCCCGGTGAACGCCCCCGTCTATGCCGGCTCTAGCAGCTACACCGCGCGCCCCGCGCTCATCGACGCAGTCGAGTGGAGCGGCGCGGGCTGGCCCTCCGTACGAGGCGGATTCGGCCCCTCCGCAAAACCGCAGCCCGCACCCGCCGCGCAGCCCGGTGCCGCCAACGCCTACGTCTCGGCCTTCCAGACCAACGACGCTCCCGCCGTCCCAATCCCGTCCCTCTCGGATGAGTTCAACGGAACGACTCTGGCCCCGCAATGGACCCCGCTCCACGCAGCCGCCGCCTACACCTTCGCGAACGGCGCAATCAATCTGCCCACGGTGGCCCTCGATAGCTGCTGTCAAATGAGCGCGCTGCCCATGCTGGTGGAGAGCGCGCCTGCCACCGACTACGTCGTCGAAACCAAGCTGACCATGAACCTGCCGGTCAGCGGCTCCGGCATTAGTTCCGCACAGGGTGACCTCTTCCTCTACGGGGACGATCAAGACTTCCTGCGGCTCGACCTCTACGCCAACGCCGGAACCCGCCAGATCGAGTTCATCAAGCAGACGCCGCCCAACCCTGCGTATAGCGCCGTGACCGGCACCAGCAACCTGATGAAGCCTTCTCTCGCCGGCGGAGTTGTCTCCGCTTACCTGCGCATCGCCAAGCGCACCATCGACGGGCAGGCGACCTACACTGCCTACAGCAGCACCGACGGCCAGACCTGGAACCGAGGAGCGGCATGGACCCACAATCTGACCAATGAGAAGATAGGCGTCGCCGCCAGTAATCGCGCCGGCTATACCGCCAGCTTCGACTACATTCACGTCTCCACGTTGCAGTAACCATGCAGACTACTTCGAAGCTTCGATGCCTTTACCTTCGGTCACCGTGTAGATCGTATCCAGTGCCGCCGGAGGCGAGACCGCTTCTACCCGCCCACTCGGCCAGCGAATCTCGATCTTGTCGATCTTCGCCACCGCTCCCAAGCCGAAGTGTGGTCTCTGGTCCGAGCTCGACGCGAAGCTGCCGCCCGCCAGCACATCGGCCCGCTGCGTAAAACCATTCGCCGTGACGTACATCCGGGTGCCGACCGCGTCGCGTGGGCTTCCCGGCTTCCCCGCCCCGCTCGACGCGGCACCCACCAGCCGGAACGCAATCCAGTGGTTACCGTTCTTCACCACATTGCGGAAAAGTGACGGAGGGCTGTCCATGTTGTTCACCACCACGTCGATGTGGCCGTCGTTGAACAGGTCCCCAAACGCCATGCCTCTCGCGGTCGCGACCTTCGCCAGTCCCGTTCCTTCCACCGCCGGAACCAGCGTCAGCTTGCCCGCGTTGCTGTGAAACAGCAGCGGACGCTGCGCCCAGGTGGTACCCCAGTTCTGCGCGTCCACCTTCGGGTAGACATGCCCGTTGACCATGAAGAGGTCCAGCCAGCCGTCGTTGTCGTAGTCGAAGAACCCCGTGCCCCAGCCCAGAAATGGAACGGTCGGCTCGGCGATCCCATCCTGGTACGCGGTATCCGTGAAATTGCCTTCACCATCGTTGCGGTAGAGCGGGTTATAGTCGTCGGAAAATGTCGTGTTATACAAATCGATGCGGCCGCTGTGCATCAGATCGCCCGCCGCGATGCCCATCGAGGCCGTCTCCCGGCCGCTTTCGTTCAGCGCATATCCACTGGCGAAGCTCGCATCCTCGAAGGTGCCATCGCCCTTGTTCACATATAGATAGTTCGGTGTCGAGTCGTCCGCGACCAGCAAGTCGGGCCGTCCGTCGCCGTTCACATCAACAAACAAAGACGCGAGCCCGTAATAGTGGTTCTTATCCGTAACCCCCGCACGCTCGCTGACATCGGTGAACGTGCCATCGCCATTATTGTGAAACAGATGATCGCCCTCGCCATGCAGGCCGAGCGGTCCGCACATCACCTTTACGCCGCGAAACTGGCAGAAGTTACGCGCGCCGGAGCCGTCGCTGAGATTAGTCTGCTCCTTCAGGTCGTAGTGAACATACCCGGGAACGAACAGGTCCAGCTTTCCATCGCCATCGTAGTCGCCCCAGGTAGCGCCAGTGGACCAGTTGCCCAGCGCCACGCCGGCCTTCTCCGCTACATCGGTGAACGTGCCGTCGTGGTTGTTGCGGTACAGCCGATTCTTGCCGTAGTTGGAGACGTAAATATCCGGCCAGCCATCGTTATCGAAGTCGCCCACAACCGCGCCGAAGCCCCAGCGGTCGTTCTGGACGCCGGCCTTTGCAGTGACATCGGTGAAGGTGCCGTCATGGTTGTTGTGAAAAAGAGCCGCATGCGGCGGCGGCGCCTTGCCCGAGAGCGCATCCGTCGTCGACCCGTTGACCAGGTAGATGTCCAGCCATCCGTCGTTGTCGTAGTCCAACAGAGCTACACCCGATCCCACGGTCTCGAGGATAAAGTTCTTCTCCGGCGTTCCCATGCGATGCGTCCACGCCGCAAGTCCCGCGCTCGCGGAGATGTCCGTGAAGATCACGGATCCCGTAGACACGAAGCCACCGGCGGTGATCGGCCGATGCTTCGCGTCGAGGACCGCCGGGCGCGCTCCTCCGGTACTCACTCCGGCCCCGGAGGCAGGCTGCGAACCCTCCACCGGCTTGCTGGCTTGCTTCTCCAGCGGATTGGTATTCGGATTCTGCGCGTATCCCGGGGCTGAGGCTATGGCCAACAGCACCGCAAGCCAAGCCACCGCATCCCAAAGTCGATCCTCTACGGCAGCGCTCTTCATCGGTACCCCATCATCGACCAAAGCTTGCTGCCCTGTAAAGAGCCGGATCACGGTGTGCGCGGGGTCTCGGGTGCCGCAGCCGCCTGAGCCGCCGCGGGATTGGACTTGCCCAGCTCCGTGGCTGTCCTGAACTCAGCGTCCGCCTCCTCCTTCCTGCCCAGCCGGGCCAGCGCAAGTCCCCGGTAGTAGTGCGCCACCCCATACCCCGGAGCAGCCTTCTCCGCGGCTGCCAGGTGCTCCTCCGCTCTGGCATAATTCTTCGCGCGGAACGCAAGCACGCCCATGCCCGCAAGCGCGCCGCCATGGGTAGGATCGCGTTCAAGCACCTTGCGAAAGAAAACTTCAGCCTTAGCGTCCTGCTGCGCATCGAGTTCCATTTGGCCGATCTGGTAGTACGACTCCGTTTGAATCGGCTGCAATTGGATCGACCTCTCAAACTCGGCGCGGGCGTCGGCCCTGCGCTGATCCATCACCAGGACGTGACCCAAGCCGAAGTGTGCCGATGCATCATTCGGGCGCATGGCGAGATACGCGCGAAAGTCGGCTTCCGCGGCCTCCAGGTGCTGCCGGTCGGTCTCCAACCGAGCCAGCGCGTACAGAATGTCGGCATCCCCGGGACTTAACTTTTGTGCGTCGCCCAAAGCCTCAGCTGCTTCAGGCATGAGCTTCAGCTCCGTCGCCTGGATGCCAAGCTCCAGCAGAAGCTTCGGATCGTCCGGCAGCTTGCTCCGAGCATGCTCCAGCACCTGCAGCGACGCCTCCAGGTGCCCGGATCGACGCGCCGAAAGCGCCAGCTCTGTCGCCGCCGCGAGCTCTCCCGCGCGAGCGCCGGCATCACGAGGCGCGAAGCTCAACACGGTCTCGAAGCGATCCATAGCCTCCGGATCGTGGTGTCCTCTCAGCAGAAGATTGCCCAGTGCAATATTTGCCTCAGGCTGTCTTGGACTGGACGCAAGCGCGCGCAGCAGAAGAGTCAAGGCCTCCTTGTCATCGCCTTGTTCGAGCCTCGCCCGGGCCAGCAGGGTGAGTGCCGCGGCGTTCTCAGGCTCACGCGCCAGCAGCGGCTGCAACAAAGTCTCTACGCGAATTGCCTGATGCTCCGTCAGCAATGCACGCGCTTCGCGCAGAATCTCTTCTTCCGTCTTAGCCGGCGGACCTTGCGCGGACAAGGTTGCTGCGCCGGCAAGCACCATCGCAAAGACACTGGCAATGAACATCAGGGAACCGGCGCGCCGGTGAAATCGCCAGAGCCGGATGACGATGTCCTGAGACGATGAGAATGCACGGATCATGGCTCGTGAGGAGATGTGGGCGGAGTGGGTGAAGGCGCTGATTTTCCCGCGGCTTCCTTCGCGGTAATCTCCTTCTGCTGCTGAAGACGCGCCAGAAGCTGCTTCAGTTGATCGAGCGCGTGCTGCGCGTCCGCCCTGCGATTCAGCTTCTGGTAAACGCGCCCAAGTTGATACCACGCTCCCTGCTCGATAAACGGCGACGGTTGGCTGGTCAAAGACTTCTCCAGCCACTGCGCCGCTTCCGCATTCTGCCCCAGTTCAGCAAGTCCCAGCCCCAGATAAAAGTAGGTCGGCGCCGGGCTTGAATGAAGCGCTTCGGCCTGGCGCAACAGCGCAACCCCTCCCTCAGGCTTCCCCCGCTCCACGTCGATTCTTCCAACATTGTAGAGAGCGATCGCGCTGTGCGGATTGAACTTCAAACCCTCCTCATAAGCTGCCCTCGCCGCGTCGATGCGGCCCATCTTCTGGTTGCTATCGCCGAGAGCCTCATAAAGATCGGGGTTGCTGGGATCCTTCTTGATCGCCGCTTCGTACTCCGCGATGGCCTTCTCCGGCTGCCCCGACGCATCCAGGCCTTCCGCCAGCGCGCGATGCACCAGAGAGGAATCCGGATCGATCTTATACAGCTGCTGGTAAACCGCCTCCGCCACAAGCGTGTGGGCGCGGCCGCGATAATAAAGAATGTTGGGGTCTGCCGGACTGAGCGCCGCCGCCTGATCCAACGGACTCGTCGCGTCTCCAGGATGACCCGTCCCCAGTTCGACGATGCCAAGCCATGTCAAAGCCTGTGTGCTTGCGGGATCGAGCGCGATCTCTGCCCGCAGAGCATCAACTGCCGCCGCGCTCTGCCCCGTTTGATATTGTGCGATGCCCAAAAAAAGATGTGCTCCGGGCAACCGCGCATTCAGCTCAGTAGCACGAGTCAGCGATTGAATAGCCTCATCCATGCCGCCGCGACGCAATTCAACCAGTCCCAGCGCAAGGTAGACGTCTGAAAGCTGCGGAGCGGCGGCCGCGGCTTGCCGGAACAGAGCTTCGGCCTGCGTCAGGTTGCCGTGCTGCATGGCCTCTTGGCCCTGCTTCAGCAGACGCATAATCGGGTCAGGGCCCGTCGCCTGCTCAATAGCATGAGTCCGACCGGGTAACATCAGGCCAAGCAGAAATACAAAGCTCAGCAGGCCTGTTTTGCCAACTGCAATAAGACGAGCGCTGATCATGCTATTCGGTCGGCCCCCGGGATGCCGGAACCAGATGGTTCCAGCACCCTGATTGTAAGCCGCGATCCAGACCTCACGCGAGAGCAGGTTAGAAGTTGATCCGTCCGGTTACTTGAAGGTTCCTGGGACCCATGTTCTGTGAACCGAATGTTGGGATTCCAAAATTGGCGTCATTTGGTTCTAGGTCCGGGATGTTGAAGTTGTGACGATTGAAGGCGTCGATCGCCTCCAGTTTTAGTTGAAACGCAAGCCCCTCACGGATCTGAAAATCCTTGATCACGCTGAAGTCCTCAGACAACCACAATGGAGTCGTCACATTGGAAGTCACGCGATCGATCCCCTGTCCCAAGGTAAAGGGCGCGTAGGAGCAGTTGCCGCCGCAGCCGTTCCGCGGTCTGAATCCCTTGTTCTCGTCGTTGTAGTCGACAAATGCCGCCTGCGAAAAAGGAACGACCGTGCCTTTCACGCACAAGGCCCCCGGATTCGCGCCCGCTATTGGGGGACAATAAGCCGGGTTAAACCAGGATTGTCCGTTGAACTGAGAGGGTCCAAGCTTGCGCTGCTTGTATGCCGCGCTTTCAAACTGAGCAGGACCTTTGCTGAAGCGAATGCAGTTCTGATATCCAGGAATACCTGTAGCGCAGCCGAAAGAGATAGGCTGGCCACTCTGATAGCGCTGAATGCCCCCAACCTTCCATCCACCCACTAACAAGTTCGCGACCGTGCCGTGATTGAGGAAGCTCTTTCCCTTGCCAAAGGGAAGAGCGTAGATGTAGCTCACGACAAACGTATTCGGAATGTTCTGGATGCTGACGGATTTCTCCAGACGATGGTTGTAAATGTTCTGATCCTGTTGGAGATTGGGTTGGTTATTCTCAAGCGCGCTATCCGCATCGGTAAGGTTGCGCTGCCAGGTATACGAAGCCTGAAAAGCTAGCCCAAACCGGAGGCTCTGGTTCAGCGAGGCGACCAGCGCATGGTAAGAAGAGTGGCCGACGTTCTGCAGGCAGCAGTCTGTCGCAATAAAGTCGTACTGCGGAAGAGGACGCAGGGCGCGAAACACTTGTCCGTTGAAGGTCGGGTAAGGAGCACTCACTCCGTCCGCAGGGTTTCCCGCCGAAAGGTTATCGTTCAGGTGATCGCCGTAAGATAAATCCGACAACGGAATGTTGTTGATGTTCTGTAGCGCGGATCGGAGGTTCTGCGCCTCCTGCCCAATGTATCCGATCGTGCCGATTAGATTTCTGGCGAACTCCTGCTGCACTTGCAAGCTCCAGTTGTAGGTCACCGAGGGCCGGCCCATGTTGGGGCTGATGAACTCCCCGCCGACAAAGGGGAAGTTTCCCGTGTCCAACTGCGCGGGATCAAGGTTTGGCTTGGTGGGAAAGGCCTTCGGGAAGCCGGCATCGAGTTGATATGCCGGTGTGAAGGCATCGGGGCTGGTCGCATTGTCCGGAACCGTATACCCGACCGTCATGGAACCGCCAAAGTCGCCATACAGCAGCGGTCCATAGATCAACGCTCCGCCCCCTCGGACTACGGTCTTTCCATTTGAGTTCGGCACAAGATATGCAAATCCAAGCCGCGGGGCAATGTCCTTGTAGTATGTGTCCGCCCATGCTGAATTACAGTTGCAGTTCGCTCCGAAAACCAGCGCTCCAGGCAAGCCGTTGGCATGCGAGTCCGGCGCGGTAAGGCTGAAGTTGGAAGTCGCATTGGCCGCCTCATGCCGGGGCGAATCCACGTCGTAGCGCAGACCAAGGTTGACCGTCAGATTGCTTGACACTTTGACGTCGTCCTGGACGAAACCGCCAATGTAATGCGAGAGCCAACGTGGGGTGTGAATGTAGGCGTTTTGGAAGGTGCTGTCCGGCACCCCAAGAAGGAAGCTGGCGTATGCGTTGCCGCTCTGCCCTTGCGTGCCCAGAGAGTCGGCGTCGGTCTCCCCGCGCTCGAAGTTAAAGCTCGGTACGGATTTGAGTACGGTCGAGTAGGCCTGATGGCGAAGGTCGATGCCGAGCTTCACACTATGCCGCCCATGAACCCAGTTGATGCTGTCGTTGATGCGAATGCCGTTATCCACATTGTCGCCGTTACTGCCGTCTCCGATGGTCGTGAAAGCGTCCAGCCCGTCGAAGTTGATCACGGGAAATGCCGCCGCGGTGACATTGTTGATGCCCGCCTGGGCTGTATAGTTTATGCCGCCCAGGGTCTGCGCATAGTTGAAGCTGTTGGTGCGGTTGTAGCCGAGGTTCAGGTGGTTTAGCAGATTAGGCGTGAATGTGTAATCCCAACCCGCGCGCGAGTAGTGCGTGACGAAGTTCTGCGGGGTGAAGTTGCTGAACGGAAGCGGGAAATTGTTGACACCCTGCCGCACGTTGTCGCGGGAGCTGTACGAACCGAAGATCTTGCTCTTCGCGCCCAGCGTCTGGTCGATGCGGATTGTCATGGTAGTATTGCGCAGCGGATAGCCCTGCTGCACGACATAGTTGTTCCTCGACCCTCCCTCGATGCCGTTGGAGATTCCCGCTGCATTCGGCAGAGGAAGCCCGGCGATCAGCGATTGCGCCGCTTTGCTGAACCTGGCTGTCGGAATCATGTTGTTGGCGAATGGCGTTCGGCACTTCACGCCGGTTGGATATTGCGCGTTTACCACCGTTTGCGTCGTGGCAGGATCGAATACCTGGTTTTGAAGAACAGGCAAGCCGGTACAGGGGTTCGTCACTCCTGTCGGGCCCCCGAGAATCGCGGAAAAGTCCCCCGCGCGTTCGGCCGCGCTGGGCACCGTGGATTGGGCGATGCCGCCCAGCGTCTGCCTGAACTGTTCCCACGCGAAGAAGAAGAACGTGCGATCCGTGCCTCGGTAGAGATGTGGAATCGACACCGGTCCGCCCAAAGTGCCGCCGTAGTCATTCTTGTTATTCGCGGGCCGCTTCAGCGGAGTGGTGCAGCTTGGATTGTTGGCTCCGCACAGCGCGGTCAGTCCCCCTTGGAACCAGCCATTCGCGTTGTAGACGGTGTTCTGGTTAATGTCGAAGCCGGTGCCATGATATTTGTTCCCCCCGGCCTTCGTCACAAAGCTTTCAAAGCCCGCCGTCGTCCTGCCGAACTCCGCGCTGGGCGTTGATGTCGTAACCTTGAACTCCTGAAACGCTTCTACCGAGGGCGAGGTCTCGTCGAACGATGAGCCATTCTCGCTTCGGGTAATGCTGGCCCCATCCAGTAGAACCTCTGCGCCGTAGTCTTGGCCACCGGAGATTTTTCCGTAGAAGACACCATTGGCGTTCAGGCCCTGCGCTCCACCCGCGCCAGGACCCGTCGTGCCGGGTACCAGGAACACGAAGTTCTCGGCCGACCGGAACTGGCTTACGCCGCCCAGCGCCAGCGGCAGTTCCACAATCTCCTCCGTGGAGATCGTTCCGCCGATATCCGACGATTCCGTCTGAATGCGCGCGCCGCTCGCATCCACTGTCACCGTATCGCTGGCCCCGCCAGGGTTCAGTGCGATGTTCAGCGACGATGTGCTGTTAATCTGGACCCGCAAGCCTGTATTGGTCACCGTAGCGAACCCCGGCGCCGAGACACTCACCGTATAGGTGCCGATCGGCAGGTCAGGAAAACGGTAGCTCCCCGCCGAAGTCGACTTCGTCTCATTCTTACCGCCTGATTGCTCATTGACAGCGCTGACCGTGGCACCCGGGATCACCGCACCGGTAGTGTCCGTGACGTTGCCGGCAAGTTCGCCGCGTGTCGACTGGGCCATCGCGGTCCGTGCGAAAGATCCCACCAGCAAAACCAGGACGAACGCTGGTTGCAGTCTCTTGATGAACTTGAACATTAAGGCTCTCCTGAAAAAGTGCATTTGGTGCCGTGCAAGAATCCTTCAAAGGGATCACGATGGTCACGCTCGCGGAGTCCTGGATATCCCTTTGTCACCACGAAAGCTATCCCCATCAGTAGCGAATGTCAATAGCAGTCGAATGTCCTCTTTTGGCTTTGCGATATCCTCGACCATAACGGCAACGAAACTCAATTAAGTTTTCCTTCATCGGGTGTTCCTGTTAACCGCGCCGCGAGATCGAACTCCGCCTTCGCCTCCTGCTGTCTGCCCAGGTGCCGGTACGCCTGGCCCAGGAGGAAATGCAGATTGGATCTTTGAGGGTCGAGCCGTGTTGCCACCTGCAGCTGCGTCTTCGCCTCGGCATAATTGCCCTCCCGCATGTAAAGCTGCCCCAACTGTTCGTGAATGTGCGCGTCCCCCGGCGCTAAAGCCACGGCCCGCAGCAACAGCGGCTGGGCCTCCGCAAGCTCCCCGCGATGAATCAGCACAGTAGCCAGATTCAGTAGAGGCTGCTCACTGACCCTGCCCGCAGGCTCCGCATCCTGCCACGCGATGGCCTGCCTGTAGGCCGACACGGCCTCCTCGGTGCGGTTCAGGCCTTCGTAGGCCAGTCCCAGATTGTTCTCCGCCTTCACGCTCCCCGGCGCCAGCGCCAGCGCGCGGCTGAAGCAATCCGCCGCCTCGGCAAACCGCTGTTCGCTGTAGCGAAGCCGGCCAAGGCTATACCAGCCCTCCGGGTCCGCGCGGTTCATCTCCACTGAACGCAGCATCCATTTGCCCGCGTCGGCGTAGTCGTTCAGAAGCACATACGCCTGTCCCACCTCGCGCAGTTCCTCGGCCGATGGCGCCTGAATCGCCGCGGCGCGAGTGTACTCTTCCAGTGCATCCTTCGGCCTGTTCTGCCTCAGCAGCGAGTAAGCCAGCATGTACCGTGCCTGTCCCGATCCTAAGTCGGTAACCAGGCAGGCGCGCAAAGCTTCCTCCGCATCTTTAAAGCTGCCGCGGGCCATCAGCCCTCTCGCGCGTGTAAGAGCCGCATCATTACCAGACGGCGTAAGCGCCTGTCCGCCGGGCCCCCCCCCCCCCCCCCCCCCCCCAAAAAAAACCCCCCCCCCCCCCCCCCCGGGGGTTGAGGGGGG
>CAXTPN010000054.1:0-1751 GCA_964246125.1 uncultured Acidobacteriaceae bacterium
TGCGCCATAGCCGACGGATTGAAGCCGTCGGTGGAGGTGCAAAGTGCTTCAGTCCCGCAAACCCAATCGAGTGGCAAACCGCACCGCGCGGTTGCTTCGCAACTTCGCCGGAAAAACCGGCAAAGCCAACCTGATGCGAGCCGGACGCGCGCTCGCTCCCGCCCTCTTCGCTTTCTGCCTTTCGTCCGCCGCCCACGCCCAGGGAACGATGGATTTCTCCGGGGCACAGACGCTCATGGGGACGTTCAAGACGTTCGCCATATACGCCGGTGCTGTCATCTGCTTTGGTGGTCTCATCTTCGCGGGAATCCGCATGATGTCAGGCCGATTCCAAGATGCAATTCCCGGTCTCTTCGGCGCGCTTTTCGGCGCCGGAGTTCTCGGCTGGGGAGCCGGTTGGATTGGCTCTCTGACCGGACAGTCGATGTAGGAGGTGCATCGACATGGCCAAGCGGGGAGAACCGTTACCGATCAATCAAGCGTTGAACCGGCCGAGAGCCAAGCTCGGACTCGACCTCACAACATGGATGGCGATCACATTCGCCTGCGTAACGGTCTTCCTCGTCGGCTTTCGTTTATTGGCAATGCTGGCGTTTCCGACCCTTGCGATTTCTGCGTGGTTCATCGTCCGCAAACACCCAAAGATGTTCACGCTCTGGGGCCTGAGCCTCAGCCAGAAGAGCTACTATGACCCGCGCAAACATTGAGCAGCAGAAAAACACGCCATGGTTCGCCAAAGCAGGAGCGGCCTGCAGCATTGTGCCGATCTCCCGCTTCGTAACCGAACACATCTTTGCGCTCAAAGGTGGCGGATACGGGTGCCTATTCTCTCTCCACGGGATTGACGAAGAGAGCCTGACTGAGCAGGAACTTGAATCGCGCGTCTGCGCGGTCGAAGGGGCGCTGCGCGGCCTGCCCGAAGGCTCTTGCCTCTATCAGTACACGCGCGTGCTATCCGGCTTCAAGCTACCGCGCCAGCCACAGTACGCGAACTCAATGACGGAGGTGTTCGCCGCGGACCGGCTGGAACATTTAGAAAAGACCGCAGGCTTCCGCCGCATCGACCTGCACTGGTGCCTGACTCTTGAGCCGGCCAAACTCAAGAACTTCGAGCAGAAACCAAAAGAGAACGCTTATGAGAACGCGCGGATGCTGGCGGAGCTGGAGAAGACCGCCGCCTTGCTCGAAGGCCATCTCGCCGGCAGCCTGGGCCTACGACGGCTCGGCAAAAACCAAACCTTCCAGTTCTTCAGCCACTTGTTCAACCTCGAAGAATGGGCCGGTCGCGACCAGCTCCGCAGCGATGAGGGCGTGGATCGCCAGATCGTAAAGAACCCGGTTGCATGGCATCAGGACCACGTTCAGGTCGGCAATCGGCACGTCCAGATGTTCAGCCTAAAGGCTACGCCGGAGGCTTCGCGCCCATGCCTGTTCTCCGCATTGCTCTCGCTCTCCTGCGACAGCGTCCTGTGCACCGTGTGGCGTCCGAAGTCCACCGGCGCAGCGAAGAAGGAGATCGACGCCCAGGAGAAGTTCATCTCCTTTTTCAAAGTCGGTGTGCTGACGCGCGTAATGAGTGGACGCGACACCGGCTCACTTGAGACCGGCGCAGGCGCGCACGCGGCCAACGCGAGCGTAGATGACCTCAGCGAAGTTGTCAGGGCGCTCGACAAGAAAATCCACGGCGAATTTTCATTGCGTCTGTTGCTGGCGGCGCATAGCGCCGAGCAGCTGCGCGATGTCACGCCAAC
>CAXTPN010000054.1:1761-3125 GCA_964246125.1 uncultured Acidobacteriaceae bacterium
TCAATGTCTTTCCGCTGTGGCGCTCCGAGGATCATCCTGCGCGGCTCTCGTCTGTGGTCGCTCCCCACATCGGACACCCACACTCTGAAGACCTCGATGCTGAATACCTGAACATCTTTGAGACGCGCACGGGAACCCCATTCTTCCAAGATGTTTATGTGGACGGCGTTCGCGTCATGCTCATCCTCGGGCCGACGGGCAGCGGCAAATCGGTGCACGGGAACGCCGCAGTAGCGTTGGAGCAGAAATACGGTGGTTTTACTTACATCTTCGACATCGGCGGCAGCTATGAGAGCGTCGTCGAGCTGTACGGCGGGCGCGTCGATCGCGTGGGCAAAGACGGTCCACGCATCAATCCCTTCGCTTTGGAGCCGACTGAAAGCAATATCAAGTTTCTCTACTCGTTCGTCAAGCTGCTGCTCACGAACGGCGGCGCAGAGCTTGAGCCGGAAGACGACGACGTAATTCATAAGGCCGTGCAGGATATGTACCTGCTGGATTCTGAGAATCGCCGGCTATCGAACCTGTTTCTTCCCAAGAAACTCGATCGCAACCTGTCCAAGTGGGTTGGCAAAGGGATTTACAACGCCGTCTTCGACAACGTCGAAGACAGCCTTTCACTCTCGCGGCTCCAGTGCTTCGACTTCCAGGGCGTGAACAACGCACAGTATGCCGACCTCATTGAACCGCTGATGGTCTGGCTTCTGCGCCGAATCAATGATGTGCTTTACAACCCGGCCAATTTGGGCGTACCGAAACACATCCTCATCGAGGAAATCTTTAGTTCGATGAAGAATAGGCAGCTTCTCGAAGGCGCGCTCGCTTCGATCAAGACCGTCCGCAAGAACCTGGGCGGCGTGACCATGATCGGCCAGTCCGCCGAGGATCTGGGCGAGAACGCCGATAGCATCGTGAATTCCTGCACATCATTCCTGTTCCTGAAAGACGCGACGTTCAGCCGGAAACGCTACGCCGAGCTCTTCAAGATGAACGAGCAGCAGATCGCTCTCTTTGAGAGCTTGCGCGACCGCGAAGCCCTCTATATGCGTCGCGACGGAGTCACCAAAGTCGTCGCGCTGAATCTCGACAGCCGCAGCTACGCCACCTTCTCCACCAAGCCGAAGGACCGTGTGCGCCGGTCGAGGCTTATCGAGAAATACGGACTAACGGAAGGGATCACACGGTTCGCCGCTGGCGAAGCCGTGTAACCCGATCCAAAACAGAAAGGACACTGCTGTGAAACCGCCCATCATCATCTCCGTCACCCTCGGCCTCGCGCTCGCCAATCCTTCGCATTGTCTTGCTGCCACCGATCTCCATAACCTGCAGCCAAGCGCACCGCGATACATCACGGTATCCGAAGC
>CAXTPN010000054.1:3135-6908 GCA_964246125.1 uncultured Acidobacteriaceae bacterium
CCCACGCCCCCCGCCACACACCCCGGTACCCCACGCGGCCGCGCCCCCCATTGTGCGCGCGCCGATACTCCAATCCACTCTGATTCTTTTGCCGGCCGAGGAGAAAGTCGCCACCGTATTCGGCGGCGATACCGTGAACTGGGTATTCGATGGCGGCCATGTACCCAGCCGGTTCATGAGCGTGAAGCCGAAGGTCGCCAATGCAGCGACGGACATTCACATTATCTCGGACCACGGCATTGACTACACGCTACAGCTCCGCGAAGTTTCCGGTGACGCCGACGATCACTTCGATTCCAAAATCTTCCTTTCGCCTGGAGATAAGGGTGCGAAAGTGAAGCTAACGGAACTGCCCGTCTTCGTGCCGGCTGCCGACCTCGAAAAAGCCAAGCAGGAAACAACCGCTGCGAAGGCCGCAGCCGCCGCCGAGCTGAAAGCGGAGGACGCCAAGGCGGAGCAGTATCGCAGTCAGTACCCCGGCTCACTCCACTTTGACTACGCGTGGGATGAGAAGAAAGGGCGCGATCTCGGACTGCAACAGATCTGGCGAGATGACAAGTTCACGTACTTGCGAGGTCATTTCCAAGAGACGCCTGCCCTTTACGAAACCAAGGACGGCAAGGGCTCCCTCATCAATTTCGATTTCAGCAACGGCCTCTATACGGTGCCGAAGCAGCTCGACAACGGTTATCTAGCTATCGGCAAGCAGAAGGTCAGCTTTCACCGCGCCGGGAAGGACCAATAGTCATGCCGGAACAAACCCATGAAGTCGCGGCCACCGTGCCGGAGCAGCGCGAGGCAAATCCGCCGTTGCGTAAAAGCCGCCCACTCATCCTGGCGTTAATCGTCATTGTGGCGCTGATTGGGCTGGCAAACATCTCTAGTCTGGTCAGTGGCAAGAAGCGGACCGCGCCGGTCAGTGCATTGCCGATGCGTCCGGCAGCGCCGAACGCCCAGCAGATTTCGAGTTTCCAGACGCAGCAAGCGATGCAAGCGCAGCAGGACGCCGACAATCGTTTACGGCAACAGCAAATCGCTGCCGCGATGCAGCAGCTCCAGGCGGCGCAGGACACGCCCGGGCCGGAAGCCGCTGGCGCTCCGCCGATGACCGCGGCGCAACGTTCGGCAATCTACGGCGACAGCCCGAACGCACCGGCCCGCACGTCCAACGTGTCCCAGGCGCAGGCGGAGGCCAAGCAAAAGGCACTGGAACGCGAGAAGCAAAGGCAAGATGCACTCAACAGCGACACCGTGGCTATTGACTTTGCCCGAACATCGCCGACGGCAGCTCAGCCTTCCAGCACAGCGGTACTTTCCGAGCGTGAACAAGCAGGAACCAGAACGGTAGCGGAGACCGTAAGCACCGGCGACGTGGCCGTTGCGCCTGTGATTAATAAAACCGCTGCTGAAAAGGCCGGTCCCATGGCTCCGTATGACTTCGACACCTACGAAGGCCGCCTCTACCGCGTCTTCGAGGGAACGGTGCTGGAAGGTGTCGTGACAAACCAAGTTGACGGCGGTTTGGCGGGTCCAGTGATGCTGAACCTTACCACCGACCTATACTCCCACGACTACCAGCAGCTTCTCTTGCCGCAGGGCACGCGCATCCTGGGCACCGTACAAAGCGTTGGAAACGAGCAACAGCGCAAGCTCTTTGTGACATTTCATCGCGCCATCTGTCCCGACGGCTTTTCTTTGGAATTCGGAAAGTATCTTGCGCTCGATCAGATCGGGACGACAGGGCTTGCAACGAACGTCAACCACGGCTACCTGCAGGCGTTCGCCGCCGCCGCCGCCGTTGGCGGCTTGGGCGGGCTCGCGCAGATCGGAAATAACGGTAGTGTCCTGTCGCCCTCGACAGAAATCCGCAACGGCATTTCCGAGCAATCCGCCACCGAAGGTGAACAGGTTCTCAATCACTTCCTCAATCGGCTTCCCGTCATCACGCTCAAAGAAGGCTCGCGGGCGCGTGTGTATATCGGCACAGACCTGGTGATTCCTTCCTACGCGGAACATCGAGTCAACCCTACGCTGTGAGGCTAAATATGACATTCAACTCCATCGCCGGCAACCCAACAGCGCGGAATGCAGCCCCTAGTCTCGCTGCCGCTGGTCTGATCTTCGCTGTCCTCCTGGCCGCAAAGTACGGCCTGATTTCAGCGGGATATGAGTGGCTGACGCAGTCACTTGTAGAACTACCGCACCGGGTAGTCACGAATTTCACCTTCCTCCCGGAACGGCTGAACCCAACCTGGACCGAGTCCAACTAGCTTTCGCGCAAAGGGAGTGTCTTATGAAGCCGCTTTCCAAACAACGTAAATGGCTGATCGGCACAGGAGCCGCGTTGCTCCTGACCGCAACGCCCAGCTTCGCACTGTTCGGTCTCGGAGACATCGTCTTCGACCCGACCAGCTACGCCAGCCTTGTCTCCCAGCTCACAACGCTGGAGACGCAGTACAACATGCTCAAGAACAACATCACCCACTTCTCCTGGAAGCAGCAGTGGCAAACCACGTTGACAGCTTTGGAGCATGTGAACGTCGCCAACATGTTCGGCGAAACCGCGGGCATCAACATCGCGCTCAGCTCCAATTCTCCAAGCGCGTCCGTCACGGGCTGGAAGGCTGCCACTGTGTCCGTGAACAGCGGCACAAGCACCTACCTCGCCGGACAGGCGCTCGGGAACGACCGTATGGCGCAGCTCGCGATGGTGGAGATGTCCGACTCTGTTTCGCCGGACTGTCTGACGTCCGTGGGGCAGTACCGGACCGCCCGGAGTCAGAACGCCTCAGCTAACAGCACGTTGGCGGGACAGCAGGTGGACGGGAGCGATGCGACCAACACGGAAGTCGAGCAGTTGAACCTGCTCAACGCGGCAGAGGCGCAGAAAATGTCCGAAATGCAGGCGCAGGGGACGATTCAAACTTGCCTTGCGTCGCAGATGACCGTCGCTAACATGCAGCAGCGCAACGCGACGGCTGCGGACCTCAACACCGTCGCCTTCGTTCAGCAACAGCGAACGACGAACAACGTCAGTGCGGTGAACGAAGGAAACACCTGGCAGACCTATATCCCCTAACGGCAGGAACCATGCTTAACGCCCTCAACACGAAACTGCTTATTGCAATCCTTGCGGCGCTGACTGTGATCAGTAGCGCCGTCCTTTACCAACGCCGCGAGTCCGCCAAAGCTGCGGCATCCGCAGCTAAAGCCGCTGCGATCCTCCAGCAGCAACAGAAAGAAGCTGAAGAGCAGAAAGCGCGCGATGAGGCTTTCCGCAAGCAAGTGGAACAGAATCGCGCTCGCCACAACTCCGCCGCCGCCCACGAAGGCAAGACGTGGAAGACGTACATTCGATAAAAACGAGAGAGATTTGAGATGGCTTCCGTTATCGCACTAGCGCAGGCACTTCCGTCTACCGGCTCCGGGGTTGACTGGCTCTACCAGTTCACCAACAACCTCACGAATCTGACGACGCAAAACGGCGGCGCGCTCACGCAGTTCGGTGCAGTTGAGTTGAGCGCCATCTCACTGTTCGTTTTGGTCAGCATGGTGGTGAACTGGAATACGAGCACGATGACCTTTCGTGTTCATCACGAGCCCGTCCGCGCCGGCGATCTCGTGAACTTCCTCATGCGCCTGATCATCTGTTCGCTGCTACTGAACTACTGGGTGAATCCGTTCCCCGGCGCGAGCTTCGGTATCAACCACTTCTTTTCCTACATCGCCCAGGCGATGGTCGCAGCCTTCGATCAGAGCTCTCTCGACAATCT
>CAXTPN010000054.1:6918-13607 GCA_964246125.1 uncultured Acidobacteriaceae bacterium
CTCTTGCAGCTCTTAAAGAGCGCCGGAGACGGCACTCCGGTCCCGTCCTTTACTGCACCAACGCAGATCTTTTGCTACTTCATCGTGCAGGTAATGCTTGGACTGGCGTCTGCCATTTTGTTTGTTATCAATTGCAGTTCCTTCATCCTGTATGGCGTCACTGCGCTTTTCGGGCCAGTTTTCATACCGCTGCTAATGACGAAAACCTTCCGCACCAAATTCTTCCATTTCCTCGACGTGCTCATCAGCTTCGCTATGATTCGCGCGGTCGCAGCGGCATTTATCTTTGTATGGGCAGGATTCCTGAATGGCTTTATTCAGCAGACATTCAACGGCAATTACTCCATTGAGATGTGGCTCGCCAATCTCATTCCGTGCGCGATGGTGTTCGTGGCGTTCATTATTAATATGCTCTTCATTCCGAGCATGACTCAGGCGATCTTCGGCGGAGCAGCGGGCCTTACCTCCGCCGCTCCCAGCGCGGTCGGTGGTGGTGCAGTGCTTCTTGCGAGAGGAGGTGGCTAATGAACAGATGGTTCTGGCTCGCAGTGATTACCGACGGCAAATTACGTTGGCCAAAGTGGCTGAAAGCTCTCGCACTAGTAGCCGTTGTCATTTGCCTACTGGTCGGCGTCCTCTATGCCGTCATCGTCTTCAACGCAGTTCGGAATACACCGGAGACCCACCATGTCCAGCACCGCTCTAGCCACTGAAGCTCGTCTCACTCCCGCCCAGGCTGTCCTCGCGGATGAGATCGGAAACGAGGTCTACGCCTCTCACTATTCGGAGCGGAAAGCCTACCGCTTCGTCATCGGCTGCGGGACCGTGGTTCTGCTCGGTTCGCTGTGGATGAACTTCTCCCTGGCGCACCGTCCGATTGCCAACCGCTACATCCGTATAGACGAGATGGGACGTGCCCAGGCCATCGCCTACACCGACTTGAATTACAGCCCGCGTGAGGGCGAAGTCCGCACCTATCTCACGGATTGGGCCAACTACCGCTTTACGATCAATCGCGAAACCATCGGCTCCAAGTATCCCCTCAACTACTACTTCCTGTCACAAAACCTCGCTTCGCAACTGATGACAGACGACAACCAGAATCACCTTGTATCGCAGGTGATGGGCGGCCAAGTTGAGCAGAGCGATGTGGAGGTGAAAAACGTCACCATCACGTCCATGTCTCAGGAGACCGTCCAGGGCGCAACCATTGCCCGCGGTACGTCGCTTGTCGCCATCGACAAGCTCTACTCCGCACGCAATTCTCGTGAGCCACGACGCGAACATTGGGTGCTTAGCATTACTTACTACCTGAATCCGAAGCAGGTTAGTGACCAGGCCAAGGTCTTTCCGCAGTTTGAGACCATAAATCCGCTCGGGTTGACCATTACGGAGTTCCACGAGAACCGGATCTCCGTAGACCCGATTGCTGTCGGCTCATCGGCTCAAACGCCAGGCATCGCGGCCCTGCCTGCGGCAGGAGGACCGCGATGAGCTTCGAGTTGATCTTGCCCTTTTTTCCAGAAGAACTGCGCGGGCTGTTGCTCGACCCCTCCATCTCAGACTTGATGATCAATGGAGCGACGGGAGTCTACGCGGATCGAGACGGCGTGGTGCAGCATATTCCACTGTCTACGCCGTACACCAATGAACGCCTAACGGCAGCTATCGAACGCGTAGCCCGCATCCTGGGCCAGGACTTGACCAGTCAGAATCCAATCCTGAATACGCGCTTGCTTGACGGCTCGCGCGTGGCCGTGGTCGGCGCGCCATCCTCCATCAATGGCCCTACGCTGACAATCCGCAAGTTCAACCGCTGGTACACGTCGGATGAGTTGATTGAATCGGGCAGCCTTCCCCCCGACGTTCGCGACACGATTGTGTCGCTCATGCTTCAGAAGAAGAACGGACTCATCTCAGGTGGAACCGGCTCCGGTAAGACGACCATCATGAAGGCCATCCTTGACCATGTTCCGGCCAATGAACGGCTCATCATCATCGAGCAACCGGCCGAGTTGAAGGTGTCGCATCCGAACGCGGTTCGGTGGGAGGCTGTTGAGGAGATTCCCGGCCAGGTTGCCATTACGTCGAGCGAGCTTGTTGCTGCCGCTCTCCGGCATCGCCCCGACCGCATCATCATGGGCGAAATTCGCAATGAGTGCGGCTACGACCTGCTGCAGGCCATGAACACTGGGCATGGCGGAACCCTTTCCACCATCCACGCAAAGTCCGCGTGGGACGCACTGAATCGTCTCTCCAACTTGGCGCTGAGCGCCAGGCCGAATCTCAATCATGAATTCATGCGGGCGGAGACCGCAGAGGCCATCGACTTCGTATTGCATTGCGAGCGCGACCCTGATGGCCGGCGGCGCGTCCGGGAGTTGATTACCGTCAGCGGCTACAGACATGCAGACCAGAGCTTCCAGACCGAGGAAGTTTACCGCGCTCCGCCAGGCTGACGCCCGGCTCGCCAGCCCGAGAACCGAACCCGAACACGAGGTCTTTCCGATGCACCCACACGCTGCCAATCCGGCTGCACAGCCCTACCTGTCCCTAAGCACCTTCAGCGCGTCAGCAGCGAGCCGCGAAGGGCGCAACGAAGGTGGCGAGAAGCCGTCCTTTTCTGGAGCCTTTGCCAGCAGTCTTGCGCTGCGGTTTGGACGAACTTCTGCAGCCGAAAAGCTATGGGGTGACACGGTCCAGTGGGAGCCTACCGTCTCGTATCCCGTCCTCTACTCGGTCACTGCTTCGGGGCCAAACCGGCGCCCTGCGGCACGGCGTCGTTCTGCTTCGGCTGCGCCGCCCCTTCGGGGTCACGGCTCCTCCCAAAAGAAGTTTGTAAGCCGCAGCAAAAAACGCCGCACAAACTTCTTTCGGGTCCCTCCCAGAAAGCACTCCTTGGCACTTGGGAGCCGGGCCCACTCGCTCACGTTGTGAATGTGACCCGAGCAGGATACGGGAATACAACGAAACGGAGATCACCACCATGTACCAGAACAAAGTCACCCTCATCGGCTTCCTCGGCAACGACGCAGAAGTTCGCACCAACGACAACCGCAGCTTCACCACTCTCTCGCTGGCAACCAAGAGCTCCTACAAGAAGGACGGCAAGTACATCTCGCACACCGAATGGCACCGTTGCGTGGTCTTCGGCAAGAAGCTCGCCGAGTTCGCCGCCACGTTGAAGAAGGGTGCCCATCTCCAGATCGAAGGCGAACTGCGCAGCCGGGAGTACGAAGCAGCAAAGGTCGGCAGGAAGGCAGCCGTCAAGAAGACCATCTGGGAGATCCGGGTGGACTCGATTCTCAAGCTAGACCGGGCTGAGAAGGCCAGCCCGGAAGAGCACGAAGCCTCCGACCACTCGTCCTTGGAAGCGGCCATATAGGCCCCTTTCGCTTCATCAACCGGAAGCTCGGCAGATGCCGGGCTTCCAGCCCTGTGAGACACCCGCAATGAACACCACGATAGGCAGTGAATTCCTGAGACGATGCTTCGGCCCTGGAGAGACGATCGCAATTCTTCTACGCCGCGAAGAGCCGGCCAGGATCGTACAGCGGATCGTACGTATGGAACAGGCCACGGCAACGACATACATGCGGTGGCTCGCTCACGAAAACGCGAGCGGCATGAACGTTTATGTGGCTGCCAATCCGCTTCGCTCTGGCAGCCGGAAGCGCACGAAGGAGTGCATCGCCGGAATCCGTCACCTGTACCTTGACATCGACTGTGA
Organism: uncultured Acidobacteriaceae bacterium; assembly: GCA_964246125.1. Classification (GTDB taxonomy): domain Bacteria; phylum Acidobacteriota; class Terriglobia; order Terriglobales; family Acidobacteriaceae; genus Edaphobacter. The sequence continues at coordinate 10,649 of CAXTPN010000054.1, forward strand.
CGCAGACGCCCGTGTCGTTACGCTCCGCTCATCCGATACCGTCCCTGAACCGACAGCACTCATCTCCACTTCGCCCGGCAAATGCCAAGTTCTTTGGCACGTCGACGGGTTCGACTTCGCCGCCCAGGAATCTATGCTGAAGCGGCTTGCTATCGCATTCGGCGGCGATCCCGCCTGCACCGACTGCAACCGCGTCGTTCGCGTTCCGGGATTTCACAATCGCAAGTACGAACCCACTCATCCGGTCACGGTTGAATATCTCAGCAATTCTGTCGCTCGGTCTGACGATTTCCGTCTCGCCGAAGGCTCGCCTGATTCCGTGCTTCCGCTTCGCGGGATTGCACGGCAGTGCGCGGCCAAAAGGCAGACCCATTCCGAACAGGATTGGGCATGGGTAACGTCGGAACTATCCAGCGGAAAGGATGCGGCACAGGTCACGCGAACGCTCACTGCTCGGCGCACGGACAAGCCCAATCCTCTCTACTATGCCCAGCGCACCGTGGACTTGGCTTCCGCCCGTCTCGCGTTGCTCGCCGGCACTCCGATTCACGCCGTAATCACCAGCATTACAGCCCGCCGATCGCCCGAGTTCTCCGCTGAACTTTGCGCTGCTCGCGCACGGGAGATTACGCAGACAGCCGCACATATGATTGCGCGCCAGAAGTCCGCCTGATGCACCAACAAAGGAGAACCACAATGCCCTTACTCGAAGTCGTCCAAACCCGTCAGATCAGCGCCTCGATTCGGCTGACCGACACAACCGCAACCCAGGTCGATCAGTACGCCGCGTTCATCCGCGCTTGCGCCGATGATGTAGTCGAACAGGCGCTCACCTATGTCTTCAGCAAAGACCGTGACTTCCAAGACTATCTGAAGACGCCGGAAGCGCGGCAAGCAGCATCGACACTTCGCATTCGCAAAGCGCCGGCTGTAGAAACAGCAGAACCGCCCGCAAAGAAGCCCTCAAGCGGAACACAATCGCCGGCACAAACAGCGGCTGCAGTGGCGGGATCGAAGGCATGATCCCGCCTCTGTATCTGTGGCAGGGCCACAACGGTGCTACGCACCGGAAGAATGTTGACACTCCATCCCTTGGAGGGTGCTGCCAAGGAACTTTAGTTCCTTGCGGGGAACCTATTGGAGATGAGGCGGTTGCACTAATGCGGTTCCTTGTAAGGAACCGCAGAAATTAGCTCTCCGCGAGGTAATGATGCAGGTATACCGCGACGAACACGGAAGCAGATCGGCCCGGCTAAGAGGACGTACTAGACGATCGCAAAGTATCAGTACGAAGCTCACGCCGCAGGAGGAAAAAGAGGTTCTGACCGCCGCCGAGTGCCGAGGGAAAGCACCGAGCGAATGGGCACGCGACGTTCTCCTGCATGCGGCCAGGGGGCAACAGGGCGGCGATCGCATCGCCACCTTTGCCGAAGTACAGGCGCTCCGGCTCTTGCTCATCAATACGCTGGAGCCGCTCCTGCGCGGCGAGAAGATGACGCCGGAACAGTTCAAGGAGATGCTCCGGTATGTGAAAGCCAACAAGCGCAAAGCGGCAGCGGACATGCTCGCCAGCTATGCGGAAGGGACAACAGACCAGCCATGAACACCACACAATGGGGACGCAAAGAGACAATCGTCCACCCGCAGCACGCTCCCATCTACAGCTACGGGGCGGCTTTCACCGCGCTCGTTTCCACGGGCCTTTTTCTATACCTTTACGTGTGGGTTGGAATGACCCCGCTCGAACGCTGGTATCTTCCCCTCTACATTCGCACGGGGGTGGTTGGGATGGTTCACAAAGCCGATACCTACCAGCTCCTCACAGTTGCCGATGCCCATCTCCATGCCCGGCCTGCTGTGGAGGCTGATGTAGAGAAAGGGTCCACGCCACAAGAGAACCAGGACTCTCTACCTCTGGCGCTGTCCCCGTCAGCTCGCGCCTCGCACCTTGTTTTCCTGTATCGCGGTCCGAGAACCACTTACCGGAACGGGCCGCTCCACCTCTACCTGCAACGCTTTGTCTATGCCGGCCACACGTTCACTGGGGTCTTCCGTTGGCCGCTGTCTTTCGGTGCCACGACATTCGTTATGTTGCTGGCGCTCTCAGTTCGTAAAGACGTGGAACGGCTGAAACAGATGAAGTATGGCCGACTGCTTAAGGGACCGGTGTTGGTGGGGCCGAGGGCATTCAATCAAGCTGTCAGGGGCGACGGCGTGGGGTTTAAGACCCTCGAATCCAAACAACTGATGCGGATACCGCAGCAAGCTGAAGAGCAACACATCGAACTGATGGGTGACACCGGTGTTGGGAAGAGTCGCCTAATTTTCCAGATACTCTTGCAGATCAGAGACCGGGGCCATTCGGCCATCGTGTATGACCCAGCCTGCGAGTTCGTTCAGCGATTCTATGAGCAGAATCGCGGTGACATCATCCTCAATCCTCTGGACGCCCGCTGCCCGTACTGGGGACCGTCTGAGGAATTGCGCCGCCGCGCCGAGGCGAAAGCCATCGCCGCGTCGCTGTACCAGCCAACCACCGACAGGAAGGGTGAGTTTTTCACCGAGACGCCGCAGAAAATCTTCGCCCACCTGCTGACCTTCGGCCCGACGCCGCAAGAGTTGGTCGATTGGATGGCGAACCCGGACGAGATCGACCGCCGTGTGCAGAACACGGAGATGGCGATGATGATTGCTAAGGGTGCGCAGCAGCAGCGCAACGGTGTCCTGGCCTCACTCGGATTGATCGCCGACAGCCTGCGGATGCTCCCGAAGAAGGACGCAACCGCACATCATTGGAGCGCGACCGAGTGGGCGGAGAACCGCAAAGGATGGATATTTATCACCTCTAAGCCCAGTGAGCGTGAGGCTCTCCGCCCGCTGCATAGCTTGTGGATCGACTTGCTCGTCCTGCGTCTCCTAAATGAGCCGAAAGAAAGCCAACACCCGGTATGGTTCATGC
>CAXTPN010000055.1:0-13380 GCA_964246125.1 uncultured Acidobacteriaceae bacterium
CACCTCTTCGCTTTCCACGGCTCCACAAACAACACCTCGCTCGCCTTCGCCCTGGCCTTCGTCGTGGTCTGCTTTCTGCCTAACTGGTACCTATGGCGCCGCAAGGTCTTCCTCCGCGTCTAAGGCTCCCGGCAGGCAGGCTCTACTGCGCTATTGCACCCTTGCTTCAAAGGCCGCAAAGCGGCGCTCCAACTCCCACTGCTGACTCGCGCGTGCGCTGTTCTTGAGGAAATCCCTGCACGCTGACTTGCTCGTTTCGCCGCCCAGCGTCTGACCTGAGCACGCGCCGGCCACGCGCGCGAAATCATCCGGGTTCGCCCACAGGCTTGGGCCAGGCAGGAAACTGTGCTCGAGCGACGTTCGAGCCATGCGCTTTAGATCGACGTAGCCCAGGCCGAACTCCAGCGCCGCCCGCGTGTACTCATGCGTCAGATCGATGCGCGACACGCCTTCATCGTCCGTCGAAAGCGCAACCGGAACGTGCGCCGCAAGATACTGCGGCAGCGGGTGCTCCGGCGGGTTGATGCCTAGAATGACATCGTTCGAGGTGAGGTTGATCTCCACCATCACATGCCTTTTCGCAAGCTCCTCCAGCAGCAGGTTCGGGTCAGTTTCATACATCACGTCCACCCCATGCCCAATCCGCTCGGCCTGACCCAACTCCACGGCCTCGCGAATATGGAACCGCAACCCGGCTGGCGGCACCAGGCCGGGGGCCAGTTCGCCCGCATGCAGCGTGATATGGACTCCGGGATACACGCTGTGCAGATAGTTCAACATCTGCATCTGCCGGTAATACTCGCTCATTGCCATATAGGCGTCTTCCGGCTGGACGAAGTTGATGCCCACGACCTTTGGATCGGCGGACGCCAACTCGGCCGCAACCACCTCAAAATAAAGCAGAGTCTGGGCGAAGACGCGCTCCGGCGGGTTGGATCGGGCAACCTGTCCCAGAAAACGTATCTTGACCTTACACGCAGGCGCGGGCGCGGGCGTGGCGCAGCGTTCGCGTTGCTCGCGATCAGCCAGAGCCGCGGCGCCTTCAGCCCGGTCCGCGGCGATCGTGTTGCGGAAGACCGGGTCGTCGAGGAGCTGCTTGCGCAGACCCTCCAGCTCGACCCGGCTGGTGCCGGTAGCGTCCCCCATCGCCTGAAATGCCGCAGGAACCGCCGACGGATCGGTCTTCGGCCACCCCAGCCGCCTGCCAACCTCGATGGCGGGCCCCGAAGTGGGCGACTGCATGACTTCGAGGTATTGCTCGTTCTGGGCCGCGGCGCGCGTGGCAACCTCATCCAGCCACTCGCCGGTATGGTCCTTCAAGCCGCTATACCGGCCAAACGTTCCAAAGAACCAATCATGTCCGCTGACCCCGGCGGACGGCACGAAGGAGCGCATCGAAAACCCGTCTACTATCGCATCGTAGAGCTTCTGATCCTTAAACACGTTGGCTGCGGGCAGGGTTCCATCCGTGCAGACTGGTTGCGGTGGAAGGCTGTTCGTCGTGCCTGCGCTCTTCGCAACCGCCAGCTTTACCGGATCGACGCAGAGCTGGTCCTCCGCCGCCTCCTTCAGGAAGGTTTCGGCATAGACCGCGCCGGAGAGGTGCATGTGCAGGTCCGCACCCTTCGGCATGCGCTCCAGGAAGGCGTGCAGCGTGAGTGGGCCGCCCGACCTGGCGGCGCTGAAGGCCGCGGCGGCATGCCGCTCCGGCGCGGTCGAGGCTTGAGCGAGCGCTTTGGTCTGAGAAGCGACAGAGAAGGCTGCGCAGAAAAGGAATACGAAAAACGCAGATTGTGGCATGAGCCATGGTATGCGATGAACGCGCAATCGCAAGCACGATGTTTGGTGTTCCCCTCCAGCATTGTTATACTGGTCTGGCAATCACGATTGCATGCGACACATCTCGGCTGCATGCCTCGACGCGGATTTTCACCACGTCTGAAGCATTCATTTGGGCACATGCCCTGAAATAGATGTTCGCGGGTTGGGGCCAAACTCTTGGCGGCCCCGGCTCATGGCTGCATGCGCGCTCCGCACGCCGCCGGACACAATGCCAAGGCCAGATAGCTCAGTGGTAGAGCGCGGCCCTGAAAAGGCCGGCGTCGGCGGTTCGATCCCGTCTCTGGCCACCATCTTTTCAATAACTTAAAGATGGTCAAAGAGTTCAAGTTTTAGTCGCGGGAACAATACGGGAACATCCTCAAGCGATGTTCTCCTTGTTCCCATTCTGTGGTTCCATCAACTTTTAAAGTTCGCGCGCTGTGTTGCCAGTCTTGGCGATGTGCTGCCGTCCCAACTTTGCATATCGCTCGGTCATCTTGATATTCGAATGTCCGAGAATCTTTGCCAGTTCGTAAAGGTCCCTGCGCTTCCTCATAAGGGTGAACGTCGACCCGCTGCGAGTTCTCGACCAACTGCCATTCAAGCGCCTGGGCATCGCTGATGGTGACAATACGGGCGGGAAGGCTGAATACCTCCGCAAGCTGCGCGGCGCGGAAACGCCTCGCTCCTGCGACGATCTCGAATCCTTCCGAGTTGGGGCGAACGGTGATGGGCTGAATCAGGCCGTTGGTGCGGATGCTCTCGGCCAATTCACCTAGCTTGCACTCATCGAACGTGCGGCGGGGGTTGGTGGCGGATTCGTGGATGGTGTCGATGGCGATGTACTGGAATTCGCTGCTGTTCTGCATGGTCTTGCCCTCCTGTGGGCGTGGTTGGGGTTGATGGTTTGCGGAGCGTTCGCCCTGTATCGGTTCCGCTCCGCGACGGAGGGAAAACGCTAGGGGCGCGGGTTCCCGCGATGTTGCTCAAAGGCTTCGGCGAAGCCCTGCTGACGCAGGTTCCTGTCCCACAACTCGGTAAATCGTTTGTGTTCCTGGTGTAGCTGCACAAGGTGGACGTAGTTGGTGCCGACGATATTTCGGCTCCACTGCTCCACTCCCGCATAATCGTTGCGCCAATAGAAGGGATTCAGGTGTACCCCTCCTGCAAGTCCAAGCTCGAAACACATCTCCGGGTCACTCATGAGGTCGCCGTTCTGTTCGCCGTAGTGGGCTACTGAGATTGCGGGGAGACCACATGGGCCTGACTCGTCCATCCCCTCAATGACAAGGGCCATATAGGGCTGGTTTTCGATCTTGAGCGAGAGGCCGGGGTGCCAGCCTCCGGCTCTCTTGAGGATGTCGAGTACGGTCTGCATTAGGCCACCTCCGCGAGGGCTGCATCGGTGGCGTTGGTGTTGGGCTGCTCGGTGGCGGCTTCAGTCTGCTCGGCTGCGACCTGCTCCGTCTCGATGGCGGAGAGGATGAGAGCGGAGGTCTTCTGGATGACTTCCAAGCTCTCGGCCAGAAGTGCGGCGTTGCCGTGGTACAGGTGGATGTAGTCGGCTGAAGCGCGTCCTGCGTCTACGCCGATGGTTTGAGAGACAACAAAGGCGATTGCCTCGGCTTCGGTCTCGCGTACCGTTTTGGTGGTTGCGGTTCTGCGCTCGGCTTTGTGGAGCATCTCGTGCGCGAGCTAGTGAACAAGGGTGCTGAACTCCTCGGCTGGTGCCTGTCCGGGGAAGATGGCGATCTTGCCGCCGTAGCTCATCCCCAAAGCCGGGGCAATGCTCTCCTTGAACTCAAGCACGATGCCCTGGGCGATGGTGAAGTCGATAAGCCGCTCACGGTAGGCTCCAACCTGACCCTTAACGCGCTCTTTCAGGTCGGGAAGCTCTGCGCCTTCAGTCTGCGATACGTCGAAGACGTAGACCGCGCGAAAGCCTACTAAAACGGGTTTGTTGATGGCTGCCGGGTCTTTGCTGCGGTTGGCTTCGCTGTCTTTCTTCCTGCGGGTGCCGATCATCGGGGCCAGGATGCGGATGCCCTTCTGTCCCTTCATGACCTTGCGGCCAAGCTGGTTCCACGCATATAGCCCTGCAACGCGGGTTGCGCCGGGCTTCTGCCGTGCAATTTCCAGAATGTTTCCGAAGCTGTAGTTGTGGAATCGTCCCATGGCGGTGAGGTAGGCGGTAAGGCCTTCGCTGTGTCCTGCCTCCAACTGCTCGATGAGAAGCTGCACGTTGGCCTGGATGACCTCGCGGGAGGTCTGTGGCTTGGGGGTTGCGGGCATGGTGGCGATGCTGCTGGTTTCGTTCGTGGTGCCGATGCTGGACTCAATGCTGCTCATGGGTGGTTCCTCCGTTTTTGATTGGCTGTGCTGTGTTTGCTCACAAACACGCCTTGGCCCTGGCCCACGCCAGCGAGGGTGGCAAGTGCAAGGGGAGGATTCCTTTCCCGAAGGGCGGCCGCAGGCCGGTCTGCACAAGCGGAGCGCGGAAGATAAAGGTGCCCCTTGCGCGCGCTAGGAGCAGAGCTCCTTAGGAAGGCTTGGTTTCCTTGCTTGGCGCGTCGCGCGGGAGATCGCTTTTGTCGTTGTTCTTAGGGCCGGCGTTGCGGGCAGGAACAGGCCCGCAGAGATTCTCTCTTGCTTGTCAAAGCATTGTTTTCTCTTTGGGGGTGTGACCTTCAGAGCTATCTGGCGGGATTTCTTCAGGGCTAACTGACGCCGATGACGAGTGTACTCCGGGCGGCGTTGACCACATCGTCGGTGATTACGGTCAGCTCGTTGACCCTTAAAACCCGCTCGATCTGCAGGAAAAGTCTGCGTAGAAGTCGGAAGTTGCCTCCCGTTATCCTGGCGATGCTCGCAATGGCCTGAGCGTCGGTGAAGTCCGCCCCGTCGAGCTGCAGGCCAAGTTTCTGCCAGTGCCGTGCGAGCACGAACGATAGTTCGTCTCCAAGCAGTGGACGGTAGTGATGGGCGAAGCCGACTCGGCTATAGAGTTGCGGATAGCGAGACATACGCTTCTCGATCCCCGGCATGCCGATCAAGATGAGGCCGATGTCGTTACGGTCGAAGAGGTCACGCAGATATTCCAGAGCGGCGGTATTGAGGCGCTCCGCTTCGTCAAGGACGACCAGCTCCATGTAGTCCCAAGGCAGAGTGCGAGCCGTTTTGCCCGTGTGCTGGTCGATGCAGACATTGATGCGGCCGAGCAGATCGTCGATCTGGTGTCGAAGCGCGCCAAAGTTGGCTCGTACGTCCGGTGTGAAGAAGAGGACGCGTGACCGGGCAAGCGTCGCATAGACTTTCTTGTCCGCTTCGTCGCGAGATCCCCAGCGGGTTAGAAGCGGCTCAACGGTTTGCCAGTGAGCGTACCTTCTTGCGGATTGCGTTTTGCCCACACCTGCCGCACCGTAGCAGAGGCCGATGTAGCGCTCCTTGCGAACGACGTTTGCGAATTCCATGAACCGGCGGTGTTCTTTGGTGACGATGAAAGCCTCTGCACGGCGGGGTGCCTTGGTTGTTCTCATTCAAGATCCTCCCGGTAGGTATGTAGTTTGGATTTCTTTGGCTGCGCGATTGAGGTCTTTGCAGCGGGCGGAGCCGTCGTTTCAGTGTGAGGTGAAAGGAAATCTGCGACGGGGGTGACGCGTTCCCTGATCTGTCCACGAAGCGCTCGCCGATGAGCCGAGCGCGCGGCCTGGATGTCCTTCAAGGTGATCGCTTCGCCGCAATGCTCGGGGCTTACAGCTCGGCAGAGAAAGCGATTCCGGTGAAAGACACGGATCTCAGCAACATCGCGTGGATCGTAGCGAATCGTCACGGCCTCTTCCACGTATGCCGCCAAGGTTGGGTCCATGTAGCGGATTCCTTGAAAGTGAATGCCGTCGCGGTGAACAGTCCGAGCTTTGGCCACCGAGATCAGCAGTAAATCCAAATCCTCAAGGCTCTCCGGCATGCGGGGAAGCCAGCCGTTGCCCGACCAGGCGGCGCGCGGAGCGACATGGATCTCGCGATGCACTCGGGCGTTGTAGGTGCCGACCAGGAAGGTGCCAATAGCTCGGTCCAGTTCAGCCAAAGACAGCTTTGGTTCGGTTGCGGGCTTACCATGCTTCAGGTAGCCGGGCAGCTCAGGCAACAGTTCTGTGTTGAGAGTTCCGAATAGACGCTCAATTTTTCCGCGTCCTTGAGGACGGGCGATAGTGGAGTAGACAAGTTCGAAGTGCAGGTCTACAGCCACCTGCTCAAGGTGCTTGCTCGTGAAGTCGCTCCCATGATCGACATAAAGAACGTCCGGAATACCGCATACAGCCCATAACGGGTCCGCTTTACGCCAGATCGTCTGACGAAGTGCAAGCGACGTTTGGAAGCCGAAGGTGCTCCAGCAAAGACCAAGTAGCCGGCCAGAGCACGAGAGTGGTCGTCAATAACGGTGGTCAGCCACGGCCTGATCTCCTCGCCGCTTGCGTCCCGGATGAGCACGTCGAGTTGGGTGTGATCGGTCTGCCAGATTGCATCGGGTGGCTCGCGCGGTGGCGATACACCAATTCGAACTGGTCTCGGAAGCGAGCAGGACCTTCATGAGCAAGCGTGGTCAGAGCCGGATCAAGCCGAGAGATGATGGCTAGACGCTGCTGTACGAGGGCGACGGCCAATCTCGCTCTTTACATAGCGCGAGAACGCGGCGATGAACGGCAGCGGCGGAAGGCTGTGGCTTTTTGAGAAACAGCCCTTCGATCAGCTCTACTGCTTCTGCCGGCAGCCTTCGCCGTCCACGATCCTCGCGCGCTTGTCGAACGAGGCCAGCCAAGCCATCGACGCGGTATTGAGCAAGCCAGCGTTCCACGGTCCGTAAGCCCACACCTGCTGCTTGTGCCGCCCTTGGAAGCGGAACGCCTCGTTCCGTGTGGGAACGGAGTACGCGAAAGCGAGCCATCGCTTGCTCACGCTGGGCTTCGGTGAGTTCTGCCAATGTCGGCGATTTGTCTTCCAAGCGCATAGCGACACCCCTGGACTACACTCAGAACCGTGTCGGTAAGACGATCCTTCAACGGACGGCTCTGAACTGATGACGGGAACGCCGGAAACCCGGCAATCCTTGTCTCAGATAGCTGGTACGGTGATATTCTCACATAAGGCCCGACAAACGTTACGCCTTTATGCCAAAAAACTCTTATCGGTTACGCACGATGCTCCACGGACAAACAGGACCTCACCGCCCAGCGGGAAGCACTTGTTGAGTTAGGTGTAGCTGCGGACCGGATCTACGTCGACCACGGATTGACTGGCACGAACCGGGCTCGGCCAGGACTGAACCAGGCGCTTGCCGCAGTTCGCAAGGGAGACACGTTGGTCGTGCCGAAGTGGACCGACTCGCCCGTTCGGTGCCCGATGCGCGCTCCATCGCCGATGAGCTGGCAGGCCTTGGTGTCACCTTGGCTCTCGGACAAAGCCGCTATGACCCTGCCGATCCTATGGGCAAGATGTTCTTCAATATCTTGGCCACCTTTGCGGAGTTTGAGGCCGACCTGATTCGGCTACGCACCCGGGAAGGTATGAAGATAGCTCGCGCCAAAGGCAGACTCAGAGGCAAACAGCCCAAGCTGTCAGACAAACAGCAGAAGGAGTTGGGCCGCATGCACGAGACTGGCCAGTACACGATCAGCGACTTGGCAGAGCTGTTTACCATCTCTCGTCCAACCGTCTATCGAACGCTTCTTCGTTCCGCTCAGCCGTAATTTCTTTATTTGGAGGGAAGCACATGAGCCTGTTCGTTTGAGTCCTCGGTGAGTGCATTGGCGATTTCGCACCAACTGACTGTGCCCATATGCTTCTAAAGCCCATCTTCGGGGAACGCCGTTTCGAAAGACTCTGTGAGCTTCCCAAGGCTGATACCCATGTTCTTAGGGCGGCAGCGGGATCAGGAACTACTCAGCTAAGGGAGTACCAGGCTAATCTGCGGTCACTGGCCCGTTTCCATCCATTCGATTCGAAAAGAGAACCTGACAGCGTTCGTACGCTTCCGGCCATTCTCTCGCTACCCGCCGTTCTACACGAGCGGCCAGATCAGGATCGCGCTTGGCGGCACCTACCAAGTGGGTGAATCCCGCCCCCGGGGCATCCGAAACAGCTTGCTCGCGGCTACCGAAGAGGTATTCGATCTCGACCTGGTGGTAATTGGCGCACGCTACTAATAGGTATTGCTCGAAGAATGCATTGAGCTCGCGTTTGTTCATCAAATGGTCGAAGGCGTGCCGATTGCCATGCAATAGCCGCAAGACAACGGAACTGTAATGGTGGATGAAATCCAGTTGATGGCCTCCGAAGATTCCGCAACAGGCGGCATGTTGTTCGGGCGCGAAGGTTTGGTACCAAGTCCATTCCTCGGGGATGCAACCGTCTCCCTGGGTCCGTATCGCAGCGGCGCAGACTACGGGATCGTACCAGGGTGAGAGTTGATCGACGGGTTCGGGGTTCTGTGCCAGCACCGCCGCTGAAGTGACGCGCGCGGGCAATGGATCGAAGAGATAAACATCGGAGTCGATGTGAACGAAGGGCTGCTCTTGCTGGGCGTAGGTTAGAAGTTTCCCTGCATCCACCAGTCGGGGTCGGAGCTGTCGAGCGAATTGAGCGAAACGTTCAGGTGATCGAAGCCGAGACCGAGCCCATCGATCAGCAGCCGAGCGCCATCGTCATCAGTGTGCAGCGCAAGCTGGTTGAAATGGCGGCGCGCCATGCCGACCGAAAGTATCCACGACAGGCAGTCAAATCGGTCATGTTCCCACCGCGACCATCCTCCGGAGCGCCGTGGCACCGTCCACAACGACCAGACGGCACGCATTCAGATGAGCTCCGCGCCGAGTCCTAGAAGCCCGTATCCTGAATGATAGACCTGCTTCACCCGATCCAGTTCACATGCCACCGCTTTATCGATCCCGGAGCTCTCCATTGCTTCGATCTCAATTGAGTCAAGCGTACCTGGCGTACGAGTCAAAGTCGCAGATTCTTTGTAAAATTGCAGCTTTAGGAGATGCAGAAAAGGATTCTCTTTTCGAGCGAAAACCTCTGCCTGAAAAAAATCGCGATTGTTGATCCGGTTATGGCTTGGCTTCAGCGCGACAGTGATCGTATATCCGAAACCATCTAAAATGGCAAGCCATTCGTTGTAAGAATTTTGTTGCCGAGACCCCAGTTGTTCCCATTGTTGGGGAATACCATTTACGACCTTTAGATAAGTACAGATTCCCCCAACGACCCCGAATTTCAGGCCATTATAGAGATAAGAATTGAATCTTATCCAACCCGATCTATCATAAAAATCCTTATCCTTGCGCGCCACCCGTGCAAGCTCAATTTCGCTCGTTTTGCCCAAGGTAATCCCATATAGAGGAAACAGCCATTGTGTCGCTGGCAGGATACTCTTGAGTTCATGAACCAACGTTTGAACATCCCTGCGAAACAGCTTGTCCGACAATATCCAACTAAGCACGTCATTCTAAGCGAAGCGAGAACCCCTGTATTTCGTCTTTGCTGTTGTTTGTTCTTGCTATATACCATCAGCTAATTTGCTCTAAGCTACCCCCAAGGCTTCATTCTTCGGTCTCTCGGGAACCAGCTACTCCGGGCTTCAGCCCCTGGGGTCAACTTCCTCCGATCTGCCCGAACTCCTCCGCCACAGCCACCGGCTTTCCCTTCTCATTCATCGAAATCCGCGCCGCCGGCACATGGTGATCATGCGTAAACAACACCAGCCACTCCTCCGCGATCGCCCGCGCCAAAAACCGCTTCCGCTCCGCAATGCACCGCACCGGATCGAGGTCGTACCCCATTACCCAGGTCGGATCCAGATGATGCGTCGTCGGGTAAAGATCCCCGAAATAGCACGCGTGCTGCCCGCCCGACTCCACATGAACCCCCATCATCTGCGCCGTATGCCCCGGAAACTCCTCCACCCAGACCCCTGGCACAATCGCCGCATCGCGCCTGATCGATTCCTCATCCATCAGCGTCATCTGCCCCGACGCAATCAGCGGCTCATAGTTCGGCGAAAGATACGAAACCTTATCCCGGTCCAGCTGCAGCCGTCCATGCTCCACTTCGCCGCGATGCGCGAAATACCGCGCATTCGGAAACGTCGGCGTCACCCGTCCGTCCGAGTGCAGCGTCGTATTCCATCCGCAGTGGTCGAAGTGCAGGTGCGTATTCACCACATGCGTCACCTCCTCCACCCTCACGCCCGCCGCCGCCAGCGAGGCCGGCAGCAAACCCTGGCTCTGGTGAATCTCCACCATCTTCTCGCTCTGCTTGTTCCCAATCCCCGTCTCGATCACCACTACCGCCGAGCCCGTCCGCACCACCACCGTATTCAGCCCCAGCAGAATCCGGTTTGCCTCATCTGCCGCGGCGCGCTTCTGCCACAGCGTCTTCGGCACCACGCCGAACATCGCCCCGCCATCCAGCAGGTAGGTTCCATCGCTGCAAATCGACAGCTCGAACTCACCCAGCATCAGCCTGCCGCGCACCAGCTCTGAGTCAGTCGATCGTGATGCCGGATGGGCTACAGGATGCATGCCCACCCAGCATAGCCGAAGCTGCGGGAAGAACCCAGCCTCAAGCCTCCGGTGCCTCAACGCTAGCCGCAACCAACGCCGCCGAAGCCTCTTCGGCGCTCGCCTCAGCCAGCAGCTCCATCGGAATCTCCATCTCTGCGGGCAAGTGCTCCTCCAACCCAGAGATCGAAGCCAGGTCCGCCGCGCTGGCCACCGACGACTGCGGAGACGCCGAAGCCATCGACGCGGCAGCCATCACAGCCTCTTCCCTCGACATCGTCCCGCCCTGCTCGTCCGTCGACAACTGCGTCAACGTCGAGACAGTCTCGGCCGTGGTCACTTGCGCGGATGCCGCAGGTGCAGCCGCCAGCGGCAGCGGATTGATGTGCACAATCTCCCGCGCGGGCGCCGCAGCACGATTTTTACTCTGAAAGCACTGCCTGCACAACACCGGCCGGCCCTGCGTCGGCTTGAACGGAACCGTCGTCTCGATTCCGCAATCCGAACACTTAGTACGGGTCTCGGTGCGCGACAACCCCGCCGCTGCTGGGCCGCTGCCATTGGCCGCCGCCGTCAGGCCCGACCGCCGCGACTTGCACGGTTTGCATCGCTTGGGATCGTTCTTGAACTGTTTGTCGTGGAAAAAGAGCTGTTCGCCCGCGGTAAAGATGAATTCACCGTGGCAGTCGGAACAGCTCAGAATACGATCGGAAAATTGCCCTTCCATGTCGCTCCCCTATTGGTCCTGAATTGGCCAAACAACGCGCCGTGCTGATCGCTGGCATACCGCATGATCAATGCGGTAGCCGCGCCGGGTGACGATGCGTAGGGGAGGAAATGGATACCCGGCAGTATGCAGAGGGCCGGCTCAAACGAACCGGCCTCTATTTTTGAACGACGGCAGACAGCCTTGTGAAATCTCGGCTAGTCCTGCTCTTTTCGTACCTTCTTGCGATTGCGCTTGCGTGCCAGCGCTTCTTTCACGCGTTTCTTCTCGCCCGGCTTCAAATAGAACGAATGACGTTTTACCTCTTTAATGATGTCCTCGGTCTGAACCTTCCGTTTGAAGCGGCGTAGCGCGTTTTCCAGAGGTTCTCCCTCTTGAACTCGAATCTCTGCCAACTAAATACACCCCGCAATCCTGCCTGACTGGCTCTTCCAGCATACGCCATGCGAAGCTCTGTCAACCCTCTAATTTACAGAAATTGCGCTTTCCACCCCTCGTCCAGACACAGCCCGCCGTTCCGCCCTATCATGGCAGCCATGATCCGCAACTACCAGGGAATCTCGCCCATCGTCCCCTCCACCTGCTACGTCGACGCCAGCGCCCAGGTGATCGGCGACGTTATCCTGGGCGAACAGGCCAGCGTCTGGATGAACGCCGTCGTCCGCGGCGACGTCAACTCCATCCGCATCGGCCCTCGCTCCAACATTCAGGATTGTAGCGTTCTCCATGGCATGCGCCACCTCTACCCAGTCATCCTCGGCGAGATGGTCACCGTCGGCCACAACGCCACGGTTCATGGCTGCATCGTAGAAGACAAAGTCCTCGTCGGCATCGGCGCGACCATTCTAAATAACGCCCGCATCGGCGCTGAATCCATCATCGCAGCTGGTGCGGTCATCCCGGAGCACACCATCATTCCGCCCCGATCGCTCGTGACCGGCATTCCAGGTAAGGTCCGTCGGTCGCTTCGAGACGAAGACATCGAGCTGATTTTGAAGTATGCAAGCAATTACATCGATTATGTGGCAATCTACCTGAAGGAAACCTGATGCACGCTCGCCCATGACATCGGTCCTGTCGCTCTAGCTTCCGAGGTTCCAGATGAGAGTCTCAACGGCCCTGAAGTTTCTCGCAGCTTTCTCCCTCTCCTCCATTGGCATCTGCCTCTTCGCGCAAAACCCCGCCACCCCTCTGCCCGACGCGCCATCCAAGCCCCTCAACGCACGCCCAGCGCCCGACTCCGCGCAGGCAGCGGAAGCCCTTCGCGTCAGCAAGCTTGCCATCGTGAATGGGCGTCCCTACGAGAGGCCATCCAACCGAGCGGTTTTCCTAGACTATGTAAACGATAGCTACGGCCTCCCTGCCTTTGCCCGAACCACCGTGCGTACCGCTTACGCTCAAGCCCGCGGCAAACCCACCGGGTGGGGAACCGACTTCCCTGGATTCATGCAGCGCTTCGGCTCGAACGCCGCCATCACTGCCATCAACGGCAACGTTCGTTACCTCATGGAGTACACCTTCCACGAAGACCTGCGCTACATTCCTTGCCACGGATGCCGTGTCAAGGCAAAAATCGAGAATGCCTTGCTCGCCGAGATCACTGCCCGTCACTCCAGCGACGGTCATCGCTTTTTTACCTTGACCCCCACAATCGCTGACTTCTCCGGCCCTATCATCGCCCATTCCATCTGGTATCCGGGAGGCCCCGACCCGCGCGCGGGTGCGGTCAGCGCTCGTCTCACCTTTGCCACGCGCATCGGGGCACACCTTTTTCGCGAATTCGTTCTCGAGCGCCGCCATCAAGAGGCGGAACTCGACAAACGATAGCTTCAGTTGCTGGGAGGCGGTACTACCGGTGGCGTTGCCTGCTGCTTCTCCTTCTCCGTGACAGCCTTGTCCTGGTGCTTCAGGGCATTGGCCTCATCCTTCTGGGCCTGCGCCGACTCGTTCGCGGACTTCTCCGCATGTTTCTGTTGATTGCGCTGCGCCTTCATCTGCTTCTTCGTCAGCGGAGCCGCGGTCGGTGCCGTAGGATCGGTCGTTGTCGTCGTCGTGGTCGTCTGCTGCGTGGTGGTAGTTGGCGGGTAAGTACTCTGCGCCACCAGCGTTTGCGGAGCGTATGCGATTGCCGCGGCCAGTACAAACCCGGCACCCAGTATTCCCTTTGTAAGCTGCATAACTCAATCTCCTCTGGGCAAGAACCTTCGCCCGCACCGTTGGATGCAATCAAATCCCTTGCCGGATGCTCCCCCGCAAGCCGCCCAGACCGCTCCCAAG
>CAXTPN010000056.1:0-745 GCA_964246125.1 uncultured Acidobacteriaceae bacterium
GCCGAGAGCACGGTCGCGGGGGGGACGGCGGCGGGCAGCTTGAAGAGGGCGTAACCGGCGAGCTGCGGAAAGCGGGTGAGTTCCGTAGAGGTGAGCGTGCCCGAGAATGGTGTGAGCGGGATGGCGGTGCCGCCGGTGAGGCCTTTGGAGGAGATCTGAAGACCGGCGGTGGGGCTAGCGTTCAGGGCGTAGTTCCAGCCGGGCTGGAAGTAGGTTGACTGCAGGGCGATGGTGGAAGCGTCGATCCAGTAAGCGGAGAGCTGGTTGAAGGGCCCGGAGAGGAGCTGGGCGGCGGTGGGGGGCTGAAGAAAGACGGTGGCGTTGCCGGAGACGACCCACCCTTCGAGCTGTTGCGGGATTTGGAGGGACTGGTCGGGGCCTGGATCCTTGGTTCCGGTGGAGCAGTTGTGGATGATGAAGCCGAGGTGTCCGGGGACGACGTTCACGTCGAAGTAGGGTCCGTAGCTGTCGTAGCCGGAAAAGTAGTCGTTCTGGGAGCAGAAGCCATTGTCGGGGTCGGTGGTGGCGCCGTAGACGTAGAGGACCCAGTTGGCGTAGTTGCCGTCGGGGCGGTAGTAGTGAATGCGGGCTTTGCCAAGGGGTATCGCCGGGTCGGCTCCGGTAGATGGGCGGGAGGTCAGAAGGACGTCGCTGCCGGAGAGCTCCCAGAACTCGTTGCCTTGGGTGGCGGGGTCGCCGTACTGGTTGGGGCCGCTGTCGGGCTGTGCACCGGACTGCGGCGGCG
>CAXTPN010000056.1:755-13263 GCA_964246125.1 uncultured Acidobacteriaceae bacterium
GTTTTGTGCCATGGCGGTGACTCCCACATCGAAGTAGGCGCCGAAGCTGTCCGTGCCGGTGACTGGGACGGGGCCGCCGGGAAAGTTGTTGGGCTCGGTGGTGTCGAAGAAGGCGTAGATGGTCCAGCCGGTGTAGTTCCCGTCCGGGCGGAAGTAGTGGACGCGAATGTCACCGGCGGGGATGGGGGGGTCCGCCTGTGCGCGGGCGGTCGGCGTGGCGAGGAGGCCGGCGAAGACGATGAGCGGCAGAATACCGAAGCGACGTACTTTCTCTAGATGGGTCATAACGGTTCCTTTTGCAAGCTGTTGCGTTAGTCCATGTGAAGCGGAGTCCTTAGTGAACTGGGCCGGAGTAGTAAAGTGAAGCCGCGCCGAAGATCAACTTCCCTGCGAGTTGCGTAAGGAGGGGTTCAAACGGTGATGAAAGATCCGACACTGAAAAGCGCCAAGGGACAACGCTGGGAGCGCCGACGGGGAGTCCTCCGCCTGCGGTTCGTCGGGTTGATCAGTGTTGGGCCTCCTCCTGGGACGCGGAAGCCGGAACTCGTCCCAGTCGCCGGAAGCTTCCACCGTTCCAGCGAAGGATGACCCGGAAAGGTTGATTGCGATGAGAAGTTCCTCGTCCGCGGTGCGACGAAGATAGCTTATGACGTGGGCCTCGTCGGAGTTGTGGACCCACACCGTGGTTCCGTGAAGCAAGGCGGGCTGGCGCTCACGGAAGCCGATGATGAAGCGGTAGAACTCGGGAAACTGAGGGCGCAGCTGGCCTGCGTCCCACCAGACCTTAAGGTTTTCGAAGAGGGCCGGAGCGCCGGATTCAGTGGGGTCGGAGACTTCCATGCCGCTGTAGATCATCGGCACGCCATCCAGCGTGAAGATGAGGGCGGCTGCGGCCAGGGAGCCCTCGGAGCCGTAGCGGGCGAGCGCTCGCTGCTCATCGTGGTCGTCGAACATGCGCATGTGGAGCGCATGCGGGGGAAAGAGCGTCTTTTCGCGTTCGAGCGTGGTTTGGAGGGAGCTGGCGGGGGCGCCGTGCTCGAAGATGTTGTTCAAGGCGGCCATCATAGGCCAGGAATAGTCGAGGTCGAAGGCACTACGGAGAAGCTCCGGCTTAGAAGCCTCGGCGAGCATAAAGATGCCGGGGTGGACGCGGTCTAGCTCCTGACGTGCGTTCTCCCAAAAGTCAGTAGGCAGTTCGCCGGCCGCATCGCACCGGAAGCCATCGAGGTTGAAGTCCTTGACCCAGTAGAGCAGCATGTCGGTCATGTACCGGCGCAGCTGCGGGTTGCTGTAGTTGAGCGCGGCTACGTCAGTCCAGTCGTAGGGGGAAAGCACGTTGCCTTGCGCATCATGTTTGTAGAAGTCGGGGTGCGACATCATGACACTGTCGAACGAGGTATGGTTCGCGACAATGTCGATGATGACCTTCATCTGGCGTCGGTGCGCCTCGTCGATGAGGCGATGAAGGTCATCCTTGGTCCCATAGCCTGGGTTGATGGCGTAGTAGTCGCGCACCGAGTAGGGACTACCTTCCGTTCCCTTCTTCTTTACTTGGCCTACGGGATTCAGCGGCATCAGCCAAAGCACGTTAATGCCCAGATGCTGCAGGTCGTCCAGTCTTTTGGTGATGCCGTTGAGATTTCCCTCAGGAGAGAAGGAACGAGGAAAGATCTCGTAGATGACGCTCGACTCCAGCCATGGGGAAGGGGGACGCGCCTCCGAGGAGGAACTGAGCGATCTGCTAGCCGAATTCGGTACCACAGCCGGCATCTGAGCCGAAGCGCAGGGTACGTAGATCGCGAGCAGTGCAGCTAACAAGTTCTGATTCATACACACGGGAGCCTCGGAGAGTAGCCTAGTTTCATAGAAGCACATGCCGATATGGGGCCGCTTGCATGCGTGCAAGCAGCCCCATATCGGCTGTGTTAGAACACCAGACGAGCGGCGATCTGGAGCCTTCGTGCCGTGCTACGCGTACCTGTGATGGCACCGCTTGTAGCAGTTCCAATGGTATTGATAGGGTTTGCAAAACTGGGTGTGTTAGTTACGTTGAACGCGTCGCCATGAAGCTCCAGCTGCTTACCCTCCAAGATATGAAGGTTCTTCTGGATTCCGATATCCATGTCGCGGAAGCCTGGTCCATAAACCTGATTCCTGCCCAGACTTCCCACCCGCGTGTATACCTGTTTATTCGTGCCATCTGTTGTTGTCTGGACGGCCCTGTTTATCGCTGTGGTGTCGAAAGAGGATGGATCGAACCATGACGACAATGTCTTTGGATACTTAATCGGGCCAACCAGGTCCGGTCGGTTCGCGAAAGCCTGAGTACCGTTACTTATGGCTTGGAGATCGATCGGCTGTCCAGTGGAAAGTTGAACGATATCGTTCAGTTGCCACCCCCCAATCAGCAGGTCCATAAGATGATTCACGCCTCCCCCAAATCGCTGACCCCTTCCAAACGGAAGGCTGTAGACGAACGACGAACTATAGATATGCCGTTCGTCCTGGCTGGAGTTGCCATAGTTTGCAGCCTGATTGTAGTACAACAAAATGGTGACTGGAGTTCCGCCGTAAGGGCTGTCTGAATTATCCAGTGCATGAGACCAAGCATAAGAAAACGTCGCCAGTAGGTTAGAACTGCGATGCTCAAAATGCAACTGGAGTCCATTGTAGTTAGATTGGCCGTTGTAAAGATCGTAAGTAATCCCACCGTTCTGATTCGCATATGGCAAAGTTGTAGCGCCAATGTGGTAGGCAGTGAGGTTGTAAAAAGTGGACAGCCGATCTCCGCGGCTCCCTACGTAGGCTGCACTAAATACATCCCGTGGCGACAACTGCTGCTGCAGCTGCATGTTATATTGCTGAATCCGACTATGTTGATTGTTGACATTGATTGCAGTGCCTCCGATGTTCGCGGGAGGATTCGCAGGATTGAAGGTGGCGACGGTTGCCGGGAGCGGCAGTGGTGACGTTACCGCCGCCGGACTCGTGTAGCCGGCACAGGAGTTCGGCGCTTGTCTTTGCGCAGTCTGGCCGCTCAGCGTAAGGCAATATCCATTTGAAGCGAAGAAGTAGTTATTCCCGCTGAAAGGACCGTTTTGGCCTAACTGGTTATTGATGCCGCCATAGTCTGGAAAATAGAAAATACCATACCCGCCGTGAAGAGCCGTCTTCCCGTCTCCAAATACATCGTAGGCGAACCCGACGCGGGGTGCAAAGTTCAAATAATCCTGCTTGACGATGGTTTTCGAGACACCATTGACGCCGGCTTCCAGCACCTGACCGGTGTTGATGTCGAACGAGCTCTGCTGGTTGTGCGCCTCATACGGCCAGGTGATCAGGTCATATCGAACGCCGAGGTTGAGGGTGAGCCGTTTCGTCGCGCGCCAGTTGTCCTGAATGAAGGCGGCGTCTTCCTGGTTCACATTCGAGAAGAAGCCGGTCTGTGCGCCGATCTGATATTGGGAGGCTCCGCCCACCAAGTATTCGCTCTCGTCATATCCGGTGAAAAGTTGAGGACTGTAGAATATTCCGCCTTTGCCCTCGATAGGACGGTAATAGTTAGTTACCCGCCGAAGGACTGTACCACCAGCGCTTAACTGATGGTTGCGGATGTTGAGGTTCAGTGTGTCCGTAACCTCATAGATGTTCTGCGGCACCTCAAACGGGCCAAAGTCGCCCGTATATTGCAGTTCGGTCCCATAGCCGCCGGTCAGAGGACCTCCCGTGTTCTTTGCGGCACCCAAGGTCGTATTCTGTATCCCGAGTTCCGCACCCACTGACTCACCATAATTCGGAGGAAGGTAGCCGTAGTTATCCCTGTTGTACGCAATGCGCGCCTCGTTAATCGCCTTTGGAGAGAAAGTGTGCGTGTACCCCAAGTCGTAGCCGCGACCATGGAGGTAATTCTGCTGTCCGCTAGCGTTCAACGGTGGATTGGAGCCGTTGCGAGCCAGTTGGGAGTTCTGGTTCGAAGAAGTGTTGTCATACGAAACGCGGAAGAAGAACAGATCGCTTTGCGACGCATTCCAATCGAGGCGTGTGTCGAAGGTGTTGTACTTACCGACCTGGGTCTGCTGGAAAAAATAGTTTCCTATGAGACGGTCAGTGCGCGTGGGAAGTGGGAACGCGTTGAGGTAATTGACCGAGACTGGATTCAAGCGTGCCGTCGGGATGATATTACCCGGGAACGGAGCACAGGTGAGCGGGTCGAATATCTGTCCCATGCTGCCCGTGGCAGGGTAGCTGTTGTTCAAACTAGCAGAGTTGGGATAGCAGTTTGGAAAGTACGTAGTATAAAACGGCGCTTTGCCATTGGTGATCCCGTTGCTTGCCAGGACCGGATTGAGCAGCTCAGTAAAGTTTCCTTGACGCATCAGGGCTGTGGGTACGGTGTCGTAGCCGGTTCCGGATGGCTGCTGATAGCGGGTGCCTTGATAGTCGCCGAAGAGAAACAGCTTGTCCTTGATCAGGGGCAACCCGGCTGAACCCCCGAACTGGTTCTGGTTGTATGGAGATTTCGGCCCCACCGGCGAGTAGCCGTTGTAGGGAAACGAGTAACCGTTGTTTGCCGCCCACTTGTTGCTCCGGTTATACTCAAACGCTGACCCGTGGATCTGGTTTGTGCCGGACTTGATTGAGGCGATGACTAGGGCTCCACCAGCGCGACCGTATTGCGCCGGGGCGACACTCGTATTCACCTTGAACTCCTGCGTCGCGTCAACGGGCGGAAAAAAGAGAATGACGTTCTGGAGACTGTCGTTATTGTCCACGCCGTCCAGAATGAAGTTGTTGGCTTGAGGCCGGGTTGCATTGATCGACAGAGCACTTCCGCCGGTATTCCCGTTGCGGCCCGCCGTATCCTGGCCTTGTTCACCATACGCTCCTTGGGTCACCCCAGGAGTCAGCAAGGCAAGGTTCAGAGAGTTGCGTCCGTTCAGAGGCAGCTCGGTAATCTGCTTGCTTTCGATCGTCTCGCCGAGCGTGGGTTCGGAGGTGTTCACGAGAGACACAGCGTCTGTAACTTCGACTACCGTTGATGCTTCCCCAAGTTTGAGGGTAAAGTTAAGAGTAACGCTTGTTGTGACGACGACTGCGACCGCCTGGGTTTGCGTCTGGAACCCGGAAGCCTGGATGCGGGCCAGATAGTTTCCTGCGGGCACGGCTGCGATGTTCACCTGTCCAGAGGCGTTTGCAGTTTCGACGCGAGTGCTTCCGTTTTCTGTATTCGTGAGCGTCAGCGTCGCCCCGGGGATGGCGGCGCCAGTGGTGTCGGTCACGGTTCCGACGATGCGACCGGTATCGGACTGTGCGTAAGCCAAAGGGAACAGGCCGGATGGAACGAGTGCGAAGGCAAAGGCTCCGCATATCCCGCACAAGAGTAGAGAACGCATCTTATTTCCGTAATACGTGAGTTTCATTCTGGGCTCCGAAATTAGTCTGGCTGTGGGTTTGCACCTCAGCCCGTCGATGTCTGTACTATCGAGTGAGACATTCCGCCTCCCAGTGCGATCAAGACAATAGAATTCGGGTTGGATTTAGCTTCCTTTTTTCTTGATGAGCAAACCCAATCGAATGAATAAGTTGCAGTTAGCTTCTTGTCGTATAGCGCAAACTGCGTCATCTACTATACTGTTGTATGCGGAGTGGGAAGGTCTGACGGCGTGTCGATCCTGGAGCAAACAGATCGCATTACATTCGGCCTGTTCGAAGTAGATCTCTCTGCCGGAGAGCTCTGGAAGGCTGGGTACAAGGTAAGGCTGGCCCGCCAGCCCTTTAAGGTACTTACCACGTTGCTTGCCCGACCTGGAGAGGTGGTTACCCGCGAAGAGTTGCAGTTGGAGGTTTGGGGAACCAACACCACAGTGGACTTCGAGCGTGCGCTCGCTGGCGCGATCAATAAAGTCAGAGAGGCCCTTGGCGACTCTGCCGAGAATCCCCGCTTCGTTCAGACGCTTCCTAAGCGCGGCTACCGCTTCATTGCACCGGTAAGCTCAGCACACGCAGTTCTGCCTGGGTCAGTTCCAGTAGGAGGACACCACACAAGGAGTACCTCCGAAGAGACGCCGACGGCAAGTGCGAGCGTCACTGAGCCGTCCCGCCTCAACTCCGTACCATCCTCAGAAAACAAGGGCTTACGAGAGCAGAAAACGTCCTTTGTCAACAGGCTTTCTCCGCCTCGACATAGCTGGTCACCCTGGCCATCCATAGTGGCGAGCATGGGCATATTACTGCTTTGTTCGGCGGCAGCGATCCTTTGGCTTCTGAGGAAGCAGCCTGAGACCGCTCCGTTGCGGATGAGTCAACTTACGCGCATCGGAGCGATCTCCACGGGGCCACCAAATCTGGAGAACCTGCTTACCCTGGCCACAGACGGCAACCGCATCCTTACGTCTGTCATGAAAAGCGGGCGGCCTCGACTTTCCACTATCTCCTTGAGTACCGGGGAGGTAGAGGAGCTTGCTCTGCCGCAGGAACTTGCTTCCAGCTCGCTTACTGACATTTCGAGGGATGGCTTAAGGCTACTGCTCAAAGGCCATTCTTCGTCCGCCTCCGAGCAGTCGATCTGGATCGTTCCTTCTTCGGGCGGAAGTGCGCTGCGGGTGGGAGGCATCCTGGCCCATGACGCATCCTGGATGCCGGATGGAGCGAGCATCCTCTACGCCCATGACAACGATCTGAGCGTCATTCGACTAAGTGACGGAGTTTCGAACTTAGCTGCTCATCTAAGCGGCAGGGCTTTTTGGATGCGCTGGTCTCCAGATGGCAAACTGCTTAGGTTTACTTTACTGAACCCTGTGACCCATAGCTCCGAGATTTGGGAACTCGACTCCAAGGGCGGACTCCCACGGCGCCTCCGCACGTCTTCAACCGGCAAACTTTCGGCGTGTTGTGGTACCTGGACAGCTGACGGCAGCTCCTATGTATTCCAGGCAGGCGACAATCTCTGGAAGCTTAAAGGAGTTGGCTGGAATGCGACCCTTACGCAGTTGACTAACGGCCCACTGCGCTTTCTTTCGCCGGTGCCCGATCGTTCCGGTTCTCGCATCTTCTATGTAGGACTTGAGCAACCCCTGGGTATGCAAGAACTTGGGAGTGGGGGCGTCCATCCGGCTCCTCCGTTCCTGACCAATGCTACCCGAGTGGACTTCTCGCGAGATGGCGAGTGGGTTGCTTGGACCGATAATGACGAGAAATTGTGGCGCTCCAGGACAACTGACGGCTCGGATAAAGTACAACTCACGCCGGGCTACTTGGAAGTGTTCATGGCGCACTGGTCTCCTGACGGTAAGAAGCTCGCAATCATGGCTCGTGAGCCAGGAAAACTATGGAGGACTTACCTGATTGATGCGGACGGAGGAACCCCGGAGCCGTTGCTTAATGAAGAGCGAAATGCCGCTGATCCCGGGTGGTCCGCTGACGGCAAGAGCTTGGTGTTCGGACGCGAACCTGAATTGATGGGTAAGGAGAATGGCCCGCACACCATCCAGATCGTCGAACTCGCTACGATGAAAACCCAAACAGTACCGGGTTCGGAAGGAATGTTCAGTCCCCGATGGTCTCCAGACGGCCGTTGGATCGTAGCGCTTTCCTTGGATCAGAAGAGCCTCATGATCTACGATGTGGCGCAGCGAGAATGGAAGGAACTCGCAAGAACCAGTGCCGCTGACCCCATCTGGAGTGCGGATAGTAAATCGGTGTACGTCCACGCCTTCCTGGAAGACCAGCAACCCATTCTAAAAATCGATGTGCCGGATGGCAGAGTTCACATGGTGGCGGACCTGAGCGCCTTTCATGATCGAGCCACTATCAACTACTTCTTTGGGGGCCTTACCCCGGCAAACCAGCCACTTGTTCAACCAAGGATTGGAACAGGCAATCTTTATAGTCTAGATCTAAACGTACGGTAGTCTCGCTCACCCTAAAGGAAAAACCCTCAACTATCTGTTCGGCGTTACTCCGCCTTTCAGACCTGCCTTGGAAAGGAGATCCCGATGTGCGTGCTTCGGTGGTTAGAGGTGTTCGAGGCCTCTCTTGAGCGCTTCAACAACCGCCTGCGTACGATCATTCACCTGAAGACGCATAAGAATCACACTGACGTGAGACTTGACGGTGGATTCTTTGATGTTCAGTTCTTCTCCGATTTCGCGATTGCTTCTACCCGCTACCATCAGGCGAAGCACTTCGCGTTCCCGAGAACTCAGGTCTGAATCAGGAGACCGCATCGACAACGTCCGTTTTACGGGCGGGGGGAGGAAGTGGTTTCCCCGAATCACCGTGCGAATCGCATCCAGAAGCGAGTCGTGAGGCATGCCTTTGATGAGGTATCCCATCGCGCCCGCTTGCAGCGCCTGAAATATATCTTCATCGCCTTCATAGGTCGTCAGCACCAGAATCTTGAGCGAAGGCTGCTTGCCGCGCATGTGTTTTATAGCTTGCACACCGTTGCCGTCGGGTAATCGCAGATCCATTAATACGATATCCGGCGCGGATTGCTCGAATAATTCGAGCGCTTCCTGCAGCGACCCTGCCTGCCCGCACACGGTCAAGTCTTCCTGCGTCTGCACAATGGCTGCGATGCCGATTCGCATGAAGGGATGATCGTCCACGATGAACACTCGAACAGGAGACGCGGATTTCATGCTTTTTCCTTCATCGGCGAAGTGCGCAGCAGATCTGCTTGAGAGAGCTCAAGAGAAACCTGAGTTCCCGCCCCTGGGCTGCTGCTCAAAACCAGGGTTGCGCCGATGCGGCCGGCTCGCTCTCGCATGCCCGTCACGCCGTAGTGACGCTGCAGCACTCCAGACGGGTCGCCCTGAAAGCCTCTGCCGTTGTCATCGATGTCCAGCCTCCAAATCTCGCCCTTGCGGGATAATGCAATTGTGATCGCGTCTGGGTTGGCGTGGGAGGCAGAGTTTGCCAGCGCTTCGCGCGTAATCATCAGAACCTCATGTCCGGCCAGTTGCGAGACCATGCCGGGCGGTTCAGCGCCTGTATACGCCACATCGATACCAAACGCCTGCGATGCCTGATGCGCAAGGGCCTGCAGCGAGGAAGCAAGATTGACCTTCTCCGCATGGCGCAGGTTCCACACCATGTCGCGTGCCTCGTCCACGGTCGCGACGATCTGCTTGCGAGCGTGCTCGAAGAGCATGTTGCCTTCCAGAGCGGACCCATGCTGACTCGCCAGCGCTTCCAGCAGAACCGATACCCCGGTGCAGCCCTGAATGACCGTGTCGTGCATCTCGCGCGCAATGCGGCCGCGCTCCTTCAGCGTCGCGTCGAACTCCGCTTTGATGCGTTGAACGTGCACGCGATATCCAATCAACACAAAGGCGAACACCAGAACAACGCACGCGCAGCGAAACCACCATGTTTGATAGTAGAGGCGTTGTTTCACGATTCCGATGGACGCTTCGGTCCTGAGCTCCGGACGGCTGGAGTCGAACGCCGCAACCCGGAACCGGTAGGAGGCAGGCGGCAGGTTCGTATAGCTCGCAGTACGCGCGGTTCCCGCCTGTACCCATTCGCGATCGAATCCTTCCAGCATGTAGCTGAAGCGGATGCCGCGCTGCGAGCCCAGAAAAAGCGGAGCGTAGTTCAAATTGAGATGCGTCGTTCGGGCTGAGATCGTTACATGGTCCGCCGCGGCAAGGGTTTGGCCATCCTGGTCGATACTCACGATGCGAACCACGGGTGCAAGCACTGCATTTTCACCCAGGGCGAGAACGTGCGCCGCGCCGCGATTGGTGGGAAACCAGACGGTACTATCGCTTGCGACAAACCCGGCCGATTGCCTGCCGCCATACACCTGCGCTCCGTCGGCCTCGAATGGCATGCGGTACTGCAAAGCGGCCAGTCCTGCCTGCGGCGTGGTTGGTCCATCCAGAGACTGTTCCGAGAGGGAGGCGATTGAGTCCGGCCCCGAGAGCCAGAATGTACCTCCATGATCCTGCAGAATCTTGTAGATGCTGTTGCTTGGAAGGCCCTGCGCGACGGTGTAATGCTCAATCGTGCCGTCGCGGTACCTGTACAGGCCATGGTCCCGCGTTCCAAACCAAAGCCTCTTCTGGCGGTCCTCCAGAATCGACCAGACTTTTTCATCTCTCAGTGCCGAAGTGGCATTGTCCTGCACGAATGAGCCGTGTTGCCAATGGCTCAGACCTTTGTCCGTCGCGATCCAGATACCCCCGCTGCCATCTTCGAGCAGATCGCGAATACTGAACTGTGCCAGTCCATTTAATACCGTGTACTTCCTTACCTCGCCCCGCGAAGTAATCCTTGCAATACCCTGATCGGTGCCGATCCACATGCTTCCGTCCGACGCCTCGAGAAAAACACGCACAAAGTTGTTTGTAAGCTCCTCGGGAGCGAGCAGGTGCGCAATATGCCCGGAAACTTCCCGGTGGTACACGCCTTCGCCATCCGTCCCAACCCAAATGGATCCATCGCGAGCCGTAAAGACGCTTCGCAGTCCGCTCTTGGGCAATCCAGGCTCCACGATCCGTTGTGCATTGCGGCTGTTCACACGGAACATATTCTGTACGACCATCCAGTTTGAACCACCACCTGCCGGCGAAATGGTCCCGTAATCGGCTTCTACGCGTCCAGGCAGAGGCACAACTTGCACCGAGGTCGACTCAAGCCGCACCAGCCCGCTTTGTGTGCCCACCCACATGCGTCGAGCCGCATCTTCAAAGATCGTCAGCACCGTTTCGCTTGGAAGCATGTTGTCGTGGTCCAGACGCTTGATTGTGCCGTCATGCTCGTTCCATATTCCCTGGCCGATCGTGCCGATCCAGATCGTCCCATCCCGCGTCTGCGTCAGGCTGCGCACGGTCGCTGTGATTCCTGCAACAGGGTGAAACTGCCCGCGTGTTCCCTTCAAGAGGCCGCCTACAGTGCCGACCCAGAACGTTCCGTCTCTCGCCTGCAACAGCGATTTGACCCGGTTTTGGCTATACGCACCCGGCAGCTTCACCTTCTGCAGATGGTCGCCGTCCACCACCACCAGATCGGAGCCACCGGCCCACACGCGCTTGTGATCATCCATGGCAATCGCCGCGATAGCAAGCGGCGTGCCGGATGACGCGTCGTCGACCCGCTTGAAGCGCAAGCCATCGCGTACAAAGAGGCCATTGTCGGTGCCGGCCCAGATACGCCCCTCGCCGTCTTCGATCACTCCGCGCACGAAAGGGTCCGCGAGTCCACTTTCAGCGTCGTACCGCTTGAGTTGGTTGCCGCTGAGATGGAGTAGGCCTGCTCCCTCTGTTCCTGCCCAGATGGATCCATCGCGAGCGACGATAAGACAATAGATAGGAAAGGGTGCCAGGTCCGGCGAGCTCTCGTTAGGTGCCGGGATGAAACGCGCTCCGTCGAAGCGGCTCAAACCGCCGCTGGTGCCGACCAGCAGAAAGCCCTCACGATCCTGTCCAAGTACCTGAACGATTGGCTCCGGCAGTCCATCGGAGACGCTCCAGACGCGACGAGTGAAGTGTGCGGGCTGCCCGCTTGAGGGCGCGCTGCATAGCACCAGCATCGCCACAAGATGAACCTTCGCGAGCAGAAACACAAAGCGGGAAAGACGCCGAAAACTAAGCGCGCCTCCGCCGCTTTGCATCAAAGCCGCGTTGGCTGATCGCATCGTCGTGCTTGTGTTCAGCATTCTTATCAAAGATACCGGCGCTCCTGCGTTTGCGCGAATCTACAAGCGCCCGGATGCGCGGAGGAACTGGCGGCCTTATCGAAGGCAGTTTCGGACCATCAGTCGACACGCTTGCCTCGCAACCCGAAAGTAGCTAGAATTGCCGCTCCCCCCGGGTTTCGCGAAACGCTACAGGAGGCTGAATGGGCCTGGAAAACTTCTTCAAATCCCTCTTCGGTGCCGACGCCGCGGCAGCGCCTGAAACCCAGGGCCCGCCCGCTCCCACAACGCCTGTCAGCAATATCCCGGATTCGCAGGCACCTGCCACCCTTACCCCCGCCAACCAGGGACGCACACTCCTCATTCACGGCTACTCCGCCGCCGGCAAGGAGCTCCTCGCCTGGAAGAACCAACTCGCCGCGTTGAAGATCAACAGCGTCTCCATCGAGGTCGGCAACTACATCACGCTTAATAACGAAGTCACCATCAAGGACCTCGGAGAGGCCTTCGACCGCGCACTGCGCCTCACCCCCTGGAGTTCAGGGAGCAAGGATGACACCTGGACCTTCGACGCCATCGTCCACTCCACCGGCATCCTCGTCCTGCGCCAGTGGCTCACCAGCGATCCGTTCCCCCGCACTGACCCGCGCAGCCGCATCGGTCGCCTCAAACATCTGGTAGGCCTCGCCCCCGCCACCTTCGGCTCGCCCCAGGCTCAGAAAGGTCGTAGCTTCCTCGGCGCACTCGTCAAGGGATCCAAACAGCTTGGCCCGGACTTCCTCAACGCCGGCGACCAGGTTCTGGATGGCCTGGAACTCGCCAGCAGCTATACCTGGGAGCTCGCCCACAAGGACATGCTCTGTG
>CAXTPN010000057.1:0-12232 GCA_964246125.1 uncultured Acidobacteriaceae bacterium
GTCCTGATGCGGCAGCGCATCCACCAGCCCCTCAAACCACCCTCGTGCATCCATCCATATCGGCGTCCACGCCACCCGCTGCGCCCCATGCTCGTCGCCGGTCAGCGCCCGCAAAGCCGCAAGGTTGTCGAGAACACGGCCTGCATCCACGCTCATCGCGCAATCCTCAACAGGGTTTGGTGGGCCCACCAGGACTTGAACCTGGAACCAACGGATTATGAGTCCGCTGCTCTAACCAATTGAGCTATAGGCCCGTCAATGACTTACGCCGTCCGCTCAAAAGGGTGATGGGAGGTTTGTAGGGACTGCTCTCCTTCAAGCCTCTCATTTGCCCGACTATTGAACGCTTCTAGACGCTCGAAAGCCGTTTCGCAACTGTTGAGTGTCGGATGGACGTACCGTTGGGAAACCGTCACGCTAGAGTGTCCCGCCAGCCTCATGATTGTAAATGCATCGGTTCCCGCCTCCCCTAGCCGGGTTAAGAACGTGTGGCGAAGACCGTGTAGGACGAACTCGACTGGGAACGCCGGTACTTTCTTCCCAGCGACCAGCGGCTCACGAACACGGCTATGGAGATGATTCAAGCTGGTAACGAGGATGGGAGTATCCGGGCGCTTGCCGGGAAAGGCAAAGGGTGAGACGGACACCTTGCGGCGTGAGAACAGGACTGAGGAGGCGCGGGCTGTTAGTGAGAGCGTTCGCTGGGCGTTCTGGCTCTTCCCAACCCGCACCTTGACGGAGCCAAACTTTGCGGAACCCGTAGGCTCGAAGCGAATGTCCTCCCAACGGAGGTTCAATAGTTCGCCGATGCGGAGGCCCGTATCGAGCATCACGGAAGCAACATCCCGCAAAAGAGGCGGACACGCTGCGAGGTACTTAGCCTGTTCCTCATGGCTCAAAACGAAGGTCCGCTGATGCTCACCTTTGAGTAAGCGGACGCGGGGAGCCTTCACGATGACGTTCCACTCTTCTGCAAGCCTCAAGGCGCGCCGGAGCGTCGCAAGCTCCCGATTGCATGACGCGGGCCCTACGACGGCGCGGCGGGCCGTCACATAGCGTTCGATCAGCGCCTCATCAATGGCGTCCAACCTTGCCTCTCGCAGCGGACGGTATTTCAGGAGCCGCGTCGTGCGATCCGCGTAAAAGCCCACCGTTGCGGGTTTCTCAGCAGAGCGAACCCGAATCGCGTCCATGAACGTCTTCGAGAACTCCTGAAAAGTGGGAACCCTTTTTCGTTCTACGATTCCAACATCGCCCTTCGCAAGGGCTGTACGATAGGCCCGTTCGATCTCTTCGGCAACCCGCTGATTCTTGACTTTCGTGCTCCGACAATACCTTCTACCGCCATATACAAACTCAAAGTAGTAAGTATCTCCGCGTTTGAAGATCGACATAGTTACTTAACCTTTCCGCTTTGCTTGAGCTTGTAGTAATCCCGCATATACACGCGACGCTTTGCCTTGAAAGCGTCCGTTTGTTCGTAAATTTTGTGTCTGCAACCGGCGGAGCAAGCCTTTTGGTCTGCGCGCCTTGCAAAATACCACTTCTCGCATCTGCATTGGCGCACCATCTCCAGTTGGTCCAATCCGGTCGAGTGGATGATGCTCCACACGGCGAGTTGCTCGCCCAATGGCCTCCCGCGCCCGCTTGCGTCGGAGATTCGCAGGACGGCTCGCATCCCTTCATATGCAACTTCGACCGTAGGCCACTTCGGATAATCGTCTAGCAACGCTTGAATACGCTTGAAACGCAGACCCAAAGCCTTTTCCTCATTGTCGAAGAAATCGAACTCGGGATTCTCCCGATCAAAGGCCGTTAACATAGCCGATGCCTCGTTTATCTCTCGTAGGAGCCGCGTCACCCGCGCACGTGACGCTTTTGTTGGTTTACCGAGATAGAGTTGGTCGCTGCCCAATTCGCAATTGAGCCAATGAAGCAGAGGGAGCGGCGTTTTAGCGGTGCCACCTGGGAAGACTGTTGCTCTCGCGATGCCCATGTCTAACACACGCCTCCTGAACAAAACTCGTGTGTTAGAAAGCATACCGTCTTGCGCTTGTTTGCGCCACACTGAGCTTGCACTTATTTCGCTGGAGGAGTCTTCAGATGGACGCATTGCTTTCTGTTGATGAGGCAGCCCGTAGGCTTGGCGGGCTTAGCAAGTACACTATTCAGGCTTGGCTGAGTTCCGGCAAGCTGAGGCGCACGAAGCTGGGCAGCCGGACGATGATTCGCGAGTCGGAACTTGAGCGCTTCGCAAGCGCAGGGGACGGCGGAAAGTCCGGCGGACGCCCGCGCGGGGAATCGTTCGATGTCGCCTGAACGCAAACCAAAGCCGACTGGAAAACCGCGAAACGTGGTGCCTATCGACCGTGAGAAGGGACTCGTTTGGAACGGTCCGGAGTATCCGGTGCTATCACCGGGGATTTACACCGTTGGGGGGATCAAGTATCAGGGGCCAGAGTGGGTGCGTTCGTTTATGAGTTGGAAACTCCGCCTGGAGTTCGGGTTAGTAACCGAACCCATCAGTGTGTCTGCGTTCTTTCACATGGGCACTTCACCCGAACGGGCGCGTGTTGGGCGTCAATCGCGGTATTACAAAGCGTGGGTGCTCGCAAACGGCGAGCACCCGAAGCGCGGCCAAAAGATGACGCCCGACGTTTTCATGGAGGGCCAACTGTTTGAAGTGGAGGTGGCAGATTGCAACCGCGACAGCCAAGGTAATCCGAAACCGAACGCGGAGGTGTACTCGCGCGTGGTCAGGATCATTTCCGTCACTCGCCCGTGAGCGCAAGCCGGAATCTTTCAATCTGAAAGCAGGAATCAGGAATCACCCAAACAAGCAATCAACCAATCAAGTAACCCCATACAAGCTCCGCCCTAGGCCGGGCGCTGGAAAGCACACCCAAAGCAAACCTGAAGTGGGGGGCGAAAGCCTCCCATAGGCCCCTTGTGGTGAAGACAAGTCGCCACTCGCCAGCGTCGGGTTCGCCCTGCAACAATGGACAAAGCACGATGCCGCTCTCGATCCCTGAATTCGTCGCACGGTACAAGGCAAGCACCCTCACGGAGCGGGCCGCCGCTCAATCCCACTTCATCGACCTCTGCGATGTGTTGGGGCAAGCTCACCCCGCCGCCGCTGACCAAACCGGCGACACATTCACCTTCGAAAAGCACGTGTCTCGATTGAAAGGGGGAAAGGGCTTCGCGGACGTTTGGAAGCGCGGATACTTCGCTTGGGAGTACAAGGGCAAGCACCGCGACCTGCAAGCCGCATACCTACAACTTGCCGACTACCGGGAAGATTTGGAGAACCCGCCGCTCCTGGTCGTCTGCGATCAAGACCGCTTCGAGGTTCACACCAACTTCACGGGTACGGCAAAGCAGGTTTATAGCTTCACCCTAACCGATCTGCAATCACCGCTCCCTACGCCGAACTGTGCCCTACCGCCGCGAGATGTTCTGGAAGCTATCCAAAAGACAGGCGGAATCTTCATGGCTTGGAGTGATCGTCTTTGGACGATAGAGGGTGCAACCGTTCATGTTTCGATCATTGCGTTCGACGATGGTTCGCAGACCGTGCTCACACTTAACGGAAAGGAAGTCGATCAAATTCATGCAAACCTCACCAGCGAGGCGGAAACCACCTCCGCATTGGCGATAGTCGCAAATGCGGGGCTTTGCTTCATCGGACCGTCGCCACATGGCCGATTCGATATTGACAGCGAGACGGCTAAGAAGATGCTTACTGCCCCTTTGAACGTCAACGGCAAGAGCAATTCTGATGTTGTTCGCCCTGTCGCCAACGCCATCGATTTAGTTCGTTTTCAACGGAATGTTTGGACCATAGACTTCGGAACAGATATTTCACTATCAGCAGCCGCCCTCTATGAACTTCCCTTCGAGCACGTGAGGGTCACCGTCTATCCAGAGCGTAAGGATAATCACCGTGCGGCTTATAGGGAGAGGTGGTGGCGCTATGGTGAAGCGCGGCCAGGGCTTAGGAGAGCACTTGCGCCTCTTCACCGCTACATCGCCACTCCACGGGTGGCAAAGCATCGCATCTTTGTTTGGCAACCTGCCATTGTGCTTTGTAACGATGCAGCGGTAGTCTTCGCCCGCGCGGATGATT
The DNA here is from genome assembly GCA_964246125.1 of uncultured Acidobacteriaceae bacterium. Classification (GTDB taxonomy): domain Bacteria; phylum Acidobacteriota; class Terriglobia; order Terriglobales; family Acidobacteriaceae; genus Edaphobacter. The sequence goes on from CAXTPN010000057.1 coordinate 4,130, forward strand.
ACTTCTTCGGAATGCTCCACTCCAAGCCGCATGAGGTATGGGCCAGAGCCCAAGGCACTCAGTTGAGAGAGGCCGAGAGCGGATTTCGGTACACGCCCACAACGACTTTCGAGACGTTTCCATTTCCGTGGGCTCCAAGCAAGGAATCGCAGGATGATCCGCTAGTGCAAGGCATCGCGCAAGCCGCACTCGAGTTGGTGAGGAAGCGCGACGCTTGGCTCCATCCCGCCGATGCCTCGCCAGACCAGTCGAGCAAGCGCACTCTGACCAACCTATACAACAAGTGCCCGACGTGGCTTACGGATGCTCACCGCAAATTGGATGAAGTCGTCTTCGCTGCCTACGGTTGGCCCTCCACCCTGACGGACTCCGAAATCCTAGCGCGGCTTCTCTCGCTAAATCATCAGCGCGCGGCGACACAGTAGTTTTGTGAGTGCCTGCACTTGAAAACATTGCGGTTTTGCTATTAATTTCGACAATTCGTGGGGGCAGGTATTGGGGGGATGGGGAAGCGGAACTCGCTACGGACCGAAAGAGACCTCGGACGGGTATCGGAAGCTTGACGTGCGTTACCTGCAAAGAGAAGAGTGCCTGGAGCGCCGGTAGCTTTGGTCTGAATTGGACCTGCAAAGGGCAGCCGCGCGGGGACATTCGGGTAGTGTCCTAATTTGACTGGCTAAAAGCTCAATTTCTACATCTAGTGTACTCTTCAAAGTCGCACACACGGGAAGTGGTGGGCTTGCGCTCGTTTGCGCTTTCGGCGATAATCAGTGTTGCTCCAAAGGAGATATTTTTGCGCAGCACAAACCCCACCTTGAGTAAGTGGGGTTGATTTGAACAACTCGACATGTGCTGACCTTGGGAGCCAACCGATATTCAGAGCTTATAGCTCATCCCCCCAAAAGTCAAGCATTCGGCGGCAAAAAACCGCTATAGAGATTCCCTGTCTCCGAGAGGATGCGGCAGGTTAGCTGCCCTTGGTCCGTGTTCCACCACAGACCAAGGGTTCAACATTCACCCTTCACCCGTTATCAGGAGAAGTATGAAACACACACCTGTTGTTATCTATCGCAAATCTACGAATGGTCAGATCACAACCCCGCAGTATGCTCAAAAGCATCCTGCTACAACAGAACGTGAAGTTGTTTACCGCCCTTCGCCTAAGAAGGGTTAGGAACGCCAGCCTAACACATGAGACTCGGCCAGCAATGGCCGGGTTCTCTTTTTTGTTCACTCAGCTGCAGAAAGTAACGTGTTGCGAACCCATTGTGAAACGCTAATTCCGCTTCGTTTGGCCGCAACTTCCACCCGCTCCCGGTCCGATGTGCTAAATCGCACCGGGAGGATAGAAGACTTCGCCGCGCCGTGCAGCTTTGGACGCCCAACCGGACGCGGCTTAGGCGTTGGCAAGGCGATACTCCTGCAATAGCGCGGCACGGACGGCGGCTAGAGGCGTGAGTGCCGGGTGGATGTGCAAAACGGTTACATGACGCTTTGGGTTTGCGGGGTCGTCTGTGTGTTTCCTCACTGCAATAAGTGTATTACAGCAATACCCTATCTGTCAAGGGTTATTGTGATACATTTATCACAACTTGGAATCCCAGCCTAACAGTAGCGAGAAAGCTAGCGAGAGCAAGAAGGACGCGTTCCCGATCAGTGAGAATCCGCCCAAAAAACTGCCTAAACAACAAGTTGATCCTGTCGTGGCCGCTCCAGCCCCCCAGCAAAATATCTCCGCAAACCCACATAAGGAACCCGGAGAATGTCAGCATCGCCGCCGAAACGAGCCACTTCTTGTTCATGTAACAAAAGATGACGAACTTAGCTCCTTTGAGAGGCGAACTGTTCGTGTGGGCCTGTTGGGAATTGGGGTCGCGGCTGTATCTATCCTTGTTACTTCCTTGGCCGCTTACTTCGTCTACCAACAGTTCTTGGAAATGAACACTCAAACCGGGATTATCAGTTCTAGTGCCGACCGCGCTAGGGTTGACTCGGCCGCATCTGGAATTGCCACAGCGCAACAACTTATGTTGTTGCGGGACCAATTGGCTCAACAAGACAGAGGGATGCGACAGGATCAGCGTGCATGGCTGGGGGTGGGTGAGTACACGGGATCTCCTGAAGTAGGAGTTCCAGAGTTTATGGCTGAAGTCAAGAACACTGGGAAAACTCCTGCCCGAGACGTGGAGATACGCTCTTGGTCCAACTCTTTGACGCACATTCCCGATGTCGATGAAACCTGTCGCAATATGCCGGACATGAGTACCCACGGCCAAGTGTTCAAGGTGGGCGTCATAACGCCGGGCGGCTGGACTCACTTCCGGAATGATGATGCCGGTGCCGATGCCCCTGGCATAAATATTGAACGGATGTTCAACACTATCAATCAAGGAAAGACCTACTACCACTATGGGTGCGTTCGATATGAGGACGTTTTTGGAAGCCGTCATTGGGTGACATATTGCGTATTTTGGCAGAGGAGGGAAGGACTCCCGAGCGAAACTACGCGCTATGTCCCATGTGAGCAATACAACCAGACAGGCGATGGCTCGCTGCCACCTAGGGCAAGACCAAATTAGGACACTACCGACATTCGTATCTTCCCCGACGCGGATCGTGTCACGGTCTCATGGGGAGCGTTTGCTGCGAAGATGGGCATAAGGGCGAACGATGCGGGTGGCTTGACGACCGATTGCCTATGATGAATGCTAAGAAGGGTGAGTGTGATGGCCTTTGAAGGTAAGAGCGCGGTCAGTATGGGACGGCATAAGCGCACTTGCTCCGTCTGCCGTCATTCGGAGCGGAACGTGATCGAAAGCGACTTCGTTAGTTGGCGCTCCCCGGCTGCGATTGCCGAGGAATACGGGCTGGCGGATAGGGCGAGCGTCTACCGTCATGCTCACGCGCTGGGATTGTTTGAAAAGCGACGGCGCAACATCCGGGCGGCGTTGGAGCGCATCATCGAAAAGGCGGGTGAGGTGGACGTAACGGCCTCCGCCGTAGTCGCTGCGGTACAGGCATATGCCAAGATCAACGCGGCTGGGGAGTGGATTGACCGGACGGAGACGGTTTCGATGAACGATCTATTTGACCGGATGACGACTGCGGAACTGGAAGCCTACGCGCAACGAGGGACGCTGCCGGGGTGGTTTCAGGCGACAACGGGCGCAGCCCAATTCAGCAGAAATTCGGAATAGGATTGGTGGTATGGAAAAGAAGGGTGTCTTCATCAGCCATATCACTGAAGAAAGGAAGACAGCCCTGTGCCTCAAAGAGTTTCTGAAAGAATCATTGGGCGGCTTACAGGTTTTCGTGTCGTCTGACTACGAAAGCATCGGTGGCGGTGATATATGGTTTACCACTATCATGAACGCCTTGAAAACCTCGCTCGTCGAGATTGTTTTGCTGTCTCCTAACTCAGTTGATCAGCCATGGATTACTTTCGAGGCGGGCGTCGGTATCGGTGCGGAAGCGTGCGTGATCCCAGTAGTCGTACATGGCTTGGAGCGGCGTGATGTTGGACAGCCGCTGTCCTCCCTCCAAATCCGGTCGCTAGAAGACGACGCGAACGTCAGAGCCCTATTGCGCGACGTTGGCAAGGGGATCGGTTGCGAACCGAGGTTGAGCCATATGGAGAGGTTCATTGCCGAGATCAATGAAAGTATCGACGTGAACACGGGCGGTTGGAAGGGCGTTGAATGCGAGGGGACATATCTTGCGGTAGAAGGCCCATTTTTGAAGTTGACGGAACGCAGCGCCCAACCCTATACAGAAGCGATGTCGAAGGCTTTGGCTGACGCTGGATTCACTCCTCACTTTGCTAGAAGAGAGCGCCCCGGCCTAATGCTGGAAAAGGGATACAAAATCGTCCACATGACAGACCGTAGAACTTACCAAGCGGAAATCCATTCCCGGGAATTGGTGTTCGTAGCGAAGCCAGAGATTTAACGAAAGTGAATTTGTTTATTACCGCAGTCCCGACCACTCTAGAATGCGTTGCCCGCAACAGTGAATTACAGTTGGGATGGCGACTTATATGGCTAATACTGGCTCTCAGAAGGCTCTAGGCGCAACAGATTCGGGGTTGAGGCTTGCCGAGCACCCGCTTGGCTCCGAGCGGTCAAGGGCGGCGGCTAGGGCGTTGCTTAATGCACGGAAGGCATCGCAGGGGGAAGGAATACTGATGGTTCTGAAGCTGGTGGGACGCCCTGAAAAGCCGGGCCAGAGATGCACTTGCCCCAAACCGGAGTTTGGGACGGTTGCCCTATGCAGGTGCTTTACATGAGACCGGGCGGCTATGCGCTAGGCTCCGCGAAGTCGAGGGGAGCGGCGCGGTCTCTGTTGGAAGCTCGCAAGCGGGATGAACCGATTGGGGGCAAGGTAAGCCTGGAGGGGCTGGCGGAGGCAATCAGAGCCGCGCGGATGAAAGCCGGGTACGGGGAGGGAGTCGCTCCGTTCCTTGCCAACGGCGACGGTGGAACAATCGACGGTGTACGGAGGGCAGATTGTCTAGCAGAGCGCATGAGACAGGGCCGGAAGCGGGTGGCGCGGATGCAAGGCCGGGAGACTATGCCGTAGGCTCTCCGCAATCGCGGGCGGCTGCTAGAGCCGTCCTAACGCGCCGATTCCGAGAACGAAGAAAGGTTGACATCATCCTTCGCGCTATCCCGCGCCCCGATGGGGACGGGGTTCTGCTTGGTAAATGGAGGGAAGGCAAAGACGGATGCCTTACGCGCACCAGTTTCCTTCCCGCCGGAATGACCATAGAAGAGGCAGAGCGGATTTTACTGTGAGGTGGGCTGATGTGCGGGCGGTACGTTCGGCGGGGAGATAAGCAGCGGATTGCCGAGGCGTTCCACGTCAAGAGCGATCTGACCGGGCTGGCGATGCCGCCGGACGATTACAACGTCGCCCCGACCACCTTTCAGCCCGTCATCCGTGAGAGCCGGGAAGACGGCGCGCGGGAACTGGTACTGATGCGGTGGGGACTCATCCCATTCTTTACCAAGCAGCTTTCGGACGTGAAAGGCGTATCGACGATCAACGCGCGAGCCGAGTCCGTCCGCACCAGCCCGACCTGGAGGGAGCCATTCAAGAAACGGCGTTGCCTGATACCCGCGTCGGCGTTCTATGAATGGAAGAAAATGGACGCGAAAACAAAGCAGCCCTATGCCTTCACCGTCTCAGACGCCTCATTGTTCGCGTTCGCAGGGCTTTGGGACGCCTGGAAGGATTCGCAAGGGCAATGGCTTCAATCTTTCAGCATCGTGACGACAGACGCCAATGAACTCATGTCCACCGTCCACACCCGTACCGGTGATTCTCCACCCCAGAGACTATGAACGATGGCTCTCCCGTGAGGTGACAGAGCAGCCCCCTATCGACTTGCTGCGTCCCTTCGATTCCGGCGGTATGGAGATGAGACCCGCAAATCCGCTGGTGGGCAACGTGAGGAACAACGGGCCGGAGATGCTGAATAGCGCCTAGTTTTCGGAGTGGACGCTTCCGCCACCGGATGAGAGCATTGCGGGAAGGATAAAGCAAATGGGCAAATTGGTGTTCGTGATCCTAGTAGTCGTGTGCCTGTACCTCTTTTTCAAAGACGATGCGCCGAAGCCCGCTTCCCATACACCCGCACTCTCATCCGAATCGGGTACGTCGGAGTCCGAGCCCACTAAGTCCTATCCCTATGCACGAACGGGTGAGCGGGGCAGTGGGCATCAGGCGGGATATGACTGGGCAGAACAGAACGGCATCACGGACGAAAGCGCGTGCGAAGAGGCTGGGGATCACTCGAACTCACCGTCCTTCGCCGAAGGATGTGCGGAGTATGTGGAGTCGCTGAAATAGCTGACGTGCGTGTGGTGTGGGAGGACCAAAGCAGTTTGGGGAACGGTGGCGGAAGTGTGCAAAGTGTTCGTGCAGCGCATCAATGGTCGAGCAGCGGAGGCTGGGCAGCGCCATCTGAAGAACACGGGCGGGGCGGTTCGGTACTACTAACGCGCGCGCGAGGCTCCCACGCACAAACAAGAGAATCCAAGCCCAGCGTATTTTGATACCAGTACGCGCGCGCGAGCGACGGGTAGCGATACAGTACGCGCGCGCGAGGGGTGAAGAATCAGGCCGGAGCGCCGAACTGTAGAAGCAGCACCGATTATCCTTTGAGCCGTGCCTGCAACTTTTCGTTCAGCTTGACCAGAATCTCTGAAAGTTCCGCATCTTCTGCTGGTTTAGAAGAAGATACGGTACTGACATGCCGCACATTCACGGTGCTGATTTCGCTTCCCGTAATCAGAAAGAGTTCACCTGGAATCCTCCTCCAATATGTATCGCGTACTGGCTTGACAGCGGACGGTTTGTCGTTGGACGCTTCGTACGCCGCCCTAGCGCGGACAAACTCGGGATAAAGGAACCGGTCCACACCAGTGAGGATGAGGGTTTCAAGCTTACCGTCCGAAGCAATGGCTTTTTCATTGACGGAACCCCGGTACAAAAGGCCACTCTTGGTCATCACATCTACGCTCACACTGTACTGCTTTGGATCCTTGAGGAGCATAGGCGAAAGAGCAAAGTGCCACTCAGAGATTCGTGGCAATACAAGGAAGTGGAGAAACTTCGACATGTTCGGATGGTTTGAGACCGAGGATCGTAGCCTGCCGAAATCTCGTGCCATCAATCCAAGAGCGGCGGAGCCCAGTGTCACAAAGAAGTAGGTGCGTGACAGAAGGCATAAATTCATACTTACGACGGCCTTCGCCGCTCCGAAGAATACCGAAGATTGCTGATCGAAACTTTTTTCGCTATAGAGGGAGCTGAAAACGATTCTTACGTTGCCAAGGAAACCGTCCGGCATCCTCCAAAAGAACCAATGCCGTGAAAACCACGCCAGGATGAGCGGCAACAATGCCCAGAGCGCACCCCTCATCAGCTCTTCGCCTTTTGGCGAATTCATCGTCTTTTTTACAAGGAAGATTCCAAGAACGAAGCGAGACAGAAGGTCGGGGACAACGAAATATGCCGTCGCTAAGACGCTGATAAATAGGGGAAGCACGGGCTAAGCGGCTGCGAGAGCCAAGTCTTCCGTAGTGAGCTTTATCGAACCAAACGTCGTCGGGATAGACGCTTCGCCGTACTTCGCGAGCTGATCCAAAATCACTTCTTCGTGTCCACGAAGATAACCAGATATTTCTCGCCGGACGAGGGGACGGTTTTGCCTACTCTTCTGTTCAATGAGGTCCAGTATGTGTTCGATTTGTAGACCATTCATCCGTTTCGCCTCGTTTTGCACCCAAGTATTCGTTAGATTGCCTTGGGTGATAAAAGTACCACGGCCGGAACATGATATGGTAAAAAGTTTGCTGCAACTTTCCCGCCATGATCCTCGTTTGGGAACACCCGAGGATGGTAGAGGCGGGTTAGCGGCGATTGTCGCCGCCGCACTGATGGGAGATTTGTAGGGAGTACGGGCTTGGTCTGCCTTGCCTTCGCTTGCTGAGCGGCGGTCGAATGCGTAGTAAATACAAGGGCTCCCATTCTCCAACAAACGGCTGCAAGGACGTTCGGAATGATTATGAGTCCGCTGCTCTAACCAATTGAGCTATAGGCCCTTGCCGCGACACGGCACCGGCTGAGTCAGTGTAGCGAATCCTCGAGCGCCATGCAGCCGTGCTTCGGCCAGCAGCTTTGGTCCGCGTCTCCCGTTCTCACACGCCCGCCGCTCTACGCCGCCTCCACCGATCCACCGGCAGTACCGCCAGCCCTCCGCTAGCCACCATCCACAGCGTGGAAATCTCCGGAGTCACGCCGCCTGCCTCCGGCGTAATGGTCAGCAGATAGGGATTGCCCGTCCCATAGAAATCCTTCAGGTTGAAGGTCCCCGTAAGAAACGTCGGAGCCGAGGACGTACCGCTGTAGAGCCGCGGCCCAATCACCGTCGTCGTCCCAAGCGACGTCGTCAGCGTCAGCCCCGCACCGCCTAGGTAGAAGAGATTGCCGGAGAAGAACTCCAGTGACGATCCAGTAGACGTCACTCCATCGTCGATGACCGTAGGCGCCGGGGTAACATAAAACCCGCCGTCCACGCCGCCCGCCCCAATACTGGGA
>CAXTPN010000057.1:12242-12967 GCA_964246125.1 uncultured Acidobacteriaceae bacterium
GAAGACAGGAGGGAAAACGTGATTGTGTTCCCCTCCCCGGGAAGTACAAAGTCGTCGATTACCGGCGTGGCATGCGCCGCCAGCGTAAGAGAAAAGAACCCAACAGAGAGGATGACCAAAAGCCTTGTACGCATGAAATCCCCCTTCGAGCAATGAGTCTGCGCGTTCCCCAACGCGCCGTCAAGAACGAAAGTGACTATGCCGACAGCCCCTCAAAGCGTCAGGCAGCAGAAGGACAGCACGCATCCTGATTGGAGCGAAGGAGCCCATCTTCATCTGGGCGATGCTCGTGCTTGATCAACCCTTCAAGCGATATCCTGCGCCGTCGACCCCGGCGTAGTATTCGAATCCTCCGGGGCCGAAGGATTGATCTCGCCCTTATCGTTTTCAGGTGTTGTCGACACAACCTTGGTCGGCCCCGGACCCGCCGTGCTCGGGTTGTCGCCCTTCGGTCCCGAAGGTTGGGCAGCCTGCCCTCCCTTTTGCTCGCGCTCTTCGCTCATCGACGTTATCCCTCTCGGCTTCCCCCGCCTTCCCTTCTGACCCCGGCACCTGACACACAGTTGCCTGCCTTTTGGCCGAATCCGTCCAATCTTCTGTAAACTAAGGGCAAGCCCGGTCGCCCTCTTGCGTGGCAAGACAGACCATGCCCTCTGCAAAGTGTAAAGAGCGGCAGGACAGGATCGCATTGCAACTGATTCAAGCAACTCCAGCCGCGGCAGCGC
>CAXTPN010000058.1:0-12907 GCA_964246125.1 uncultured Acidobacteriaceae bacterium
GGGCTACGGCAAGTGCAAGGGGCAACGTCAAATACAGCGGCAACGGCAAGTACAGCGGCAATGGCAACGGCAAGTGCAGCCGCAGGTCCTTCGGCTGCGGCCCTCACGATGGTGCCGTGAGTGCCTTCGCTCAGGATGACAGAGGTTTGTGGAGGGTTAAGGAAGGCGGGACAGGCATGGGCAAGAGCAGGGCAAGGGCAAGGGCGAGGGCAAGAGCAAGGGCGAGGGCAAGAGCAAGGGCAAGAGCAAGGGCAAGAGCAAGGGCGAGGGCAAGAGCAAGGGCAAAGGCGAAATGCGGGAATTCTGGGGCTTCGGCTCAGAATGACGGGCTGGTGGTTTTGAGGTGGTGGAGTTTATGGGAGATGTGCTGATGCGTACGAAGGGCTTGGTTGCGGGTTTGGTTGTGGGGTGTGGGTTGGCGGCGCCGGCTTTGGGGCAGGCGATGGATCCGGATTACGCGGCGCAGGTGAAGGAGTGGACGACGAGGCCGGAGTTTCTCAGTCCGCTGGTGGATCACCTGCCGAAGTCGGCCAGCGTGCCATCACCGAAGGATGTGCTGGGGTACTACATCGGCGCGCCGAAGAAGCTGACGTATTACGCGGATGTGACGCGCTACTACGATGCGCTGGCGGCCAAGTCGCCGCGGGTCAAGGTGATTCGCATCGGCAAGACAGAGGAGGGGCGCGACTCGATGATTGTGTTTGTGGGGTCTGAGGAGTCGATTGCGAGTCTGGAAGAAAACAAGAAGAACCTGGCGCGGCTGGCCGATCCGCGCGGGCTGACAGAGGAGCAGGCGCATGCGCTGATTGCGAAGACCAAGCCAACTTATACGCTATCCGGAGGCTTGCATAGCGCGGAACTGGGCCCGCCGGAGATGCTGATGGAGCTGGCGTACCGGCTGGCGACGGAGGATTCGCCGCTGATTCAGAAGATACGGGCTGAAGTGGTTACGGCGATCATGCCGGTGGCCGATCCCGATGGGCGCGACCGCAGCATCGACTGGTACAACCGCTACATGGTCGACGTAACCAGCCAGGAGACGGCGCAGTCCATGGGCGGGGTGCCGTACTGGGGCAAGTACACGAAGCATGATGACAACCGCGACATCAACTACGCGGGGCTGGCCAACCAGAACTTCCTGCACTGGTACCTGGGGTGGCATCCACAGGTGATGCACGACCTGCACGAGTCGGTGCCGTTTCTGTACAGCTTCAGCGGGCAGTCCCCGCAGAATCCGCTGGTCGACCCGATCACATGGGCCGAGCTGCCGTGGTATGCGAACTTCGAGATGGCGCAGTTGACGAAGTACGGCATGCCGGGGGTGTGGACGCATGGCTATGTGGATGGGTGGTCGCCGGGGTATGTGACGACGATGTCCTCGAACCACAACGGGCTGTGGCGGTTCTACGAGATTATGGGCAACGCGGGCGCGACCACGATGCACCGGGTGATTTCGACTCCGCCGAACCCGGCAGTAACCGGCGCGGGCGGCGGCGGCGGAATGGGCGATGTGACCAAGCGCCAGTGGTACCGGCCGAACCCACCCTACAAGGAGGTTGACTGGTCGATACGGAACAATACGAACTACGCGGAGACAGGGGTGTTGACGGCGCTGCAATTGACCGCGGCCTTTCCGCAGGTGGTGGTCGAGAACTTCTACATCAAGAGCAGAAACTCGATTCGTTCCGGCTCGACCGAGGCTCCTTATGGGTTCGTGCTGCCGGCGGACCAGGAGGATATGACTCGGGTTGCGTTCGTGATTCATATCCTGAGGATGCAGGGTATCGAGGTAGGGCGGACGAAGGCCGAACTGAAGCTGAAGGATGGGACGTACCCGGCGGGATCGATGGTGGTGAAGTGCGATCAGCCGTATGGGCGGCTGGCGAAGACGCTGCTGGGCAAACAGGTCGATCCCGATCCGGAGTTGCAGACCTACGACGATAGCGCCTGGACGATGAGCCTGATGACGCACACGATCATCAAGCCTACGACCGATGTTTCGGTGCTGCAGGCTTCGGTGGAAACGATCGGCGAGTACGCTCCGGTGGGAACGCTGAAGGATCATCCGGGCGCGGTTGCGTACGCGGTGCCGGACCACGGATCGCCGAATATGGTGACGCTGCGCTACGCGTTGAAGGATGTTCCGGTGCAGATCGCGGAGGCGGCGTTTCAGGATTCGGGGGCTACGCTTCCCGCCGGCTCGTTTGTTGTGCCCGCGAGTGCGATGGACCAGCTGAAACCTGTTGCAGCGCAGCTTGGGCTGGATGTGGTGGCGCTGAAGGCCAGGCCCGGCGTTGGAGTGCATGATGCGGCGCTGCCGCGGATTGCGATGTTCAGCACCTGGGCCGGGACGCAGGATGTGGGCTGGGTGCGGTATGCGTTCGATCAGTACAAGGTACCTTATGATTTGATTTTCAAAGAACGCGTGCTGAAGGGCGACCTGCACAAGGACTATGACCTCATCCTGATTCCGAACCAGATGCGCAGTACGAAGGCGCTGATTACGGATATTCCGAAGGGCAAGATTGCGCTGGCCTATACGAAGACCGACCGCTTCAAGTTTCTTGGGGACTATGGCTCATCGGAGGACATTACGGGCGGCATGGGCACGGCGGGAGTGGCGGAGCTGCAGAAGTTTGCGGAGGACGGCGGGGTGCTTGTGACGCTGGGAACGTCGAGCGCGCTGCCGGCGGATTTGGGCATTGCAGCGAGGATCGACGCGGGTACGACGACGGCAAGGTTCTATGCGCCGGGGCCGATCGTCGAGGCTGAGATTGCACAGCCATCGAACCCGATCTTTTACGGGTACTCGGACAAGACGATTGCGGTGCGTTGGGCGAACGGGCCGCTGCTGAGGATGGATGCGCAGCAGGATAAGCAGGAGGTTCTGATGCGCTATCCGGGCGGCGACAAGGCGGTGTTGAGCGGGCTGATGAACGGCGCGGATGAGATCAAGGGGCGAGCCGCGATCGTCGTCGCTCCGGTGGGGCGCGGTGAGGCTGTGCTGTTCACCACGAATCCGATATGGCGCTGGCAAAATGTGGGAGAGTTTCGGATGATGTTCAATACGATTCTGAACTATCGGAATCTTGCGACCAACGCCACGCCCGCGAAGGATACGAGCGCTTCCGCGAGTGCGGGTGAAAAGTAGTTGAGGAGGATTTCGTTTGGGGAATGGTGGGCCGTGAGGGACTCGAACCCCCGACATCCTGCTTGTAAGGCAGGCGCTCTAACCAACTGAGCTAACAGCCCGCCTCAGGGAAGGCTTCTCAAGTGTAGGCGAGGAAGGAGCTTGACGCAATGGCTGTGCGCGGGGGGGATCGCATCAAGTGGACGCCAAGAATCTCTCTTCGTCTGATAGACTTATTCAATTGGTGTAGCGACAATATTCGCTTGGTGTTTCGAAGGGCTTGAAGTTCAAAGCAGCGAAACAGAAGAGCGAGAACAAAGGTTCGAGTCGCTCACTTACTGGTTTAGTTAGTTGTAGGAAGTTGGGGACGTAGCTCAGTTGGTTAGAGCGCTGCCCTGTCACGGCAGAGGTCGCGGGTTCGAGCCCCGTCGTCCCCGCCATACAAAGCAAATAACTTAGCTTCGTATGGGACCTAAAGTGACAAGCGAATCAGGGTCCGATAAGGGTCCATTACGCCCGCCGGTGTACCAAAGGCGTGTCAGTTTCAACCTCTCTCTGACCCACGTTGGGCACCATCATCTTTACAACCTTGTTGTGTGCGGCTCGTTTACGCGAATTGACGGCCTGCGTGTACACGATGCATGAGGAAGTTGCGCAGCCCGGAAGGGTAGAGCACATTTGCGTCGAAGAAGGCCCGAATGTCGCCGTCGCAGACCTGCTTAGTCATGTTGAAGACCGAGTCGAGATTGGTTCGGATCACCGCATCCCAGTCGGGTTTCGTCATTTTCCGGAACGTCATATCGCGTGTAACGCCCGCGTTGTTCACGAGCACGTCGATAGGGCCGATTTCATCTTTGATGCGCTGCGCCGCGCCCTGGGCAGGAATCAAATCCGGTACATCAAGCTCATAACTTTAGAAGTGGTAACCGGAGTCTCTCATCTGTTTCAGCCATGCGGCGGCCCGCGCATCGCCGGGAGAGTAGGTGACGACGACGGTATCCTCCGCCTCATGCATCTTGGTGCTAATTGTCTGTCCCAGGCCGCCCATCCCGCCAGTAATCAATGCAATCCGCTTCGCCACTTTCCGCTCCCAGCCGATCGTGCCAAATTCCTCGTACAAAGCATTGGACTGGAATTGTATCGATGGAACGTATATCTCCTTCAGCGTTGTGTGCAATGGAAAAACTGGACGATCCCAAACGAAGGTTTCTGCTGGCTTTCACAGGTGAATTGAGTATGTGGCTCTGAAGCGACAATGCTTGGTCAGAATGCTTGGCGGAATCCTTTCGCTTGTGGTGAGTGGAGGAACGTTAATACAAAGCCGCCGTCGACGAAGTACCTGGCCCCTGACCCAGCCGCCGTCTTGACTCAACAGGAAGGCGACGACACCTTTGATGTGGCTGACTCGCCGATCCGCCCAGGTGGCGCCATTTTTCGCCACGGCCTTGATACTGCCGCGCACGTGCGTTAATCGTGCAGGTGAACAGCCAGGAAGTCCGCCGCGCGCTTGATGGCCGTTTGTGTTTCAGGAGCTTGTGGAACGAGGTTAAGCCACACATGCGGCATTCCCTCGTAAACATCAAGGATGGCTTCATGACCTCCGCCCCGGATGGCCTGGTACTCCCGAATAGAAGAACTGAGTAACATCTCGCGTGTGCCTACCTGGATCAGCGTCGGAGGAAAGGGTTTGCTGTAGTCACCATAGACCGCGGACACATAAGGATTTTTCTGATCCGCGACAGGCGCATACACTTCTCTGCTCCAGGAACTGGTCTCCAGTTGGAGTACGGGGTCGACGGGTCCGAGGGTCGTGGTGGTGTCCCCGGCGCCGGACAGATCCGTCGACGGGGACATGAGGTAAAGCGCGCCGGGAAGTGGCAGATGCTCGTCCCGCATTTTTAGCACACAACCCGCGGCCAGGCCTCCGCCGGCAGAGTCACCCATCATGCCTACGTTCTGTGGCTTCGTGCCGGTGGAGAGTACCGCTTTCCATACGGCCACTATCTGATCGGTGACGAGACGCCAGTCCGCTCGCGGTGCCAGGGTGTAATCGATCGAGATCACTTCATAACCAGTCGCAGTGCTAACCAGAGCCGGAATCGTTACGCTATTTGCAGCGGAAAGGAAAGTGAAGGCGCCACCATGCATATACAGAAGGATCGCTCGGCCCGGTTTGTAGTTCGCTGGACGGACCCGCAGCACGGGAACACCACCCAAGCGGTCTTCCGTCCGAGTAACGTGGAGCGAATTTGCGGCAGCGGCCGACATGGGCCCGGCAAGCTTCGCAAGCTGAGCGTTGGCTGCGTCCCATTGTTCAAGCGTCTTCGGTTGTTCTCGCGTTGGCGCGTGCGCACGCATGGCATAAAGTTTGCCAAGCCCTGCAGCTGCTTCCGGTGAAACCGTTGATGGAACAACGAAACGGTCAGGGTTTGCAGGTGCTGTCTGCGCGGAACCTTCGTGTGAGAAAAAGCCGATCACCACGAGAAAGGCGACCAAACCGCATATGAGTCTCATCTTCGTCATTCTGCCCTCTCAAGGTACGCTTCAAAGCATCAGCTGTATGCATACATCGGCGTGCCATCCTGCTCTTATTTTGTCCGTTTACATTATCTTCCGGCCAAGAGTTGATTACCTCCTACCTGGAGCAGGTGTGCGAAGGGAGAGGCCACCGCTAACAAAGCTGCAGCCACTGAGTTTCGGCCGCACGCAGAGCTTGGACAGTTTCGGGGCGGTCAACTCCTGGAAGATCATTCTTCGGATCTCGGCCCAGATACTTGAGGGTTGCTGTAAGAAAGCGGTACGATTCGCGGTATGTGGCGAGTTCCGCCTGATCCAGCCTCACGCGTTGATTTGGGTCACAGGCCTGTAAGAGGTCCCGTATGTAAAGCCCACGCAGACCTGCAATCAGCCATCGGCCTTCCAAACGCTGTGCCCGCCACAAAAGGCGAATGTAACCTGTACCTTTGACGTCAATGCCATCACGGTTGTAGAAGCCATGCAGTGTGCATGCCGTTTCTGCAATGGCCCTTTCTTTATTCAGCGTAACGACCGCAGCGCCTAACTCGTGGAAATTGATGTTCCCGGAAGACCTCCAGTTTTTCCTGGTACCAGCCACAAATTCAGCGCCGCTGCCTTTGAACCAGGCGACCTCCACTGCTGATTCTGGATGGTAGTAGGTCGCCATCTCGTCCCACGAAGCGGCATCGCGTGCTGCCCGTTCACGTTGTACGAGGTCAGCGACAGCTACCCGGTCAAGAAGCTCATTCGAGAGGCTTTCACTCATTGCTGTTCGTTGGATCACCATCATCTCATTCCGGTCTTATCAAACTTGTGTAGCAAAGCACAACGCGTGCAGCCCTTGCCGAGGTCCGCATGGTCTACGGACCTGACCACTCAGTGGGACCTGATATCGGTTGGCCGTCCAAGTGTTCCAAACAGGGCTGCGCTCATAGCATAAAGTGGAACCGTCAGCAGCAAAAGCATCTTGTAATTGCCAAAGCGATCAAAGAGATAACCTCCAAGATACGGACCCAGACCCAGGCCGACGATAACAAGGCCATTCATGACGGCGAAGAGTAATCCATATTGGCGAACCCCGAAATACCGGGGAATGAGGTAAGCGAGAACGGCAATCTCCATCCCTGCGGAGAGGCCAACCATACACGCTCCAAAAAGCCCAAAGCCGGCACTGTGGCTCAGCAGCAGACTTGGCGCAACCAGAACTCCAAATGCACATGCGATGAACCCGACCAGGGGACCACTCACGGCATCCAGGAGATAGCCTCCCAGCAATCGTCCAAAGATGGACGAGAAGCCGATGCCGGCAGCAATAGCCGCGGCGGTATGCGGAGAAAGGCCATTCGCCCGCGCAACCGGAACGAAATGCACGGCCATGGCCGCACCGGCCGTTGAAGCAAGCAGGCAAGCAACCGCCATCTGCAGATAACGGCGAGACAGGAACGCGTCACGGGCGGGCATCCCGGGGAGCACAACGCGTTCCACCGGCACCGAGTTTGTAGATGATCGCTGCACGCGCTCTTGAGAGGTTCGAAAGAATATCCATAAGAGCGGAAAGGAGAGGACCAGCGCCCCCATGCCAAGCCACTCATATGCCCCATTCCAACCGAAATGCTCCTGCAGAATGGTTGAAATGTAGGGCAAGCAAATGGAACCTACGCCCGTGCCCGCGAGCGCAACGCCAATCGCCTTGCCGCGACTCTTTTCGAACTCCCTCACTACGGCGGCCGTCCACACCGTTGGGCTAACAAGAACAAAAGTGAGGCCCACAAAAGTCCAGCCGACATCCCAACTGATGGCTTTTGGCCCTGCGAGGCCCAGAGCGGAAAAGGCTATGCAATAAAGGAGCAGTCCGGGCAAGGCGATCCTTCGACAACCGTAGCGGTCAATAGCAGCGCCGAGAAAGGGTGCACAAAGGATTCCAGTAATACTGACCAGAATCGGCCCGGTCGAAATTTGCGACCGTGTCCATCCCGTTGCGGTGTGGATGGCGGGCATCAGTGCGCCCAGGGTGTAGGTATGCATGACTGAGACGGCGACGCCAAGCGTGGAAAGCACGGCAATGTGCCAACTTCGCGCCCATTCGTTACGCCCACTTCCGATTGCCGCAGCATTCTTGGCCATAGGGTTCTTTCGTGAGCAGTGGTTAGGTCACCGGGCAATCTGCGCTCGGTAGCCGCATCCCCGCCACTCTGCTTAGTTAGAAGGTGATTTTGGCCGCTATCTGGAGCAACCTGGCATCGTTCGCCGTGCTCGTGATCAAGCCAGCGTTCGCTGCGTTGAGAGTGCTCAATTGAGGTGCGATGGCTGTGGAGTTTGTCGGAGTCGAATAATTGGGATGATTGAGCGCGTTGAAGGCCTCGCCGCGAAGCTCCAGCTTTGCGTACTCACGCAAGGAAAAGAACTTTGAGATGGCGAGGTCCAGATTGGCAAAACCAGGCCCACGAAGCGACATCGGTTGCTCATTGCCGAAGGAGCCAAGCGCGGCCGGAGTAAAGGCCGCTTTGTTGTACCATTGCGGATATTTTGAGGCAGTGTTCGGGAAAAAGTTATGGCTGTATATCTGTGCTCCTGGAATCAGGTTAGGACGGTCTGACCCGAGACCCGTTAGCGACACGTCGGTTCCGTCCGTTATCGTAAATGGCAGCCCCGACCGGTAGCTGAAGAGCGGACTGACCTGGAACCCGCCGGCAAATGCGTTCAGAAGATGATTCTTGAGTTTTGGTGTCGTGGCTACACCGGAGATCGTGAAGTTGTGCGTCAGGTCGAAGTTGCAGTGGCCGTACTCGCCGGGCAGGTTAGCCGGGTTTTGCGGCACTGGACTGGTATCTCCAGAGAAGTTGATGTTGCTAAGACACTTCGAGTAAGTGTAGTTGGCCAGCACGGTAAAGTTGTTGGAAAAGGGATGATTCGCAGTAAGAACCAGGCCGTTGTAGTTGGCCGAGGCATAAGTCGTGAAGGCATTGAAAGCTCCGTAACGGGTGCCTGCCCCGACGCCGCCCGTCTGCTGGTAAAGCTTGAGTCGCTGGGTCGTGTTGCTGGTAGTCGAGCAAGCAGTTCCAGCCACAGGAACTGGTGTGAGTGTGCCGCAGGATCCTGCGACTCCTGTCGATGTACCCGGAAAGTAGGTCGCGTAGTTCAATGGGAGCAGGCCGTAAAGGTGAACGGTATGCGTACCCAGGTAGCTTGCCGTAATCAACACCTTACCCGGTGCCTGATATTGATAGCTAAGATTGTATTGGTTCGTATAAGGCCGCCCAACGTTTGAGGGGTTGACCTGCAGAGAGATGTTTGCTGCCGGGAAAGCGACGTTAGAAGTCGGTGGGTACTGGGAAGGAAAAGGATTTCCGCCAGTGACTCCTTGATAGGGACTATCGAGGTTCTTTTTGTAGGTGGTGTTATTGAACGAGACGCTTACAGCTCCGCCGTAAGGTACACCCGAGTTCGTGTATTCGAGGGCCTGGTCCGTATCCGGTTCGTCAAAGAGCAGGGAATAGGAACCACGAAGGCTCTGCTTCCCCGTCCCTGTTGGGTCGAATGCGAAGCCCAACCGTGGTGAAAAATTAGCCAGTCGCTTGCTGACAATGCTGTTTCCAACCCCTGCATCGCCGACAAAGAGCAGACCAGCGGGCGCATTGGTAAATACCTGGGACGAAATGCCGGCATTGAAGTTCGCCTGCGAGAAAGTTTGTCCGCGATTATCACGGTTATAGGCTGGGAACCACGGTTCCCAGCGCAAGCCGTAGTTCAGAACAAGCTTTTTGGTGAGACGGTATGTGTCTTGCGCGTAGTACCCAAAGTAGTTCTGACGCAGGTGCAGCAAGGCACCGGCTCCGCCATTGGACTGCGTCAGCGTCGTGGGAGCGCCCAGCAGCAGATCGGCAATCGAGTAGCCGGTGTAAGTCCCGCTAAAGGTAAAAAAACCATTTTCATTGTTGAAGTGCTTTTGATTGTAACCCTGAAGGATGTAGTCAAAGCCAAACTGCAGGAAGTGCTTGCCGCGGACCATGGAGAAGTCGTCTGCGGCTTGAAGCTGATTGGTCACAATCGCAAAAGGTGAGCAGGGCCCGCAGGCTGCGTTGAAACCACCAATCACGTTCAGGTACATGTAATTAGGCTCGGTGTTTGTGAAGTTTGACCCAAGCTTAACCAGATTGGGAAGATCGTTCGCATCCCCTCTTTGTACCGCCAGGCGGTTCGCTGTCAGACGCAATGAATTGGTCAACTGCGGGCTGATGATAAAGGTGTGTCCAAGCGTCAGCGTCTTGTCACGATCGATCAGGCCGGGGTTAACAGCGTTCAGCAGATTTCCATTGAAGGTAGCGGTCGCGCCATAGTTCGTCATGAAGTAACGCGCAAAGACGTTCTGCCGCGGCGAGATAGTGTGGTCCAGACGTCCAATCCACTGATTCTCACTTTGGGGGTAAGGCGTCGAGTAGCTGACGTCACCAAGCGCATCGTTGGTCGACGCAGTTGGCAGTATTTTCGCGATATTCAGCGCAACGTTGCTATAAAGCGTGGGCGAAATCGTGGCCGTACAATTCGAGCTAGGGTCGAGCACAAAGCCGGCCCCTGCCAGACGCACATAAGCCGCGTTGGTCGTGGCGTTGCCATTGCCGGCGGGTGTTCCGTTGGTGCCGTTTGTGGCGAATTGGCAAAGCGTCGAAGATCCGGCGCGGGAGGCTGTGAAGTAGGGGGTCCAGTTGCCAGAAAGCTGCGCCGGAGTGGGAATCACGGCCGTATTCGTCTGCGAGATGCGCAACGCGGTGCTTTGGTAACCGCCAAAGACGAAGAGTTTGTCGTGCAGGATAGGGCCGCCAATAAACGCTCCATACTGGTTTCGCTTCAGCGTATCGACGCGGCTTGTGATGCGATTGCTTGCGTTGGCGTAGTTGTTTCGAAGGAAATCAAAGACGCCGCCGTGATAGGCATTTGTTCCCGACTTGGTAACGATATTGACAGCGCCGCTCGGGTGAAGTCCATACTGCGCCGCCAGGCCAGTTGTCTGGACGGAGAACTCCTGCAATGCGTCCGGAAACGGGAACGGAAGGTTTGTATTGAATGCCGGATCATTATTGTCGCCTCCGTCCAGCAGGAAGTTGATCTGGTTGGATTGGCCTCCCGCCACCGAGATGGCGACGGCACCTCCGATCGCGTTTACACCGATCGATCCGTAGCTTGACGAAGAAGCAACGTGACCTGTGACGGTTGGGGCCGCGCTTCCCGAAAGCAAAACAAGGTTGGCGGCGTTGCGTCCGTTCAAGGGAAGATCAACCGTCCGCGACTGGTCGATAACGGTGTTGATCGAGTTGTCTTCCGTCTGAACCTGGCTTGCACCGGCCTCGACGTTGACCACCGAATCGGTCGACCCAATCGATAAGGGTGCGGTGATCTCCAGGTCGTTCGATACCTGCAGGACAATCCCGGTACGGCTGTAGGTCTGGAAGCCGGGCGCGGTGACCTTGATCACATAGGCACCTACCGGAAGATTGGGGAGGATATATTCGCCGGAGTCGGACGATGTGGTCGTTGCACTCTGCCCAAGCGCGGTCTGCGTAGCAACGATGGTCGCCTTCGGAATGACTGCGCCAGAAGCATCGGTGATGGTTCCGTGGATTTTGGCGTTTGATACCGCTTGGGCAGTCACCGAGGGCGCGCTCAAAAGGGACACGACTCCGAGCAAAGAGCCTGCCAATGCGCAAAGCGCACTGAATCGCGACGGTTGCAGATAGAACCACTGTTGATATTTGTGTGCCACGACTGTCTCCTAGAATGCGAGTCGGAGGCCATCGTGCGCCTTCACAATAAACAGTGTCAATAGGTTGAAGAAATATTTATGGGTCACGGCGTAACGTTAAGTCCGGTCCGTTCCGGCAAAAAAAGAGCCCGGTTTTCCGAGTGCGTCTCGCTCCTCTAAGCGCTCTGATGAAAACCGAGAAGGCCTTTTGAGGATTGTCTCGTCGACAAAGTAGATGATCTGGCTACTTTTATGAAGGCCTAGTAGGCTGGACAATGCTCTCCCTATGAGGCTCTCAGATGTGGCGAAACGCCTACGAACCGTCACGCGCAAAACGCTTGGCAGGGGTTCAGACACTGTGGTCGAGAGCCCTCTTTGATGGTCGCCATCGCATCTCACGCCAGCGGCTTTATAATTGTCCATCCTGGCGAGGCCGGTCAATCGGTTATGGCAAATTCTATTCAGAAAGCCCGAATGGGCCGTCCGCCCAGCACCGCCGCCAAGGCTCACACTGCAATCATGGAAGCTGTCTATCTAATGCTGCAGGAGAAGCCCGCGCGTGAACTGACAATGGAGGGCATAGCGAAGCGGGCGAAAGTCGGCAAGCCCACGCTGTACAGGTGGTGGCCAACCAAGGCAGCCGTGGTGATGGCCATGTTTCATGAACGTCTCGCAAGCGAACCGGCAAGTTCCGCCGTGTTCACGATAGAAGAAACTCTCTTCCGCAAAATGCAACGAGTGGTTTCCGACCTGAATGGACTTTTCGGCAAGGTGATGGCGGACCTGATCGCCGAGAGCCAAAGTAATCCGAAGCTCTTGCTCGAGCTTCATGAGCACATATGCAGCCGCAGATCGCAGTCGGTCCTCGCGATAGAACAAGGCATACGATCCGGTGTGTTCCTACCGGACACCGATCCGGAACTCGTGGTCGACATGCTTTTCGGCCCAGCATACTACCGGTTGCTCCTGGGATTCCCTCCTCTCAGCCACACCTATGCCGAAGCTCTGGTAGCTAAAGTCTTACAAGGGATAAAATGTGGAGTTCCTTGCCAACGCGGGCCAAAACCGTCCTGTCCTTGAGTGGATGATCTTTTCGTCACGTCAGTGACGAAAGTCGGCTAATGAGATGGTCCGCCGCTGTAACTCTCCGCTGAGGCGGAGGATGGTAGCAGCGACACAGACTTGTGTTCTCGACCAAACTAAATCCCGGTTCACCGTCACGGCAGAGGTCGCGGGTTCGAGCCCGTCATCCCGCCCAGTTTCTAAAAGACTTAGAGGCTATGGCGACCTAGAGTGACAAGCGAATCAGGGTCCGATGAGGGTCCACTACGCCCGCCGGGGTACCAAAAACCGAGTCAGTTTCAACCTCTCCCCAACCCACGTTGGGCACCATTATCCTCTCCCAACTGTCGCCGTTGTGGTCATACTGTGATCCAGCGGGCAGGCTCATTGCTTGAAGATGCGGGTGTTGGGGTGGTGGTTGTGCCAGTCGAACCAGTAGTCCTTTTTAGATTCAATGGGCG
>CAXTPN010000059.1:0-3574 GCA_964246125.1 uncultured Acidobacteriaceae bacterium
GTGGAGCACCGCCCCTCCCCCTTGCAGAGTGGCTGCTTTATTCTAGTGGCTGCTTTATTCTAGTGGACCGGGCAGGCCGCTCTACCCGTAGAGCTCCCGCTCAAATCGCTCCAGCGCCGCATCGGACCAGGCGTGCGTCGTCTTGTTCCAGCGGTCGCCCTCTTCGCCCAGGTAATTCGGGAAGTTCATCCGGCAAAACCCGCTGCGCCCCGCGAAATCGAACAGCGCCTGCGCCATCCCATCCAGGTACAGCACCGACTGCATGCCATCGCGCGACCACTCCACCGCCGCCAGCCGCTCCGCCTGAGCATCCTTCAGCGCGCTTACGTTATAGATCAACATCCCATCCAGAATGCTCTCCTCCTGCGTGGTTTGCGACCGGTCGCAGGCATAAAAATACCCCGCAACCCCTTCATCCTCCAACACCACCGCCCAGGGCACAGCCGTCGAATTCGACGACAACAACGCCCTCCCCGGCTGAAACTTTAACGACTCCATAGCCCATCCCGTCCTTATCTGCTCTTATCTGCCTTTAACTGCCCTTATCTGTCCTCAACTGTTCTGAGCTGTCCTCAACTGCCTTCACGATACACTCGGATTCGCATGCCCTTCCCCCGCCTCCAGCGGCTTCCTTCCTTTCGCGTCGGTCGTCCCCAGCGCATCGCCGCGCTCCTGCTCCTCATCTTCCTCGGCGAGTGCCTCTACGTCATCGCCCACCAGCAGCTCACCTCCGCGGACTACCGCTACGCCCGCTGCGGCCGCGAGATGTGGGAGCGGCCATCCCCCCTCGCCGGCTACTTCACCACCTGCGGCAACCTGCAGGGCGACGGCACCTTCGCCTACCGCCTCGCCGGCCTGCCCCTCACCGCCCAGCGCCTGCTCCTCCAGGCGCAAGATCGCCTCCGCAAGCCCGCCGACCGCCTCTACGCCCAGGGCACCCTCAACGGCTCCACCTGGGAGGCCCGCCACCAGCTCGCCTGGGTTCCCTACCTCATGCACCTCCCCTTTGTGCTCTTCGCCATGTGGCTGGGAGCGGGTCTCTGGTGGGTCGCGCGCCGCCTCTTCGGCAACGAGGGCGGAGCGCTGGCGCTCGCCCTCTACATCTTCTGCCCCGTCGTCGTGCGCTACGCCGTCGTGCCCAACAACGAGATCCTCGCCATGTGGGGACTCTACGGCCTCGTCTACACGGCCATCGGCGTCGCCCACGCCATGCATGGCCCCCGCCGCAAATGGAAACCCCGCATTCTGCTCCTGACCGTCGCGCTTGGACTCACGGCCGCCGCGCATCTGCTGGCCGCGCTGCTCGGTTTCGCCGCCTCGCTCATCCTGATGTTCTACCTTGCGGAGCGCCGCCGCTCCGCCGTCCTCCTGATCCTCACCTACGCCGCCATCGGCGCGCTCCTCATCGAGCTTGCCTTCTTCTCCTTCCGCCTCGCGCCCTTCCTCTACATCTTCACCGGCGGAGCCGCCCGCTTCTGGTTCGCTGCCGATGGCCCCCGCCTCTTTGCCCTCAACCAGCCGGACCGCCCCATCCTCATCGCCGCCTGCGTCTCCCTGCTGCTCTACGCCGCCGTCCGGCGCTCCCGCTACTTCGGCAACACCGCCCCGCTGCTCATGGTGCTGGTCACCGCCTGTCTCGTCACCACCCAGACGATCTCCGCCCCGTGGGTCTGGGCCTTGCCCTTTCTCTTCACCTTCATCGGCGGGGTCTTCGCCGACGCCCTCGAAACCCGCCACCGCAAGCTCTTCCTCGCCACTACCGCCCTGCTGGTGGTCACCCAGGCGATCGCCTGCCTCGCCACCCTTCCCGGCATCGCCCGCGGTTAAGCCTGCAACTGCCCACGACATCCACACAGACCACCACGTCGCGCCACAAAATCTCCATCACGAAACACCGCCACTTCGACTCCTCCGCCCACCGGATCGCGAAATCCTCAGTAAACACGCACGTTCCACGTGGAACATCTCTGGTTAACCCCGGCAACTTTTTTTCGCAAAATTCGCGCTTGCTAAACTCAAACAGCACGCCCAGGACCCTAATGAACCTTACGCTGCGTAAGACCGGCATCGCCTGCACCCTCTGCCTCCTCCTCTTGTCCACCGGCTGTCACCGCAAGCGCAAGACGCGCTCCGCCCCGAAATCCGCCGATTACGCCGGCAAACTGAAGCCGCTGGTCGAGTCAAAGCAGCTGCACGTCCTGCACTGGCCCGACTTCGCGGACTATGCCCCCCTCGTCCAGACCTTCTATGACGACCGCAACTACGAGGTAGCCTGGGTGGATAGCAAATCCGGCAACCCGCAGCCCTCCGCCCAAGCCGCTGCCTTCATCCAGGCCTTCCAGGATTCCGCCAAAAAGGGTCTCAACCCCGAGGACTATAACGCCTCGCGCTGGGCTGATCTGACCCGGAAGCTGGCGGGCAAAAACGAAGACGACGTCGCCGCCTTCGACGCCGCCATGACCGTCTCCGTCATGCGCTATATCTCCGACCTCCGCCTGGGCCGCGTCAACCCCACCCACTTCAACTTCGACATCAACACTCTCGACAAGAAATACGACCTACCTGAGTTCGTCTCCGACAACGCTGTCGACGCAGCCGACATTCCCAAGCTCATCGCATCCGTCGAGCCCGACTCCGAGCCGTACCGCAAGACGGAAGACGCCCTCGCCCACTACCTCGACTTCGCCAAGCAACAGGCGGCCGATCCGTCTCTCCAGCAGTCGCTCCCCACTGTACTCAAGCCTCTCGCTCCCGGCACGCCATATCCCGCCGCCGGAGCTCTCGCAGCCCGCCTCCAACTCGAAGACGACCTACCGGGCCCGCCCGCAGCCACCGCGCAGGCACCAGCAAGCGCCTACACCCCCGATCTCTCCGACGGGGTCAAACATTTCCAAATCCGCCACGGCCTTACCCCCGACGGCAAGCTCACTCCGGCCACCATCGCCGCGCTCAACGTGCCGCTCTCCGCCCGCGTCCAGCAGCTTTCAAATTCTCTCGAACGCTGGCGCTGGCTCCCCAACGAGTACGTCAACGCCCCCTTGATGGTCAACCTGCCCGAGTTCGTCCTGCGCGGCTACTCCGGCGATGGCCCCAGCCACACCCTCGACTTCACCATGAAGGTTGTCGTCGGCAAGGCGCTCGGCGAGCACGACACGCCGGTCTTCACCCATGAGATGAAGTACCTCATCTTCCGCCCCTTCTGGAACGTGCCCACGAGCATCATCAAAAAGGAGCTGACCGGCCACATCCAGAAGAGCGGCGTGGGCTATCTCGCCGCGCACAACTTCGAGACGGTCGACAATGCCGGCAAGCTCGTCGAAGCCTCCGCCACTCAGGTTGAGCACTTCAACGTCAACGTGCGCGAAAAGCCCGGCCCCAAAAACTCGCTCGGCCTTATCAAGTTCATGTTCCCCAACGTCTACGACATCTACCTCCACTCCACCCCTGAGCCCCAGCTCTTCGCGCGCACCCGCCGCGACTTCTCCCACGGCTGCGTCCCCGTCCATCATACAGAATATATTGCCCAGATGGTCCGTCAGAGAATAAAAACCCACGGACCCTGGCCCCTCGAAAA
>CAXTPN010000059.1:3584-12745 GCA_964246125.1 uncultured Acidobacteriaceae bacterium
AGCATCCAGACGAGCTTGCCGTGTGGGTCCTTCAGCGCAGCCAAACCCCCGGCGACTGGCCCCTCGACAAGGTGCAGGAAGCCATGAACGCCGGCCCCGACAACCACCAGGTCAACCTCAAAACGCCGCTCCCCATTGTCATCTTCTATCTCACCGCCAACGTCGCAGACGACAGCACGGTCCACTTCTTCGACGACATCTACGGCTACGACCGGGAGCTCGAAGAGGTACTCGCCAAAGGCCCGCCGTACCCAACCCAGCAGCAAAAGGTCAACCCCAAGCTTCAACCCGGAGACACGCTCTAGCTACTTCGGCGGCGTCGGCAGAGTACCCCCATACGCCTTGGTCAAAGCGTCGATCGCTCCATTTCGCCGCGAAACGCCTGCTTCATCGCGAACCGACCCAACGGTCGGATGCCGAGTGTCCACCCGCTTGATGGCCGGGGGTGGAACTACCTGCACCTCCACCTTTAGCACCGGCCGGGGAACCCGGGAAGGCTTCGGCGTGTTCGCCGAGTAAACCGAACGCTGCGCCGGGGTCATGTTGTTGATCGCCGAAAGGATGATCCCCTCCCCGGCTTCCGGCGGCGTCCGCACGGGAACCCTTGCCACGCGCGCAACCGCGGAGGGTGCCGGCGTCCCCGTCCACGAAAGATGTAATTCCCCGCCGATCAAGCCATGATCCACCGTCTGGTCCGGCACATTCAGGATGGTCAAAAGAACAGCCTCGTTCGGCAGCACTGTAACCGTAGCCTGGCCCGGCGTCGCTCCGTTGCCCAGCACCAGCGTGCTCTTCACCGTAGGTGCGATCGCCCCCTTTGGCCACTCGAACCGAAACGTGTACTTGTTGTCCAGGTAAGAGATGTAGTGTTGCTGCTCCGCGCAAAAGCCTTCATCGCCCGAACTCCGCACGAAAAACGCCCATGTGTCGTCGCTGAAATCCGTGTTCGAATGAATCGCCATCGCCCACGCCGGATGAGACTCGGGCCCCGTCGACGCATGGGCAAAGTCCACGGCCATCAAACCCGTCACGATCATGTCCGAGTTGTCCAGCACCTGGTGAGCCTGGTCGTCGCCGCCCTCCACCGCGCTGCGCAACTGTTGCCAGTACGGAATCTTCATGTCGTCCGTCAGGATGTCGATGGTCTCGGAGGCGTCGAACTCCACATGTACGCCGTCCGGGCGTCCTCCCGTCGCCCCTAGCGCATTTGTCCTCCCGGGCGCGATGGGAGTGTCGATATTCACCGAATACTCGTCATCCAGCAGATAGTCGTTCCCCAGGATCGAACCGGATTTCTCTTCCCAGAACACCTTTCCGGTCTGCGTTGCCGCCATCCAGTTGGCGTGCCCGCCATAGCCGTAGTTGGCGGAAAACGTCTGGCAAATCCTGCAACTCCTGCACTCGCGCACCTGCAATGGATTCCAGTAGCTGTACCCCGCCGCGCTGTCATAATCCGTGTTGACGATCTGTCCCGTGCTCGTGCAGTTCTTCGCTGGGCCACCTTGCCATGGCCAACGGCACGTTGAGGGATCGGGAAACTGCTTGGCGTTGATATTGCTCGCCCAGTCTGGATTCAGCGGGATGTTGTTGTCGTCGAACTGGGTCGGGATCAGATCCCAGGACGGTGTAGACAGAGGAAGTGGGATGGGGGGAGCGTTGTGCTTGATATCCAGCTCCACCCACGCCGGACCGCCGTCGGGAAGGGTGCATTGATTGCCCGGACCGTTGTCGTGGCTGTAGTACCCATTGTCGCCGTAGGCCCCCGCCTCATCTTGATACCCCAATTGAAGGTGTAGATTACCGGCGGGCGCGGTGTCGACGATGTGAACCGATTGATTCCAATACTTCTGAATCTTCTCCAGCGGCGCCGTCGCGGAGGGAATGGTGATCAGTCCAAAGTAATACAGCGGATCGCTTTGCGTAGGAGTGACATACCGCCGCCAGGTTAGACCGTGGCCCCCGCCCTGGACACAGCCGCCCGCATGGATGGTTACCGTGTCCCCCGGCTGAAACGTGATGCCGGGGTACTCCGTCGAAGGCTGCGTGGGGTTCGGGCGGTCGATCCGAACCGATGCATCCGCGCCCGCCGGTGGAGCAGGATATGTGATCACATCGTAGAGCGGAGGAGCAGGCGGCGCAGTTCCCACGCACTCGCAACCACGATCCAGCGGTGGACCCGGTTGCGTCACACACTTGCCTACCGTTCCCCCGCCGGAGCTGACCGGCTTGCACGCCGCTCCAGCGTTCGTGCAGCCGTTCGAGGTCCCCTTGCAAACCTGACCGAACATCGCTGGCGCGAACATCGCGGCTGAAATGAACAAGACTTCCAAACGCCGGCAACGGCTTCCATCCAGGCCCCGCGACTTCACTGCCGCACCGATTCCTTCGTTAGAAAGCTCCATAGTGTGCCTCCCCCGGTTCGGGGTAAGCTTAGGTCTCCACTCAGCAGCCGGCAACACCCTAAAAGGCTACATTCGCGTCTCGGGCGCGCAGCATCGTGGGAGGGAAGTTTCAATGAAGTGGCGAACGATTCGCGACGCTGACCTCATTAAGTGCCTGCAAATACAGCCGCTTCACCTCGGCGACGAAATCGTCGGGCGTGAGCGTGCGTTGGCCATCTGGAAGAGCCTCATTCACCGTCGAGCCTTCGCATCCTGTGTGCTCGAGTGCGAAACGCCGGACGGACGAACTCGCATTGCCGGCTTCGGATCGAGCGTCTTTGTCTCCGCCGAGTTCGCCACCAGCGAACTCACCAACATACGCCCCGGCCTCAACGGCCGCTTGTTCGCCGCCATCCAACGCGGCGAACCGGTCATCCCCGAGGATGCGGGGCTATGTCACGGCAACGAGCCCGATGGCTTGGACCTGGTCGTTCTCGGAGGCAACTACCTGACAGCCGGAGTAGGCCCGGAAGAAGTCCGTCAGGCACAAATGTTGCTGCCTTCCGGATTCGTCGAGGTGTATACCGGCTACCACCTCAACCGTATCCTCTCTGAAACCGTCAGTGACGCACAGCGCGAGTTCCATGAGTCGAGCGGCGTCTGGCGAACCATCCAGCGTTATCCCAACCAGCGCGCTCTCGTCATCCTCACCCGTCAGGATGCATTTTCCGTGAGCGGGTCGCTCGCGGCAACCCTCTTCCACTACGAAAAACCTACGCTTGACCTTCGTGATACGGAGAAAGAATTACTCGCCGCCGCTCTTCGTGGCGGAACCGATGCTGACCTCGCGCACCGGCTGCATCTCTCTCAAGCCTCCATCAAGAAACGCTGGCACTCCCTCTTCGACCGGATCGCCGACACGCGACCGGACCTGCTGCCGGAGACCGCCAACGAAAGCGTCGCGCGAGGGCCGCAGAAACGCCATCGGATTCTGACTTACGTGCGATCGCATCCCAGCGAGTTGCGGCCCTTCGACTGGCACGGCGCGGAGTAACCTGAAACAGCCTCCCCAGGCGAATACAATCAAGCGCATGGAACCAGCACCGGAAGGCGAGCTCACCCCCCCGCAAATCCTCGCCTTCCGGCGCAAGCTGATGAGCTGGTATCGCCTCAACGCCCGCGTCCTGCCCTGGCGCGGCATCCGCGACCCGTATAGCACCTGGGTCTCCGAGGTCATGCTCCAGCAGACCCGCGTGGCCGCCGCCATCCAGCACTACGAGCGCTTTCTGCAACTCTTTCCCACCGTCGTCGCGCTGGCCCTCGCGCCAGAGGACGCCGTGCTCGCCGCCTGGTCCGGCCTGGGCTACTACCGCCGCGCCCGCATGCTGCACAAAGCCGCGCAATTCCTGGTCAGCGAGCGCGCCGGCAAGATACCGGAAACGTCCGCCGAGCTCCGCACCCTGCCCGGCGTCGGCGAGTACACCTGCGCCGCCATCGCCAGCATCGCCTTCGGCGAGAGCATCGCCGTCGTCGACGGCAACGTGGAGCGCGTGCTCCTGCGGGTCACCGGCCGGCCCGAAGACAACAGCGCCGCCGCCCAGGCTTTCGTATGCCGCCAGGCCGCCGCGCTCGTCCCCAACAAGCGCATCAGCGAGCACACCAACGCCGCCGGAGACCACAACCAGGCCATGATGGAGCTCGGCGCAACCCTCTGCCTGCCGCGAGCCCCCCTCTGCCTCGACTGCCCTGTCTACGATCTTTGCGCCACGAAGGGCGAGCACCTCACCCAGCCCCGCGGTCGCCAGAAGAGCCGTCCCCTCGCCTGCCTGCTCTCCACCCGCAAGCAGGGCGTCACCACCGAGATTCTGCTCGAGCGCCGCGCCGCCGAATCCAGCCTCATGCCCGGCATGTTCGAGCTGCCGCCTCTTCCCCTCGAGGCGATCGGCGACCGTCAGCCTATCCTTACCCTCCGCCACTCCATCACCAACACCAACTACTACGTCGAGGTGTTCGCCGAAAGCGGTATCCAGCCCGGTATCCAGCCCGGCATCCAGCCCGGCGAGTCTTCCGGCGAGCACCTCGGCCCTCTGCGCGAAGCCATTCCCGCCGCACCCGAGGTCCTCGCCTGGCACCCTGTTCCCAGCCTCCACAGCCTGCCCCTCACCGGCCTTACCCGCAAGGTGCTCATGCGCGTCGATCTGCTCGCCGTCACCGGGCCCGCCACCCCCCCCCCCCCCCGCCCCGGAACCAAAACTCCAAACCCGTTCCCCTCGCATCTGATGGGCTGCGGAAGAAAACCACCGCGACACCTCAAGGAGACACGACATGGATCGCAGCGCAAGCGCAGTCTGGCACGGCACCCTCAAGGAGGGCAAAGGCACCATCTCCACCCAGAGCAAGACCCTGAACGAAGCCCAGTACAGCTTCAAGACGCGTTTTGAAAGCGGCGTCGGCACCAACCCCGAAGAGCTGATCGCCGCCGCCCACGCCGGCTGCTTCACCATGGCACTCTCGGCCCAGCTTACTTCCGCCGAGTTGCCCCCCGACTCTATCGAAACCACCGCCGTGGTCACGCTCGAGACCGCCGACGAAGGCCCTACCGTGACCAAAATCCACCTCACCACGACCGCTCGCGTCCCGGCCGCCAGCGCGGAGAAGTTCGACGAGCTCGCAAAGAAAGCGAAGGAGGGCTGCCCCATCTCGCGCCTCCTCAAGGCCGCCGAGATCACCCTTGACGCAAAACTGGTCTTCTAAAGGCCGCCATTCAATGCGGATTCTCGCACTTCGCTGTAGCCGGCTTCCCGCGAACGAGTTCGCAGCCTACCTTTAATAGGTGCTGCGTCCCGTTTGCGTCTAAACCGGCTCACAGCCAGGCTAGCCGAAACTCGCATCTATCTTCGCCGCACGTCGCGAAGCATCATTCTACGAACGGCATTCACGTCCGCGGACGCGTGACGCACCTTGAGGAGAAATACGCATATGGCAAACCCTGCAAAAAAGCCCGCGAAGCTGGTCGAACGCGGTATGGTCCAGGCAGCAAAATTCGGTTGGGAGATCTTCAGCCGCCTCAACTCCATCAGCCCCAACGCCAGCTTTACCCCCCGCTGGTCTGACAAGCCCCTCCTCAAGAGCTACCAGAAAGAGAAGCCGCCCCTGGGCTGGCCCCGCACCACTGATTCCCTCTGCCCCCGCTGCGTGCCCGCCATCCGCCAGCAGATCGTCGACGGCAAGCTCCCCCATGAAATCCTCCTCAACGAAAAAGTCGGCGAGATCAAGGCCCAGATCATCGAGCGCGACGGTCAGATCCTGATGGTCAAGGATTGCCCGATCCACGGCCACTTCGAGGACGTCATGTCCATCGACCCCGCCTTCTTCAAGCACCTCGAAGAGGTCTTCCCGGGCCGCGACATCCGCGCCCACAATGACGAGACCCTGCACAATCACGGCACCTCCACCGTCACCCACGGCCGCGGCTCCGTCCTCACCATCGACCTCACCAACCGCTGCAACATGATGTGCGACCCCTGCTTCATGGACGCAAATCAGGTCGGCTTCGTCCACGAGCTCACCTGGGACGAGATCAAGACCATGCTCGACAACGCCGTCACCATCAAGCCGCGGCGTCAGATGTCGGTCCAGTTCTCGGGCGGCGAGCCCACCCTCTCGCCTTACTTCCTTGACGCCGTAGCCTACGCCCGCAAGGTCGGTTATACCTCCGTCCAGGCCGCCACCAACGGCATCGAGTTCGCTAAGTCGAAGGAGTTTTCGAAAGCCGCCGCCGAGGCCGGCCTTCGCTACGCCTACCTTCAGTTCGACGGCATCGGCAACGCCCCCAACTCCCACCGCAAGGTCGGCAATGCCTTCGACGTAAAGCTCCAGGCCATCCACAACCTCCACGAGGCCGGCGTCGATATCGTCCCCGTCACCTGCATCATCAACGGAATCAACAACGAGCAGGTTGGCCGCATCATCGAGTTCGCGCTCGACAACCCCAAAAAGATCAACTTCCTTAGCTTTCAACCGGTGTCGTTCACGGGGAGAGACGAAGAGGTCTCCGACGAACGCCGAATGGCCCAGCGCTACACCCTCTCGCACCTCGCCCACGACGTCAAGAACCAGACCGGCCTCGGCGAGCCCACCCGCGACTGGTTCCCCATCTCCTTCATGTCCACCTTCTCCGACTGGGCCGACCTCGTCCACGGCCCCGACCGCGACTGGGGCCAGCTCTCCTGCGGGTGCCACCCCAACTGCGGCATCTCCATGGCGCTGATGATCGACAAGGAGACCAAGGAAGCCGTCCCCGTCACCGCCTTCATCAACGCCGATCGCCTCGCCAAGGACATCGCCCGCGTCAACGACGCCGCCCGCGGCAAGGCCCTCACCATTCTCGGCGCCTCCCTCGCCCTTATGCGCAACTACACTCCGCAGATGGCCCCCACCCACTTCAAGATCAAGGACCTGCTCGAGAAGTTCGATAAGAGCTTCGGAGCCACCGGCCGCAGCTACGGCAAGGTCACGGCCGACCGCACCATCGAGGACATCAAGAAGCGTCGCGGCGATCGCTGGAACTTCCTCTTCATTGCCGGCATGTGGTTCCAGGACCTCTTCAACTATGACTTCCGCCGGACGGAACAGTGCATTATCCCGTATGCGACTCAAGAGGGCGAAATCTCCTTCTGCGCCTACAACACGGGCGTCGGCTGGCGCAACATCATCGAGAAGATGCACATGACCAGTACCCTGACCAAGTGGTACGAGGAGCACGGCCGCCACGAGATCTTCGCCGGCGGCAAGAAGGTCGGCCTCGAAAAAGAGGGCACTTACGACCTCGTCCTCAACGACGCCCACGTCAACTCCGCCGCCAACGACACCTTTGACAAGAGCGGCATCGCCAAGAACGCCCGCGAGGAGAAAATCCGGGCCCGCGACGCCAAAATGAAGCAGGAAGCCGAAAACGCCAAGATGGCCGCCCTCTACCGCAAGGAAGTGCTAGGCGAAAAAGCTCCCGAAGGAGGCTTCGTACCGCTCGGAGCCATCGGAGGCTTAGGCGGCATCACCCCCGCCCCGGCATCTCAGCGCTCATCCTCCAATGTAGAGGTAGTCAACGCCATAGAAGAGACCGTCGCCGGCGACTAAACATTGCAGCAGATTCGCTTTGCGTGTACCCCAGGTTGATAGCCTCATCTTCGACCTGGGGTTCTTCTTTTAACCTCCACAATTCCAGCAACCTCGCAAACACCTCTGCTTCAAGACCACGGTGTCGGGCTCGTGCGCAAACAGCCGCTCGAAGCCTTGATGCTTCGGCCGCTGAGGGACGCTCTCTCACATTCCACCGTTCGAGTTCTGGAACGTGCACGAGACCGGGAAATCGCTTCGTTCTCAGAGTTGTATGTCTTGATCATATATGAGCGGGTTGCTGTCACATTATCTGCAACCTTATTCACCGTTGCGCGTCTTATTGATTGCGGGCGGTAAAGAGAGCCGCATGGACCCGCAATAATTCAGATCTGAAGGAGAGTATCGATGACAATGACTCGATTTGTTCCATTCCGTTCCAGCTTGAACGATGTTGCTGTGTTGCAGAACCGTTTGAACTCGATCTTCAGTGACTTTGCGCGCCCGGCTGGGGAGATGCAGGAGTCGCTGGCGGCAGGAAACTTCGTTCCGGCGGTGGATATCTATGAGGATGAGCACAAGCTGATGTTGAAGCTGGAGGTTCCCGGAGTGAAGCAGGATGACCTGGATATTCGCATGGAGAACCAGACGCTGACCGTGAAGGGCGAGCGCAAGTTCGAGGCGGAGGAGAAGGAAGAGAACTTTCACCGGATCGAGCGGCGGTTTGGCAGCTTTGTGAGGAGCTTTACGCTGCCGCAGACGGTGGATGGGAATGCGATTTCGGCGAAGTACGATGCCGGTGTGCTGTCGATCGAGCTGGCCAAGAAGGAAGCGGCCAAGCCGAAGCAGGTGAAGATCGAGGTCGCGGGGGCGGCGAAGCAGCCGGCTCAGGTAGAGGCATCGGCGAAGTAAGCACAATTGCAAGGCGTGATGGACTGGCGGAAGATCACGTGGAGTGGTCTTCCGCTTCGTTGTGTGAAGAAGCGCACAGACGACAGCAAAGGCAAAGGCGTCCTAACGCCGGACGGGCGGCACTTCCCACCCCAGCGACGTGGACCTGTCGCTTGGGACCCCGGCTTCGTGCGGCTTGGACCGCGTGGCGGGGTTAGGCAAAGGTTTGTGGGGGGGGGGGGGGCGAGCTGCCGGTGCTCGAAAAGGTGGGAGTGCCGGTGCAGGAGATGCTGGCCGGGGTGAATGCGGCCATCCAGAAGCTGCCGAAGGTGCAGGGGTCGAACGCGCAGCCGGGGATGAGCGGGGCGATGCAGCGGGTGCTGGAGCAGGCGTTCCGGGAGGCGGAGGGGTTCAAGGATGAGTATGTTTCGACCGAGCACCTGCTCTTGGCGTTGGCGGAGGAGAAGAATGGTGTCGTCGCGGGTGCGCTGAAGGCGTTTGGGGCTACGCACGATGCATTACTGAAGGCGCTGAGCGCGGTGCGTGGGAGCTCAAGAGTTACGGACCAGACGCCGGAGGGGAAGTTCCAGGCGCTGGAGAAGTATGCGAAGGACCTGACCGAGCTGGCGCGGCGGGGCAAGCTGGACCCGGTGATTGGGCGGGACGAAGAGATTCGGCGGGTGGTGCAGGTGCTTTCTCGGCGGACCAAGAACAACCCCGTTTTGATTGGGGAGCCGGGGGTGGGAAAGACGGCGATTGTGGAGGGTTTGGCGC
>CAXTPN010000060.1:0-12690 GCA_964246125.1 uncultured Acidobacteriaceae bacterium
AGTCCCAGCGGCGGCGCGTCATGTATTGCGTAGCGTCCCCGTACCCGTGGTGTGCGTTCGGAATCATCAGCAGGTCGAAGTCCTTGTTGGCCTTGATCAGCGCGTCCACGACCAGCAGCGTGTTACTGGGCGGCACGTTATCGTCCATCGTCCCGTGCGCCAGCAGTAGGTGGCCTTTCAGGTTCTTCGCCGTCGACTGATTGGCCTGGCTGTCGTAGTTGCCGGTTCCATCCGGCTTGGTGACCAGCAGCCCAGCCCACTTCTCCGCCCAGTCGTCCTCATAGTTGCGATTGTCATGGTTGCCGCTCTCCGCAATCCCCACCTTGAAGAAATCCGGGAAGTGAAACATCGCCGCCGCCGTCGCGTTCCCTCCGCCCGAGTGCCCGTACATCCCCGACTTTTCGAGGTCAATCCACGGATACCGCGCCGCCAGATCTTTCATGCCCGCGACCTGGTCGGGAATGGTGTCGTCGCCGAGGTCGCCGAAGTAGGCCTCGTGAAACGACTTCGACCGAAATGGCGTTCCCATCCCGTCGATGCACACCACGATAAACCCAAGCTCCGCCAGCGACTGCATATCGCCATGCGCCGCCGCAAAGCTCCGCGGCCCGCACGAGCCCGTCTGCGGCCCCGGATACACATGGTTGATGATCGGATATCGCTGATCCGTCGAAAAGTTCGTCGGCCGGAAGAGCAGTCCGTAGAGGTCCGTCTGGCCATCGCGCGCCTTCACCATGATCTGCACCGGCGGAATCCAGCCCGTGGCCTTCAGGCGGGTGATATCCTCCCGCGCCACGTTGACGACGATCTTGCCCGTCGCATCGCGCACCACGGTCTCCTGCGGCTGGATCGGCGTCGAAAACGTGTCCACGAAATAGCGATTGTCGGGCGAAGGAGTAATCGTGTGCGCGGCGCGTTCGCGCGTCAGCAATTCCAGCCCGCTGCCATCAAAGCCGACCCGGTAGTACATGGGATAGTAGGGATCTTCGCCCTGCTCCTTGCCCACGCCGAGGAAGTAGAGGACCCGCGCCTTCTCATCAACGCCCAGCACTTGGGTGACGTTCCAGTCGCCATGGGTGATCTGGTTCTTCAGCTTTCCGGTCGCAATGTCGTAGAGGTAGAGGTGACCCCAGTTGTCCTTCTCGGAGAACCACAGCAGCTCGTTCGACGCCGAGAGATACCGCCAGTTCACCTTGTCGTTGCCGCTCTCATAGAACTTGGCGACCGTCTCGCCCATTACGTCGCGCACGTCGCCCGTGGCGGGGTTGGCGAGCCGCATCCACTCCTGCTTGTGGTCGCGCGAGGTCGAAACGAAGGCAAGCGTTTTGGAATCAGCCGACCACTGCACGTCGTCCCAGCCGCTGCCCCCACGGCAGCTCACGTCATCGCAGAGTGTAGACCGGTGCTGGTCCGGCGGCATCTTCAGTCGAACGACCTTCGGACGATCCTTGTCAGACGAGGGCAGATCGATGACCACACGCTCGATCATGGTGACATCCTTGTCGCCCACCAGCGGATACTTCAGCGTGGTCAGGGTGGGATGCCCGTAGGTGACGTTGGTCAGGTACATCTCGCCGGTCTTGCGCTGATCCTGCTGGAAAGTCGCGATGCGCTTCGAATCCGGCGACCAGACCAGGATGGGATTGTCCGAGTGCGTCCAGCCCGCGTTGTCCGTGGCGTAGCCGTAATCCTTCACGCCATCGGCGGTCAGCTGTGTCTCCACGCCCGTAGCCACATCGCGAACCCATAGATTCCACTCCCGAATGAAGGCGGCTTTGGCCCCGTCGGGAGATACCTCGACTCCACCGGCGTCTCCACGCTGCCTACGCCCACCTGCCGCTGCCGGCGTGTTCACCCGAGTGCATACACGGTCGCCGGAGAGGTCGCAGCTAAGTCGGCGGCCATTCATCGTCAGTGTGACGGTCTTGTCGCCGCTGCCGAAAGCGAACTCCCGGATGGGCAGATGATTCGCGTCAATATGCTGGGCGGAAGCGGCCGGTGGGTTGAGGGCATTGAGGGCTGCTGCCAGCTTAACCTGGTCGAAGGCCGCGCCCTTTGTCCCGCGCGCCGGATCAACCAGGATGAACGTCGTCCCGTTCGCTCCCGTGTCCCGGTACCAGACCCGCCCATCCGGCATCCACGTCGGGTTCGCGACCGCGTGCAGCACCAGCGGCCCGGTGTTATAGGGCATGAACTTCTCCGCCTGCGCATAGTCCTGGGTAGTGTACTGGCGCGGCTGTTGGGAGGATTGGGAGGGAGCCTGAGCGGCGGCTTGCGCTAAAGTCAACGCGCAGGCAAGAGGGGCAAGCGTTTTCAGCACGCGCATGAAGTTCTTTTCTCCAGCCGCTCTGGAGGCAAGCGGCGCGATCTTTGTAGCGATGGAATCAGTTTACAGTTCGGCGTCGATGTCGCCGGAATGCGGGTTGGACGGATCGACGTCCTGGGACGTTTGGGTTTGGCCGCCGACGCAGCGCAGGATCTGGCGCAGAACGCCTGTCCAGACGGGGGCATCCGAGGCTCTCAACGCCATGCGTCGCACCAACCGGCGGACATTGGCCTCGCGCGCGTTGGCCGGATGCCGCCGTGTGTATCCGCTGGCGAGCATCACCTCACGCAGCAGTGAAGTGACGCGTTCGAGATCGCCGGCGCTAGCGCTTGGCTCCGCTTCAGATGTCGGACCGGGCGGCTGCTGCGCAAGCGCGTACAGGCAGACCGCGACCGCCTGGCCGAGGTTCATCGAGAGGTGCCTTGCGGCAGAGCGCGTGTTCATCGGGATGGTGAGGAGCGCATGGCAGTGGCTCAACTCGTCGTTCGAAAGCCCCGTCTTCTCCGAGCCGAAGAGCAGCGCAACTCTGGCCGCCGTATCGCTGCCCAGCTCCTTTGCGATCCTGGGCGTGGCGTCCGCAAGCATATGCAGCGGATGCTCCAGCGCGCGCTCGCCTACAGCCGTGGTGCCAAACACCAGTGTGCAGTCAGCCACCGCCTCCGCGACGCTCTTGCATTCCTTAGCGGCTTCCAGCACGCTCGAAGCATCGACAGCGGCTCTCTCCGCAGCCAGCGCCGCGGCGAACGGCACGGGAAACTCGTTCACCACGCGCAGATCGCTGTAGCCCAGGTCGTGCATGGCACGCGCCACCGCACCGATGTTCGACGGATTGCGCGCCCGCACCAGCACAACAACCACGCGTCCCAGGTCCTCTGGAGCCATATCGCTATCTTATGGCGAACAAAAGAAAGCGGCCGGAGAAGTTGTCTCCGGCCACCTTTGTTTCCACCCTGAGGATTAGCGCGGGGGACGCCCCTCTTCCCGGGGGTGGTCTTCCCGCGGATGCGGCGCATCGTTCCTTTCAGTGCGCTGCGCCTGTCGCTGCACCTGCTGCTGCGTGCGGCCCTGCCGTGCTGCCGCCGCCGCGTCGTTGTTGGCGTTGTGTCTGTCAGCGTTGATCGAGTTGCTGACGTTGTTCTGGCGCTGGTTGATCTGCTGCCGCTCCTGCGGGGTCAGCGCGCCGCCGTTGGCCTGGCGGTCCGCCTGCGCCTGATTCTTGATGCTCGTATCGCGATTCTGCAGGTTGCGCGTCTCGCCCGGCGTCAGCTGGCCGGAGTTCACGCCCTGGTTGATGCGTTGCTGCTGATTGCCCTGCCGCGCATTCACCTGGTTGGCGTTACCGAAGCCGTCACGCGCTGGGTTGGCCCCACGAGCCGGCACCGCGCCTTGCGTTTGTCCGGGGCGCTGCAGCGCAGCCATCGCGGGGTGGCCACCATTGGCCGAAACAAAGTTGGCCCGGTTCGCTGCCGCGGCCTGGAAGTGGTTCTGCTGAACCGGAGTCGGAGGAACGTGGTTCTCACGCTCCGCCATTGCCTCCTGTGGGGTTGGCCGTGCCGACGCGCCGCCCGGGCCATTGAAACTGGCGTGGCTGTAGTTATTGTTGTTCACGATGACCGTCTTATCGACGTAGGTATTGTGGATGACCGTCGTGTTCACATTCATCACTGCCGTGTTGTAGGCGAAGTGCCCGCCATCCCAGCGTCCGCCGACGAAGCCCACGCCGCCGAAGCCGAAGCCGTAGTTCACGCCGCCATAGAAGCCGACGTGCGGCCCCCAGTAGCCCTCGTGGAAGCCATAAACTCCGCCCGCGAAGCCCCAGTAGGGCGGAGTCCACAGGACGCCTACCGTGGGCGGCTGCACCCACACGCCGGGTACCCAGTAGTAGCCGCCCGGACCGTAAGCCCAGTAGCCGGGGTTCCACAGATATCCATCGCCGGGGCAGATGGGCTGGGTATAAACCGGGAGCGCCGGTGGCGCGAAGCCCACCGAGATAAATACGCTGGCGTATGAGGCTGCGGGCGCAGCCAGCAACGCGGCGCCAATCACCAACTTGCGAAATGTGTTCAAAGTAATCATGTGCTCCCTCTTTTCTGTCCGGCGGCCTTATCCGGGCGACGGAATCGAGCCCGCCTCCATCAGTAGAAACCCAACTCGCCCCACGAAGTTTCCCGCTGCAACAAAAGTCGCACGTCCGAGTGCGCGAGCCGCGATGCAGTTCGCCCTCGTTCCCCTTTCCGGTCCATGCGCCCTAGGGCTGCGGCGTGAAGTCCCGCAACTCATCCACCATCTTGCGGTCCATCTGCATCAGCAACGCAACCACCAGGTCCACGGTCTGGTCGAAGTCTCCGCGGTTCACGATGCCGTTGTGCGAGTGCGTATACCGCACCGGCACCACCAGATTGATCGTCGGCGTGCCGCCGTTATTCATCTGCATCTCGGCGGAGTCGTCCCCATAACCCTGAACGAGGTCAGCCTGCAGCGGAATGCCCTTGGCCGCTGCGGTCTTGCGCACCAGAGCCACCATCTTGCGGCTTGGGATCGTGCTCGAATCGTAGAGAAACATGCCCGGGCCGCCGCCCAGCTTCGCCTGCGTCTCCTCCGGCCGGGCGCCGGCAGTGTCGCCCGTGATGCCGCCTTCAATCGCAATCCCGATATCGGGCTTCACGGTCTGCGACGCCGTTCGTCCGCCGCGCAGCCCAACCTCCTCCTGCACGGTTGCGACATACACCAGCGTGTTGGGGTGCGGCATCGCCATCGTCCGCCGCATCGCCTCAATCAGCACCGCGCATCCAATGCGATCGTCCCAGCCTTTGCCCAGGTAGTTCTTGCTGCCGTTCATCACGGTGAAGGGTGAGTCCGGCACCACCGGATCGCCCGCCGAAATACCCATCGCCGCCGCCTCCGCTGCATTCTTCGCGCCGATGTCGAGATACAGCGAATCCCGCGAAAACACCCGCGTCCGCTCCTCTGCCGACACGATATGGATGTCGCGAATGCCGGTTACGGCATGCACCGGCCCCTTGCTGCCAATCACAATCCAGCGCTGGTCGACCAGCGCCTGGTCCAGCCATCCGCCCAGCATCTGCATGGTCAGAAAGCCATTCGGCGTCACCCGCCGCACCATGCCGCCCAGCTCATCCATATGGGCGTCGATCATGATGCGCGGGCCAGTCGAGCCCTGCTGCGCGATCACCGACCCAATCCCGTCGTAGCGAATCGGCGCGCTACTGAATGCCTTCATCTCCGGCACCAGCACGGCCCGCACCGCCTCCTCCGCGCCCGGAGGCCCCGGCGCATCCGCCAACCGCTGCAGGAGGGTCTCGGTGCGGTCGCCGGGCACCGCCGTCTGTTGCGCCGCCAGCTGCGCGCAAGCGAGCGTCAAGCCAAGTAGAAACTGTGTTTTCATTCGCAAACTATAGCACTCCTGCTCGCACAAGAATCGCCATCTCGTTTGCCACAGGCAGCTTTGACGGGTCCACTAAACTAGCATCAGACCGCCATGGCCGACACCTTCGCCCAAACCGTAAAGTCTCAGGTGGACATCGTCAAGATCATCGGCGACTACGTCAAGCTGCGCAAGACCGGAGCGCAGAATTACACCGGCCTCTGCCCCTTCCACAAGGAGAAGACCGGCAGTTTCTCCGTCAACGCAACCCATGGCTACTTCTACTGCTTCGGCTGCCATGAGAAGGGCGACGTGTTCACCTTCGTGATGAAGATGGACGTCATCTCCTTCCCGGAGGCCGTCCGCGCCGTCGCCACCAAGGCTGGCATCCCGCTGCCTAAACGCGAGTTCTCGTCCCCCGAAGAGGCGCAGGAAGCCGGCATCCGCCGCCAGCTCATCGACCTGCACGAGGCCGCCACCCAGTACTTTGAAGCCGCGCTCAAGTCCCCGCAAGCCGCCCGCGCCCGCGAGTACCTGTCCGGCCGCGGCATCACGCCGGACACCATCCAGAAGTTTCGCATCGGCTTCGCTCCCGACGACTTCAACAGCATGCGCGATGCCCTCAAGCCGCACTTCGCCGAAGATGTCCTGCGCGCCTCCGGCCTCTTCTCCTCCAGCGAAAAAAACGACGACAACCAGCCCACTGGCCCGCTCTACGCACGCTTCCGCAGGCGCATCACCTTCCCGATCGCCAATGAACAGGGCAAGACCATCGCCTTCACCGCCCGGGCACTCGAAGAGGTCGATGACAAGAACCGGCCTATCGCCAAGTACCTCAACTCGCCCGAGACCGCCCTCTACACGAAGGGTCAAGTCCTCTTTAATTTAGACAAGGCGAAGGCCGACATGCGCGCGCACGACTTCGCACTGCTGGTTGAAGGCCAGATGGACTGCATCTCGGTCTACATGGCCGGAGTCAAAAACGTCCTCGCCACCTCCGGCACCGCGTTTACCGAGATGCAGGTGCGCCTCCTGAGCCGCTTCACCAAACGCGTCGTCGTCAACTTCGATCCCGACCAGGCCGGCGCCCTCGCCGCCGAAAAATCCATCGCGCTGCTCACCGAGGAAGGCTTCGAGGTGAAGG
The DNA here is from genome assembly GCA_964246125.1 of uncultured Acidobacteriaceae bacterium. GTDB lineage: Bacteria > Acidobacteriota > Terriglobia > Terriglobales > Acidobacteriaceae > Edaphobacter. Next base: position 6,856 of record CAXTPN010000060.1, read on the forward strand.
TGATCGCGCTCGAAGGCGGCCTCGACCCCGATCGCTTCGTCCGCGAGCAGGGCATCCAGGCTTACATGGCCGCGCTGCGCACTGCCCGCCGCCACTCCGATTACCTCATCGAGCGCGCCCGTACCCTCTTCCCCGGTCGCACACCCGACAGCAAAACCAAGGCGCTCAACTTCCTCCTCCCCCACATCCGCCGCATGCCCAACCGCATCCATCGCGACGAGTTCGCCGCCGACGCCGCGCAGAAGCTCGGCATCGACTCCGCGGTCATGCGCCAAGAGCTTAAAGAAGCAGCCGCCGCCCGCCTTTCCAGCGTCCGCTCCCGCCGCTTAGACCCCGCCAACGAGACTGAGCGCGTGCTCCTTCGTGCGCTCGTCCTGCCGGAGCGCGATGTGGCCCGCCAACGCGCGGCCTCCGCCCTAACCGATCATCCCGAGTGGTACGACGGCACCGCCGCCGCCCCGCTGCTCGAAGCCCTGGCCCACTCCCCCGCGCCGTCCAAACCGCTTGACGCCGCCCCCGACGATGCTACCCGCGCCATGCTCGCCGAAGTCCTCGCCTCACAGCCTGAAGTGCCCGATCAGACCATCAGCCGCACCGTCCCGCAGACCATGCTTGAACAAGTTGAGAACGCGTTGCTCACCCTCTCCACGCGCCATCTCGAACGCCGCCAGCGCGAGCTCCGAGCAGCCATCGCCGAAGCCGAGCGCCGCGGCGACCATGTCATGGTCGAATCCCTCACGCTCGAAAAGATGAAGATCGATCGATCGCTCCGCGAACAATAATGAAAAATCCTCCACCCGCCGGCAAGTTCGTGTCGGAGATAGCCGTAGTTGCCGCACTATCTTCTTTACCTGCCGAACCGCGACGCCTATGGTTGGTCCTGATACCAAGGACGTAATTTGTTGGAGGTTCCCCTTGAAACACTTTCTCTCATCTTTCTGCCTTGCTCTGGCCCTAGGTTGCACCGCATCCGCGAAGGCGGACGTGCTCTATGCGCAGGCCGCGGATTTCAACTACGCCGTGGCCTCGCAGAATGACCCCAGCACCTACGGCAACTATGCCACCGCTTACGACAACTTCATATTAGCGAAGAACTCCACCATCACCACCGTGCAGTGGACTGGTGGTTTCTTCAACCCGGATACCGAAGTCCCGATCACCAGCTTCAACATTAGCTTCTACGCGAACAACGCCGGCGTGCCCGGCGCGCTTCTCTCTTCGTACAACATCGCCGGCAACGCCAACGAGACGCCCGCAGGCCCGGACGGGACCGCCGGCCTGCCCTTCAGCTACAGCGATCCCGTGTCCTTCACGGCGGCAGCCAACACCGAGTATTGGATGTCCATCGTTGCCACGGTGCCTTTTCCGCCGCAGTGGGGTTGGGTAACCTCCTCGGGCGCCGGAGACAGCGCGGGAGATGGCAGAAGCTACGCGACTTACTTCGCCGCGTCCGCCCCAATGGCCACCGATCTTGCGTTTGAGCTGGACGGACACTCAGGAATTACCGCTACCTCCGTAACGCCTGAACCCGAAGGTCTGGTTCTGCTCGGCACCGGCATGCTTGCGCTCATTCAGGCCGGTCGCCGTCGCTTCGCGCAACCATAATCATAGCGCCGTCCCAGGTGACTTCCTCGCTCGGCAGGAACAGTGTAAACACTGTTCCGTGACGGTCCTTGTCATCGGACGATCGCACGCGCAACTGGCCTTGATGCCGTTCCACGATCCCCGACGAGATCCACAGCCCAAGCCCCGTACCCTGCAGATCCTTGGTCGTAAAGAACGGCTCGAAGGCTCTCTTCAGCACGGCCGGACTCATCCCGTGGCCGGTGTCGGCGATGGTGATCCGAACGCCCTTGCGCCCTTCGGCAACTCCGCGCTCGTGGGAGTCATGCGCCCTCACCATTAGACATCCGCCCATGCGCATCGCATCGATCGCGTTTGCTATCAGGTTGTTCAAGACCTGCCGGATATCGTTCTCAAAACACAGAATCCTCGTCTCCGTCCTGTACTGCGCGTCCACCCTGATATTGGAGTTGGCCAGCCGTCCGGTATACAACCGTATGACCGCATCCACAAGATCGTGCGCAGTCACCTGCGTCGGAGCCACCGCCTGACGATGGAAGCGCAGCGTCTGCGTCGCGATCTGCGATACCCGCGACAGCTCCGACTGCGCCATGTGAACGTAGATCTTCAACCCTTCGGCAAGAGCCGGGTCTAGCTCGATCAGATAGAGCAGGTTGGTGATCGCCTCCAACGGATTGTTGATCTCATGCGAGATGGAGCTTGCCAGCCGCCCCACCGCCGCCAGCTTCTCGCTTTGAATCAGCGCCGCCTCTGACTTTTTCTGATTCGTAATCTCCATCGTGGCCGCGGTTACCGCCCGCACTGTACCGTCCGGCCCGTAGACCGGAACGTAGTTCACAGTCCAGTAGCGATGCTCGCCCGGAGCTGTCGCAAGCTCTCCTTCGAGAAGTTGATTGCGGATCGGCGAGCCCGCGACCACACTCTCAAACATCTCCTTCAGCCCATCGATGGGGGCAATCTCAGTCAGGGTGCGGCCGAGAATCTGGTCCTTCGGAAGTCCCACAATCTCCGCCTGCCGCTCGTTCAGGCGCAGGTAGCGGAACTCCTTCGGATCGAAGAGCGCCAGCCCGATAGGCGCCGTCTCGTACACCGTCTCCAACTCCGCGCGCTGCCGCTCCGTCTCCTGCTGCTTCTCCAGAAGCTGCTCGGCGAACGTCTTCGCGTCGTGTATGTCGTAGGCCACTCCCAGCCAATGCAGTATCTTCCCCGTTTCGTCCCGCACCGGCGCCGCCTTCAGGTGCCACCAGCGATGTTCACCGGTCTCCGCCTTGCACAGGTGCGCCTCGATGTCGTATTCCATGCCCGTCGTCACGGAGCGCGTCCATACCTCCACCACGCGCTTGCGATCTTCGTGCGCGAAGGCATGCAGCCAGCCCATTCCACTCAGGTTCTCCGGCGTCAGGCCGATATACGCCAGAAATCCCTGGTTCGCATAAGTAACGTTCCCGACCGCGTCGCCCATCCAGATCGCCTGCGGGTTCAGGTCCGCCAGCACGCGATAGCGTTCTTCGCTCGCCAGCAGCGCCGCCTCGTTGCGCTTGCGCGCGGAGATGTCCGTGGCCAGCCCGCGCATCGTCGTCGCCACGCCGTCGTCGTTCAGAATCGCCTGCCCCCGCACCTCGATCCACTGCGGCTTCCCATCCCCCGCGATTACCTGCAGATCCATCACAAACCGCTCGCCAGTCTTCATCGCCTCGTCGATCAGCGCGGCCAGCGCGGCCTGGTAATCCGGATGCACAATGCGACGAAACTCCGTCTGCGTGCTTACGTCCTCGAACGGATGCCCATACACGGGATACGACCCGATCCCGTAGCGCACCTTTCCTGTAGGGAGATCCAAGTCCCACGTCGCCATCAACCCCGCGCTTTGAACTGCGGTCAGTAGCTCCTGCTGCGACTTCACCACCTCGTTAAAGTTCTTCTGTTCGGTGATGTCGCGAAAAAAGACCACAATGCCGTCCGGCGTCGTCGCCGATTGCAGGGCGAGCCACAGGTTGATCGGCGCTGGATAATAAATCTCCGTCTTGCCTGGCTTCCCCTCGTACATGCTGCGGTGGTAAATCTCCCACGCCGGTCCCCCCACCGCGTCCGGAAACTCCTCCCAGATGTTTTTCCCGATCAGCCGTTTCTCCGGATCGATCAGCTTACGCGCGTTGCTGTTCAGGTAGGTGTAGCGCCAGTCGCGGTCCAGCAAAGCCACCGCATCCGACGTCACGTCCAGCACCTGCGACAGCCTCCGCGCCGTCTCCTGCTCGCGCAGCTCCGCCTCCTTGCGGGCTGTCACGTCCGAAAAAAAGACAATCATTCCGTCGTGAAACGGTCGCGACTGCACCCTCAGCCAGCGCTCCAGCGGCGCACTGTGAAACGCCTCGAACTCCGTCTCCACCCGCTCGAGCATCGTGCGCCGGTAAGCAGACCCGAACGGCTCGTCGCGATTGCCCGGAAACCTTTCAAAGATGTCATGCCCGACCAACTCCCGGTCATTGACGATCTCCATCGCCTGCTCGTTCGCATAACGGAACGTCCACTCGCGATCCACGATCACGACCCCGTCTGGAATCGCTTCCAGCACTGCCCGCAGCTGCAGGGTCAGCTCGATGGTCGACGGGGGAACGGCGTCAGGCATGGCGGCATCTTTCTCGAACGCGTGCGTATGGCGGGGATTGCGTCACGCTATTCTATATGTCCCGTCAATAGTCCCTGCCGCGCTTAATATGCTCGCTGGTACATCTTGGAAATGCGGTCGTGCCACCCCAACCCTTCGTCGTCCAGCAGGGTCCAGAGTAGCCCCAGCCCCATCGGACAAGCCGCCACGATCTGCGCCAGGATGCGCCTCCGCATCGCCGCGCGCGTCGGGTTCTCATCGGCGAACGTGCATAGCCCGATCCGCGCGTAGCGCATCCCCGGCGTCTGTTCACTGAATGTAAAGAATAGAGCCTGGTAGATCAGATACAACGCCGCTGCCACGCCAGCCAGCGCGATCGCAGCCGGCACCCCCACCGGAATCTGTCCGGCAACCTTCGCGAACACGCCCACAAACGTTACCAGCGCCGCCAGCACCAGCCCCGCATCCACCAGCGCCGCCATCGTTCGTAGCGCCAGCGGAGCCGTCTGAGGCGGCAGCGACTCCGCGAGCGGTGCATGCTCACTCGCCACCGGCGCGGTCATCGTATGCGCATCCAGCCGAATCGACGTCGTCCACTCCGGCGCAGCCGCGACCACGGGCGCGGTCGAAATCTGCTCCGGCTCCACCTCGAATATCCGCAACTGCCGGGTGCGCGGAGCATCCTCCAGCAGCGGCCCCTCCGCCAGTCGAGGTCGCGCCTTGCGCACCGCAACCAGCTGCCGCGGAAATTCCAGCAAGTTCGCCGGGAGCGGCACGGGAGGCTCCCCCTCCAGCGCCTCGCCCGTATCCCACGCCGACGTGTAATCCTCAAACACCGGCGACTTGCGAAACGCGATCTCCGCATCCAGCAACTGCGACTCCGCCGCATCGGGCGCAACCTGCACAACGCTGCTCCGCGCGCCTGCCTGCGTAGGCACACTCAGATCCTCGTACAGCCGAACCGTCAATGCACCGCTAGTATCAGGACCCGTCGCTACTACCTCGGCTGTCTCACCCGAAAACTCCTGCGGCGCGTCCCAAAGCTCCAACTCCCCCAGCAGCTCCATCTGTGCCGCGGCCACGGCCTCTGCGTTGCGCCGAGCCACCTCCGCCTGCGCCGCCGCCTCTTCCATCGCGCGCTTGGCCTGCTCCGCCAGAAATGCCCGATAACTCGGCGTCTGCGCATATCGCTCCGCCACCGTCGCCGCAATCGCGCTTTGCCGCCCCCGCGCGGACCGAGCTTCGGAAGCCGCAACCTCGCTCGTAGCGACAGCCGCGCCCCGCCGCCGCCGATGCGCCGCCAGCCGAGCCGCCACCTGCCGCTTCAGCTCCGCTCCCGGCTCCAGCAGCGTATATTGCTCCATCGGCGCCTGCGTAACCTCTTCCCCGTCTACAAACTCGCGCTGTGCAGAGCTCATCGTCTTCAACCCCGGCGCTCCACTTCCTTGAAATCGTTTAGCCTTGCTATGTGCCGTCCGTCCGCAGCTCCGAGCAAATCCAGAAGCAGACCATCAGCCACTCCGCCTCGTCCAAACCTTATACCTTCAAACAACTGACCCGTTACCTCTCTATAACTACCACGCTCGCCCTTGTCCTTCACACTCAGCTGTTCGCGCAGCAGATGACGACTACGGCACCCCCCACCC
>CAXTPN010000061.1:0-12679 GCA_964246125.1 uncultured Acidobacteriaceae bacterium
TCGTTGGGCTGCGAAGAGTTCGATAGATAGAAAGTTTGGACTGCAAGCTCGTCGAGGTCGGTGCGCTTGGTGCGGGTGTTCTGCGCGACGAAGATGGTGTTGGTCGTCACGGGCTTGTAGAAAGTGCCGGCGATGGTACCGACGATGCGCAGGGCTTCGGAAAGCGAAACATTGGTCAGGTCGACAGGGATGCGCTTCGAGGTGTAGTCGGGGTCGAAGAGGACGTTCAGCCCGGCGAGTTTGCCGATAGCCTGGTAGATAACCTTCACGTCTTCAACCATGTGCAGCGTGATGGGATCGTTCGAGACTGGCTTGAGCTCGATGGGTGCGGCGATCGCGTTGATATTGTCAAGCGTGGTGCGCTGCTGCGACATCTGCTCGAGCGCGGCGGCGGCGGCGGGCCCGGTAAGCCCCGGCGGCGGCTGCTCGCGCTGGGTGCGTTCGATCTCCTGTTGCGCGGCCTGGTTCGAGGGATCGATCTCCGCGGCGCGCATGAAGTTGGTAATGGCCCCGGTGTAGTCGCCGGACTGGCGCAGGACGCGGCCGCGATCGATGTGCTGGGTGGCCGCCAAAAAGCGCATGCGGTCTAGATGCGCGAGGTAGCGAAGGTCCTTCGGCGACTTGAGGTGGGCGTGCCGATACGCCTCATAGGCCGCGTCGTAGTCCTCGCGAACCTCGGCGGCCTGACCGCGCTTGTTCCACGCGCCGGCGGACTGCGCGTGCGCCCCCGCCGAGAACAACGGCGCGAGGCAGAGCAGGAGGAGAGCAGTAGGGGCGATGCGCTGGATGACTTGTCGTAAAACGGAAGACCCGCGGCTCATGCTGGATGTGTTCGCTTTCTGTGCTGGATGAGTCACGAACGCGTGGGAGTCCTGGGCTTGGTCTCTCTCGTGCGCCGCGGAAGAAAAAGGGGGAAAGCTGCCGGTTTCATAGGATCGTGCGAGAGCCTTTAGCTTCGCGAAGTATAACATTCGGGTCACGTTCGGCCTCGTCGGTGCGGAGCGGCGGGGTGCATGCAGGTAAGTCCACGGGCAGGTGATTGCGGCCTCGCGGCTGGTTCGCGGGGGCGGCCGCGCCATGGGCGGGCGCGGACGCGTTTTAGTAAGGCTCTCAGCGCGATTGGAGTCAGGCGCGATTGTGGGTTAGACGTGGAGTGTGGGATTGGGTGAGACCGATTTCGCGCATGTTAAAATCGAAGATTCGATGGCTCGAGGAATGCAAACGACGACGCCTTCCACCATGGCAAAGCCGGTGGTGAAGGAGAAGGACCGGGACCCGGTGGCGGCGGGCAAACGAGATGCCGCGTTCAATCGTTCGGCGAGCTTCAACTACTTTCTTACGGATAAATTCGAAGCTGGCGTCGCGCTCCGCGGCACAGAGGTGAAGTCCATACGAGAGGGCAAGGCCAACCTGAAGGACGCTTACGGCCTGCTGAAAGACGGCGAATGCTTCCTACTGAACGCGCACATCGGACCGTTCTCTCATGGCAACGCGATGAATCACGAGGCCTTGCGGACGCGCAAGCTGCTGCTGCACAAGGGCGAGATCGAGCGGCTGGTGGCGGCAACGAAGCAGAAGGGATACACGTTGATCCCGGTGCGGCTTTACTTCCGCAACGGTCGTGTAAAGTGCGAGATCGCGCTGGCCAAGGGCAAGCTCGAATACGACAAGCGAGCCACGGAAAAGAAGCGCGAGGCGGATAGTGAGGCTAAGGCGGCGGTGGCGCGCAGTCAGCGGCGATAGATAGATATCTGCGCCCTTCAACGCGGAGAAGAGGGGTTAGGATAGGGGTATGGATACAAGGGTGGTCTTTCAGGATGCGGCCGGTCTGGCCACGGAGATCCTGGCCGTGTTTGCGGTGGATATCGCGACCGGCAAGGATGCCGATCCGATCCCGGTGCTGCTGACGACGTCCGATGCGGTGACGAACGCGGCGGGCAGGTTCGTGCGCTCGGGCGAGTTCAAGGCGGGGTTATGCGAGACGATGCTGCTGCATGCTCCCGCCGGGCTAAAAGCCGAGCGGCTGTTGATCGTGGGGTTAGGCAAGGCCAAGACATTTTCAGTCGACGAGGTTCGCAAAGGCGCGGGTGCGGCGGTGCGGGCGGCCAAGCCGCGCGGCATACGCGAGGTGGCGATTGCATTTCCGGAGGATCGTGCGCTCTCGGACGAGCACCTGGAGAGCCTGCCCTGCGGGTTGACGGCGCGCGCGCTGACCGAGGGCGCCGAGATCGCGGAGCTCGACTGGGACACCTACCGCAGCGATCGCAAGGATATGTCGGTGTGGAAGCTGACCATCGTCGCCAAGGACGAGGAACAGTCCACCCGAACGGAGATTCAGGCGGGGTTTGAAGAAGGGTTGATCGTGGCCGGCGCGCAGAACTTCGCCCGATCGCTGGTCAACGAGCCGGGCAATGTGCTGACGCCGACGGTGCTGGGCCAGAGGGCAAAGGCCATGTGCGACGAGGCTGGGCTGGCGTGCGAGGTCTACTCGACCGACAAGCTGGCCGAGTTGAAGATGGGTGCGTTCGCGGCGGTGGCGCAGGGTTCGGCGGAGCCGCCCGCGCTGATCGTGATGACGTACGCGCCGGAGGATTTAGCTGAAGGCGGCCCTGTCCTTGGCCTCGTGGGCAAAGGGATTACGTTCGACACGGGCGGCATCTCCATCAAGCCGGCCGACAACATGGAGAAGATGAAGTACGACATGGCGGGCTCGGCCGCGATGATCGGAGCGATGAAGGCAATCGCGGCGCTGAAGCCCCAGGTGAAGGTCATCGGCGTGGTCTGTTCGGCCGAGAACATGCCCGATGGTAAGGCGTTCAAACCGGGCGACGTGGTGACGGCAATGAGCGGGAAGACCATCGAAATCATCAACACCGATGCGGAGGGGCGACTGGTGCTGGCCGATGGGCTGCACTACGCGAAGACGCTGGGGTGTACGCACCTGATTGACGCGGCCACGCTGACCGGCGCGTGCGTGGTCGCCCTGGGACACCTCAACGTGGGGCTGTTCTCGAACGACGAGACCGCCTGGCAGCAGTTCATGGCGGGGGTTCCTAAGTCAGGCGAGAAGTTCTGGCGGCTGCCCTGCACAGAGGATTATCGCGAAGCGATCAGGAGCCAGATCGGTGACATCATGAACACTGGCGGGCGAGCCGGCGGTGCCATCACGGCGGCCATGTTCCTTAAGGAGTTTGCCGGGGAAACGCCATGGATTCATCTGGACATCGCCGGTTGCGCATGGAACGAAGACATCAAGCCGTGGCTGCCCAAGGGCCCTACTGGAATCGCGGTACGGTCGATTGTAGAGTGGGTGCGGAGCTACGCGGCCTGATTGCAGGGCCGTCGCGCTAGCCGTTTCCTCGAAGGTGAAGTCCAAATGTATTGGAAAGGTAACTATCTGGCGGTGATCCTCACGCAAGAGGCCCACTGAGCAATAGACAGGAAATCGGCTTGCGGCAATACTTGAGAAGGAAGTTCGATGCCCTCGAGCCAGCGTGAGACGGGAGACCGCATGCAACGCTGCACGGACGGCGCAACGAAGGGCGAGGGCGAATGCAGTCTGGAAACCTGATGATTGTGCAGGGCGGCGGCCCTACAGCGGTCTTCAATACAAGTCTGGCGGAGATCGTGGCGGAGGCGCAAAGCCAGCCCGCCATCGGGCGAATCCTCGGGTCGCGTGGAGGCATCCGCGGCCTGCTGCGCAATGACGTCGTCGAGTTGACGAACCTGACGCTGGAAGACGTGGAGCTGCTGCGGCGCACGCCGGGCGCGGCCTTGGGATCATCGCGCTACCAGCCATCGGAAGCCGACCTCGAGCAGCTCGCCGACGCGCTGGTTCAGTTTGAAGTGGAGTACCTGATCTTTCTCGGCGGCAACGGAACCATGCGCGGGGCGGAACTGATCAGCCTTTTCCTGCAATCGCTGGACCTGGACATCCGCGTCGTGGGTGTGCCCAAGACGGTCGACAACGACATCATGCAGACGGATCGCTGCCCCGGATTCGCGAGCGCGGCGCGCTATCTCGCGACTTCCACCCGGGAGCTGGGCGCGGACATTCGTTCCCTGCCGCAGCCCGTCACAATCCTCGAAACCATGGGACGAAACGTGGGCTGGCTGGCTGCTGCCACCGCAATGGCGCTCGCGGATGGCAGCGGCGCGCCGCAGATCATCTGCGTCCCCGAATCTCCCTTTGACACCGATCAGTTCCTCGATGATCTGGATAGGATCGTGAAGTCCCAGGGTTGGGCGGTGGTGGTAGCGGCGGAAGGAATCGTCGACGCGGGGGGCCGCTATGTTTACTCGAATCCTTCGCCCACTCAGCTGGACGGGCTGCAGCGACCGATGATCGGCGGAGTCGCGCACCATCTTGCGGGCGTGGTCAGTGAACGCCTGCGCTTTCGCTGCCGTCATGAAAAGCCAGGCCTGCTGGGGCGTTCGTCCATCGCGCTGGCCTCGGAGCAGGACCGCATGGACGCGGCGCTGGTGGGCCGCGCAGGTGTGCATGCCGTTCTCGCCGGAGCCCGCGACACCATGGTCGCGCTCGAACCGCTGGCCTTCGGCATCGACCCCGGCTACCGGCTTGTGCCGCTCGCCCATGTGGCCGGTCACGTGCGCAACATTCCCGCGGATTGGGTTCTGCCCGGCAACATCCCGGTAGGCCGGTCGTTCCTGGATTACATCGAGCCTCTGGTCGGAACGCTGGGGGAGCATCTGACCGAGCTGCCGCGTGCCGTGGTTGCGGAACGCGTCAGCATACGCTAACCATCAGGGCGCCTACATAACGCTAGGCGCTTCGATGCCGAGGTAGCCGAGCGCGCGAACCATCTCACGTCGGGCTACGGCTGCGGTCGCAAGCAACAATGCGCGGCGGATCGAGTCCTGCTCCGTTAGGATGTGGTGGCGATGGTAGAAGTTGTTGAACTGCTGCGCCAGCTGGAAGACGTACTTCGTCAACAGCGACGGCTCGGCCGAGGAGATCGTCTGCTCGATCAGCGCGGTCAGGCGGGAGGCCGCAAGCCAGGTCTCCCACACGCTGGTGCCGTCTTCGGTCGCAAGCAGCGCGGCAAGGGGCTCACCCGTAGGTACTTGCGCGAGCGCTTCGGCTTCGCTGACGCCCGACTTGCGGAAGATGTTTGCGGCGCGGACAGTCGCGTACTGAACGTAGGGTCCGGTCTCGCCCTCGAAGCTGAGCGCGTCGTTGAAGTCGAACGCAATAATGGTGTTACGGTTGAAGCGCAGCATGAAGTAGCGTAGCGCGCCGACGGCGATCTGCTTTGCTATATGGAGTCGTTCCGGCTCAGGCAGGTCGGGGTTGCGCGTGTCCACTTGAAGCTGCGCGGCCGCGATCAGTTTGTCCAGCAGGTCGTCGGCCTTCACGCCCAGACCCTTGCGGCCCGAAACCTCGATAAACGGCCGTGCTTTATCTTCGTCCGAGATGGTGTAGCCGAGCTCAATGGCACAGCGTGGCGTCAGCGCGACCTTCTCGTAGGAGAAGTGCGTGTAGCGGTCGGCGGCTGCGGTGAAGCCCATGCCGCGCAGCGCGGCGACCACGTTATTTTGCGGGTCGGATTGCGAGGAGTCGATAACGTTGTAGATCGCGTCGGCCTTCGCGAAGACCGGGTGCGTGGTGTCGTTTGCGGTCTCGTTGCCGGTCGAGGCCCAGCACGTGCGGTCGGGATATTCGTGGAACTTCTCGTAGTAAAAATCCTTGCCGGGTAGCAGCCCAAACTTCCACAGGTGGTACGCAATGTCCTTGCCCACATAGGTGACGGTGCCGTTCGAGCGCACGATGACCTTCGCTTCTTCGTCGGGACTGCCTTCTTCGCTGGCCCCGTCAGTGCCCGCGCGCTTCATCACCCAGCAGCCCTGGTTCTTGCCCTCGGCCTCCTGGTAAAGAACGCCGCGCTCGATCATCAACGCGCGCGCCGCATCCCAGAAGTGCAGCGAAAGTATCTCCGATTCCCGCGGAAGGAAGTCGTACTCGATGCCCAGGCGCTCCATGGTTTCGAGATGGCGGCGCAGAACCAGCGTGGCGACGATGTCCGCAATGGTGGCCGTGTCGTTGTTGCCCAGTTCCAGCGCGTGCAGCGTATCCAAACGAATTTGCCTGCGCCGGGCGAGTTCTTCAGCGGACTTGCCTGCCTCGGTATACCACTGGCTGACGCGCGCGTAGAGGTCCCAGCAGTAGAAGTCGATAAGCTGGTTAGTCTCCATGATCTCTACAATCAGCTGGTTGACGCCGGTAAGCGAAAGCCCGAGCAGATGGGTAAAGCCGACCACTACATCCGCGACCTGCACGCCGGTGTTGTCGATGTAGTTCTGCACGCCGATCTCGTAGCCGGATTTGTAACTGTCTTTGCGCAGCAGCCGCGCGAACGTGTCGCCCAGAATGGCGTTGCGCAGATGGCCGATGTGCGCGGCCTTGTTCGGATTGATGCTGGTGTGCTCGATCAGGCGAAAGCCCGGGCCGCCGATGTCGGCATGGCGGTCGGCTGCGACGGCGCGGACGGTCGCGGCGCGGTCGAGCCGGATATTGAGGTAACCCGCGCCGGCGATCTCGACCGACGCGATGCCCGGCAGGTTCGCGAGGTCATCCGTCAGGGCCTTCTGCAGCTCGGCGGCGATCACGCGCGGAGCTTTGCGCAGGCGCTTGGCAAGCTCAAACGCAAGCGGCAGGGCGAGCTCGCCAAGCTCGATCTGCGGCGGCTGCTCGACTGCGAGATGCGACAGGGTAATGTCGTACTTGGCGAGGACAATCGCCCGGATGCGGGCAAGAAGCGTCTGCTGGATTGTGCGATACATCGTCTGGGAACACCGCGGGCATACGAATTTAGAAGTAATCCCCAGTCTACTTGAGCGCGGCTTCGATGCGGCGGCGAGCACGAGAGGCCAACGATAGACTTGGGGTATGGATGCTTCGCAAATGGCCGCCCGGCGCGGGGCGGCTGTAGCTTCGCTGTTGAGCCCATTTGCGCTGGCGGTGCATGGCTACCACCCCTATGCGGAGGATGGAGGCCTCTATGTCGCGGGGATCAAGCGGGTGCTCGACCCGTCGCTGGACGGCCCGCACGCCGGCTTTGTCACTGCGCCCACGCGCTTTTCGTTCTTTGCGCCCGTGGTCGCGGAGGCGGTGCGCGCTACGCATCTGCCGCTTCCGTGGGTGCTGCTCACGATCTACTGCGCAAGCCTCTGGATGACGCTCTATGCGGGGTGGATGCTGGCCTCGCGATGCGTAGGCAGCACCGCCGGGCGTGTGGGCGCGGTCGCGCTGCTGGCATGCTGGCTGACCCTGCCCATCGCCGGAACCTCGCTCATGTTGATCGACCCATACGTCACCGCGCGTAGCTTTTCGACTCCGCTGGTACTGCTGGCTTTGGCGTGGGCAGTTGAGGGTTGCCGCGGACAACTCGATGCCTGGCTGCTGTGCGGCCTGTCTCTGCTTGCCGCGGCTTTCATGCACCCTCTGATGGCCGGGTATGGATTAGTGGCTGTAGTGTTAGTGGCATGCGCCAAGTCGGAGCGAAGATCGACGAGGCGTTGGGGCCCGTTTGTTCTGTGTGGACTGGCTCTCGTTCTATGCATCTGCGCGCAGGCGGCTGCCCCGGCCGAAACCGCGGATTACGTTCGCGTGGCGATGACGCGCTATTACTGGTTTCCGTTTCGCTGGCAATGGTACGAGCAGGCTGGGCTGATCGCGCCGCTCGCGATTTTGTTCATGATGGCGCGGCGCGTAAACCCGATGCCGCCGCCATTGGCGCGGGTCGGACTGACGTTGGGGGTGATCGCGCTGCTGGTCTCAATACTGTTTGCGCGGGCGGGCATGGCAACCCACATGGTCGCGAGGATGCAGCCGCTGCGCTGCTTTCAGATCGTCTACGAAATCATGATCCTACTGCTGGGAGCCTGGATAGGCGAGCGCTCGCTGCGCGCGCAGGCATGGCGCTGGGCAGCGCTGCTTGCTATCTGCGGCGGCACGATGTTCTTCGTCCAGCGCAGTACGTTCCCGGCTTCGGATCATCTGGAGCTGCCCTGGCGCGCGCCCACGAACGCATGGGAGCAGGCCTTCCTATGGGTGCGAGAGCATACGTCCAAAGATGCGGTATTTGCGCTCGACGCTCGCTACATCACACGCGGCCCGCACGAGGACGCACAGTGTTTCCGCGCCCTCGCCGAGCGCGACGCGCTGCCCGATTACTCGAAAGACGGCGGCGAGGCGGCGATCGCGCCGTGGCTGACCGAGGCGTGGGTGCGTGGGCAGGCGGCCCAGACCGGGCTTGAGGCCGAGAGCGATGCCGGGCGCGCGGCCAAGGTAAAGCCGCTGGGAGCGACATGGGTGGTGCTTCAGGCAACAAGCGCGACAGCGTGGAGTTGTCCTTACCAGAACCCTGTAGTGAAGGTCTGCCGCCTGCCGTAAACTTCGCTATTGACTACCCGCAGGCTTGGCGGCGGATGCAGCAGCGCGAGTCAAGACCAGACTCTCCTGATCCTTTGCCTCGAGCTTGCCGTAGAAGGCGCGAAGATCGGGGTACGCCGCTGCGTAGAAGATGGTTCTGCCGATAGTCAGATTGCGGAAGAGGGTGACCGCATTCGCAGCCTTCTTATTCGAAACGCTGTAGGCTGCCACACCTTTGATCTCCGCCGTTTCGACGGGTGGCAGCGACTCAATCTCCAGCGACTCCGGCAGCTTCAGCCGCACCGCGTCCTGCACAATACTGGGGTAGCGCATATCCACGGCGATCGTGCGTTTCTCATCGTGGAACTTCGGCTTGGAGTTGGTCTCGAAGAGGTTCGACTGCACCAGCAGGCGCTTGCCGGTAGGCGAGCCGATCGCGCCCTTGACCTCATAAGTTATCTTCAGCGGCTTTTCGGCGTCGTTCAGGTTCTCGACGTTGGTCACGCGCACATCCATGCCGCCGGGCAGCATCGCTTCTAGGTGCGATTTCAGGTCGGCGTTCAGGCTGGTGTCGTCGCCACGCAACGCCTCCTGCCTCCAACTCAGGGCGGTGCCGCCCGTATAGCTCAGGGTTACAGTGCCCGTCGCGCTGCCATGCTCATCGACCGCAAGGTCGGCGATGCGGCTCGCATGCGAGTCCTTATACGACGCCTCCGTTGTCCCAATCGTTTCTACGCCGGTCGCGGTCTGGCGCAAGCCGCCGGCAAGCGTGTGGTTCCAGGCCAAATGGCCATAGGCGCAATACCGCTGCCCAGGATCGAACAGCGCGTCTTTCCCGTCGACATTCACAATGGCAATGTAATCGTCCAGTTGGTTGAAGCTAAGATAATCGGGCAGAAAGACACGCTTGTTGCGGTCGGAGATGGCCATCAGGTAGCCCTGCATGCCCGCGGCCCGAACCATTGCGACGAATAGCTCTGTCAGTTGATCGCCGCTGCCGCGTCTCCGGGCGAGGATGTCGTCCGTCGTGGTCACATCTTTCAGGCCCCCGGCTCGCTCCTCGCGCGAGGTATGCTCGCGGGTGTAGTCCGTGTTCTCGAGCGCCATCACTGCCGCATAAATCTTTCGCAGCTTCTGCTGCGGGCTATCCGCCGCCGCAACCAGCCCGTTGACAGCTGCCGTCACCCCGGGGCCAGGCCCAATAAACTTGTCCCGCTCCTTCGACCAGCGCTTGCCCTCCTTCTCCCAGTACTCCTGCGTCGTCTTGTATCCGGTGTAGTAGAAGAGCACCCGGTAGCTGACGCTGTCCATGGGCGGCATAAAATCTTCCCTGGGCAAGGGCGGCACGTCCGCGATATCCAGCTCGAAGATGTTGGACCCGCGAAGACTGGTCTGCTTCACGGTAGCTCCCTGGGGCAGAATGGGCGTCCACGCAATTCGATCGAGCGTCTCGCCGTGCTGCCCCGAGAGGATGATGTTGCCGTTATTATTCGGCTTCCAGGTGTAGTGGGCCTTACGGGTGAAGAGCCGGGACTGAATGTACCAGTCCGGATCGATGAAGTATCCATCGTCATAGTGCATCTTGTAGCGGTACTCGATGATGCTGCCCACCTCGACCGCGGGCAGGGTAAAGATCTTCTCCTTGATCTGATACCCCTTCACCTTCTCCACCAGCTTGTCGTACGGCTTGCCGCTAAAAGGCACAATGCTGCCGTCCGAATGGATGGTGCGGCCCTGAACGTTGTCGATCGACCGCCCGGCCGCGCCGCTGGCGTAGGGCAGCTCCACGTTGGCGTACTCCTTGCCACCCTCGGTCAGCACCTTCAGCCGAACATAGAACGTCTGGGTATGCGCCGGGTCGTCAGCCGTCTCTTCACGATAGAGATAGAGCGCGGAAGCCCCGGGTACCTGCGGGATGGAGGTCATCGAGAGCTCGTCAGGCGTCGGCGCCGTCCACTGCTGCGCAGGCAGATTGGAAGCAAGCCCAAGCACGGCCAACATTGGGGCGAGATGGTAACGGACGATCATGGTGCGCGAACCCTCGAAGTTGAAGTGTGAAGCTCTGCAAGGTTACTTCTTCTTGAAGACTGCGTGATTCTGCTCGTCGCCGCCGATCACGGTTTCAAGCCTTTGCAAGTCGGCATAGCGCTCCGCCGGCAGCGATACCTGGCGCACGGTGTAGGTGCGGGTGTAGTGGAGCGAGTTGCCGGAAAGCGAGCTCGCACTTTCATAAGCCGCAAAGCCCACGTCGAGCTTCACCGGTTCGGGCATCTCGTCCACGCCATAGCCCTCCGGCAGCTCAATCGTAAAGTCGTCCTTCGCCACCATGGTCTGCTCCAGATCGATGGGATATTTGCGCGGCTTCCGGTCCAGCGCAAAGCCATCCACGCCCAGCACGCGCGGACGCACCATCAGCAGCGGGCCCATGGTGCGCCCGAAGCGGTCCGCCGAGAGGTTGAAGCTCGTCGTAACATCCTTGTTCAGCGCGGTCACGTCCTCCACCTTCAGGTCCGTGACATTGAACGAGGTGAAGTCGCGCTTGAGACGATTGTCCAGGTACGCCTCCCGCTGCTTCTGGTCGCCGTAGGCATACAGGTAGCGCGTGTGCTCGGAAAGGTCGCCGAACCGCTTCTCCACGATAGCTCCCTTGATCGACCCGTCAGGTTGAACCTGAAACGTCGCCGACCGCCGGATAGTGTTGAGGTTCGGGTTCAGCACCGGAAGCTGAACGATTTCGCTGTCCTTACCTTCGACAATGACAGCGTAGCCGCCCTGCAGATTGTGCTCGAGCTGTCCGAACGCCGTCTTCTCCGACGTAGGGTCGACGATGAGGTAGCGCTTGCCGGACTTCGCCGTGACCACGCTGCGCAGGCGCGGCGACTCGTAGCCTTTAGGAATCTCGATAGCCGCAATCGCATGGTTGCCGAGCACCGACGGCGCGGCCGGATCCACAAAGCCCCGCGAAGAGTCGACCAGCACCAGCGTGGAATGGATGCCCACGCTCGAAAGCATGGCCGCGAGCAGCGTCGCCTTATCCTTGCAGTCGCCATACCGATTACGAAAGATGTCGGCGGCCGGGTGGGGCTGGCGCCCGCCGATTCCTTTCTCGATCACGAAGTAGCGAATATCTTTCTGGACGAACTCGGCGATAGCCTCCGTGCGATCGTAAAAGTCGCTCTTGCCCGCCGCAAGCTCGGTCGCCTTCGCCGTGATCTCCGGCGTCGCCGCCATGCGGTCGCGCGCCAGTTGATCGTAAAACTCGCCCACCTCCTGCCAGCTTCCCAGCGGCGCGCTGGTGCCGCCCGCCGGCGCATAGTGGACCGTCATCCGCCCCATCAAGCCCTTCATCGAAGGCGACAGCGGAACCTGGTCCAGGTCGATGCCCGCCGTCCCGTTCATCTCCCAGCGCGAGCGTTGGTGCTCCAGGTCCGTGGCCTTTACAGGCTCATGATGCGCCCAGGAAGTAGCATAGGTGTACCCTGCCGGAAGCTCCAGCACGAAGCTCTGCCGCAGGTGCGGAAGGTCGTCCTGAAAGAACCAGGTGGACTCGTGCATGTAGGGCGCGACCCGCTGATCGTACTCATACGCCACCACGCCGCCCGGATCGCGCCCAGGCGGATTCGCCGCCTTCACCCGCATATCTTCGTAGTAGCTGCCCGACCCCGGATAGCCGATCTCGACCATCTCGTTGTCCTTCACGGCGTACTCGCGGCCATCCGGCCCCACGCTCCAGACGTGCAGCGAAAGCAGCTTCTCATCCTTGTCGAACGCCACATGAACCACACCCTCCTCGCGGCCGCTGGGGCGCAGAATCTTGACGACATGCCGGTGATGCTCCACCGCCTTGCCGTCCCCACCCACCGTCAGCGTCGTCTCATCCAGCAGCACCACCGCGCTCGTCTCCGGCGGGTACGAGCCCTGCGGCTGCGCCATCGCGGCCCGCACCCAATCCGGAACGGAATCCGCCTTGAACCCAAACGCGGGCGCGCCTAGAAGAGTGACGGCCAGAACAAAGCTGCTCGGGGTGAGGTGCCGGCACAGCGTATGGCGGAAAAGCATGGGGCCCTTTCGGCAGTAGCGCTTCAAGAGAATCAAATTCAAGGCTGCTCTCTTATACGAGGCCCGCGTGCCGATGGCAAATGATTTCTGACCCGGCCCCATCCTCTCGTTCTCATCCGGGCAAGAGGCCCTTCGCGGTATGTTACTTTTGAAGAAGAAGTCGTGGTCCGAGCCTGTAGCTCAGTTGGTAGAGCATCGCCCTTTTAAGGCGTTGGTCCTGGGTTCGAG
>CAXTPN010000062.1:0-8170 GCA_964246125.1 uncultured Acidobacteriaceae bacterium
GCCTGCGGGCACGGTGGCATGGCAAACGAACGGCTGCGAGCACTCCTGCTAGAGCGGCGGACTACTACCGCCAAGCTCGCTGAAGCCGTGCAGGTAGACGCCAAGACGGTCGAGCGGTGGATCGTCGCCGGCCGGGTGCCCTACCGGAAGCACCGCTACGGAGTGGCCGCGTTCTTCGGCGTGGATGAGTCGTACATCTGGCCCGACGCACTCGATCACGAGCAGGTTGTGTCCGCGTCCGAGAGCGAGATCATCGCCGTCTACCCCTATCGTCGGGCTGTGCCGCGGGACGCCTGGGGACATCTCTTCGGCCAGGCCGAGCGAGAGATCGGTATCCTGGCCTACTCGTGTTACTTCCTCGCCGAGGACGCCGGCCTGCGGCAGCTAGTCGCCGAAAAGGCGGAGTCTGGTGTACGCGTGCGGATCTTGCTCGGCGATCCGGAAAGCCCGTTTGTGCTTCAGCGCGGTCAGTCAGAGGGCATAGGCGACACAATGCCGGCCAAGGTACGCAGCGCCATCGCAATGTTTCAGCCGCTCCAGTCGGCACCCAACGTTGAGATCCGACTGCACGGAACGATTCTCTATAACTCAGTCTTTCGGGGCGACGATCAGGTGTTCGTCAACACGCACATATATGGAGTGATGGCCAACAACGCGCCATTTTTCCACTTGCGTAAGATAGCTGGTGGTGCGATAGCCGCTACCTACCTTGAGAGTTTTGAGCAGGTCTGGAACGAGGCCAAACCGCTACCGGAGGGAAAGCCGGCGTGAGTCCTAAAAGGATCGATTACTACGACGATGCGAGCGCGCCGAAGGCCAGCAGCCTTGTCCCGTCCGTCAACGTGGTCGTGGTCAACGACGCCGGTGAGATCCTGCTGATCCGCCGAACGGACAACGACAACTGGGCTGTTCCCGGCGGAGCGGTCGACCTGGGTGAGTCCGTCGCGCAGGCCGCGGTTCGCGAGACTCGCGAAGAGTCCGGTATCGAGTGCGAGATTACTGGAATCGTCGGCATCTATTCTGACCCGAAACACGTGCTCCTCTACACCAGCAACGGCGAGGTTCGCCAGGAGTTCTCTATCGTCCTGACCGCTCAGCCATTGAGCGGCCAGCCGACGCCGAGCAGCGAATCGAGCGAGGTGCGCTGGGTACCGGTATCAGAGGTTGGCGAGTACACCATGGACCGGTCGATGCGGATTAGGGTTGACGACTACCTAGCACATAAAGAATCGCCTGTGATCGTCTAGCGTTCTTACTGCGCTAGGAAAAGACGCCGGTCAGTGCGTACAACACTTGAGACAAGCTGCGGTTCGGCTTTTCTTATAAATCTTGTTACGATGTTGCAGGGTCCGTAACGCTCTTTTATCTCGGAGATGCGGTCATGCACGGCGACCGTGTTTCCGGTCGGCGTCGTAGTCATGTCACAGTAGGCCAGAGCGTCGTTGAGCGCCATGGCGGGGATCGGAAACTCGCGCGACAGTGCATGGGCCAGTCCGCGCTCTTCGGCTTCGATGATCGCGCACGAGTGATTGGCAACCAGGTTGCACAGCGCGGGGTCGGCTTGCTGAGCGTCGCGGAGGTAGCGGGCGCCATCGAGCGGATGAAAGCCCGTGTCGGCCAGCTCGGGTGAGTAGCCGATGTCGTGTAGCCACGCGGCGGCCTCGATCAAGTCGGCGTCATCGCCAAGGATCGGTGCGAGAGACCGGGCTTGCGCGGCGACACCTTGGACGTGGGCCCAGCGACGCGGGAGCGGGACTCCGAGAAGCTTGCGTGCCAGCTCAGCGGCCCAGTCGGCTTGGTTCATAGGTCCGAGACTACGTAAGATCTCCCGGACGTTCACGGACGTGACGTGCCGTCTTGGGACGTCACGTCAATCTTGGGCACTCGGGCGGGCCGCTCGAAGGTCCAGATTCACGGATCACGCCTGATGCCAGTCAAGCCGGAACCATGCCACCCGGCATGCGGCATCCCCGTCGATACCCCAGTTGCCATCCCCAGCAATAGCGGCAACGATCGTCAGGCCGCGCCCATGATCGTCGTCGTGGTCGTCGGACATCCACGCGCCGCCTTGGTCGACAACCTCAACCCATACGTAGTTGCCCGGGTAGAGCGTCGCCCGGACGGTGAACATCCGGTTGGGGTGGCCAGATCGAGTATGCAAGATGGCGTTGGTAGTCAACTCGGACACCAGGAGGATCACATCATCGGCTACTGGGCATTCCTCAACGATCTTCGCCAGATCCGCGCGAACGTACTGGGCCTGGCTGATGATGCCCACATAGTCGCGCTCAAAGGTGATTGCTTCGGGCGTTTTGGTCGTCTCTGGCTGCATGGGGGGCGTCCGTCATGCCTTTCTTAGCGACTGAGCTGGAACGAAAGGGGTCGACGTTAACTTCGTGTGGTCACTGTGCCGGAGAAATCAAGCCTGCCAAGTAGGGCGGAACTTCTAAACAACGACTAGGGACTTCTAGGGACGTCTCTGCTAACGTGATGACGTGTTCCCGCTACGTGACGGGAGGCAGGAGACCTTGAACGAGTCGCTACGGCACGCCATGCTGCGGGCACGGCTTCGCGAAGACGACGTCGCGTCACACCTGGGCGTCGATCCCAAGACCGTCCGGCGGTGGCTGAGCGGACGCGTGCCCTACCCGAGCAGTCGAGCGGCCTTGGCCGACCTCGTCGGGGCGGACGAGGCGGACCTGTGGCCCGAAGCGGTTGGGCCGCTCGCTGGGCGATCGCGTCCGGAAGAGCTTGCCGCGGTCTACCCGCACCGCTGGGCTATCCCCCGCGACGTGTGGACGCGTTTCTTCGAGTCGGCCGAGTATGAGATTGATGTGCTCGCCTACAGCGCTCTGTTCCTCGCCGAGGACGCCGGTTTGCTGGGCATCATTGCTGACAAGGCGAGCCGTGGCGTACGGGTCAGGATCGTACTCGGCGATCCTGACTGTGCTGCCGTCGCACAGCGCGGACAGGAAGAGGGCATCGGCGACGCCATGGCCGCGAAGGTCCGCAATGCTCTTACGCTATACCGGCCGCTCACGGGAATTGATCACATCGAGGTTCGACTACACGGGGTCGTCTTGTATAACTCGATCTACCGCGCTGACGACCAACTCTTCGTCAACCAGCACGCCTACGGTGTGCCAGCGGCTCACTCCCCCGTATTCTGCTACCGACAGTCCGAAAGCAGCAGTGTCGCCGATTCATACCTCAACAGCTTTGAAAAGGTCTGGACGCAATGCCGCTTAACTTGCGTTGATCGGGTGTCTGCCTGCAGGTTCATGCTTGGTGCCCAAATAATCACGGTCTTTGAGGCAGCCTAATAGCATAATGGAAAACGCCATCCAGCGATACCGCTTTGCTGAGAGTAAAAGCACAACTTCAATAACGAGACTACCCCGAGTAGGCGGGTTGGCCGCCTCAGCTCTTCCTAATAAAGAAGGCAGCAAGTTTATTGCTAAAATTCTTTCTGCATTCATCGGTCATCTCGAAACGTTTTGCCTTCATTAGATGCTGCAAAGATTTTAGAGGATTTCCGATGGATGTTAGTCCGCTGAAATCAACAATTCGCCACTCGGCGGTCTCATATGGGAGCTTTATTGGATAGAGGTTGATGTGCATATAAGAACCGTCGTCGTCCGGAACAACGGAACGTACTATGTCCAAACTCGCATCTGAGCCCATTGGGGCGACACTGCTAGGCCAATTAAGCAACGGAACAACAACGATTCCCATTCTGCTGCGGGGGTTCTCTAGGTCGCAGTCATGAGAGCACACAACAAGCGGTAGGCTTTCTCCTTTCGAGTGAAGTGCCACGATTGCTGTACTTGGGTTCACAGACGCTGGTTCTGAGGCAACCATGTATCCGTTGAGCTGCCATCGTGGAATGGGCCACTCAAAACAGATATCCCCCTGGCGCAGCTCGTTACTTTCCTCCGCGAGAAGGAGCTGCGAATCATTTTCGCTACTCATTCTTCCTGCTGTGCATACCACTCGAAAAGATCTTCGGATTCATGAGCTGAGGTATCGCGAAGCATTCTAATGCGTTCCCAGTCCACAGGCTGCGAAGCCTCCTCAGAGACTATTCCGATCTCCTGATCGGTAATGCCTGCGATTGATTCTAGAACAAAATCATGCGTACTTTCAGAAAATCCAGCCAGGCTGAACGCGCCAAACTCTCCTACACGATGCTGACCGAACTCAACCGTAGGACTAGCCAACGCTTGCCAATGTGCGCTTACCGTGGTCGACCGACCGTGGTACAGAAAGGAATTACCAAGATGCACTATGAACTGGTTCTTCATTGCTGCGGTATTGACAGATTCAACCAGGTCATAGAAGCCATGGTGGTTCGACGAACTTGCCGTAGCTTCCAAGTTTCCGGTGATAGATCCGGCTGGGTCGTTAAGACATGTTAGATTATTGATTCCTATTCCGCGTAGAACTTCATCAGGAATCATCGTCGCCTCCCCTTGAAATCTGGCCTATTGCAGCTATCTTGTCTATTAGCTCTGTGCCAAGCTTAAGGGATTCCGAGAAAGATTCTACTACGTCTGCAGCCGGAGTCCGCAAAGGTGTTTCAACGTCCCCCCAATTGTAGTTGAGGTCATAGAACAATTTCGCGTTATCAGTCGTGAGTGGCTCTAGCCTGATCGTGCGAGAGCGTTCGTCATTTGGACGCTGATCGCTTTTAACCGCAAGGGAGAGGCGTGATCCAGGATCATCTCCGACGGCGGCGGCGAAGTCTTCTCGCCATGCGATGTACCTCATGAAATCGTCAGCGGCCCCGATGGAGCTTTCTAGGTTGCCGCTGAAATTATGCCCGATGGCGATCACACCACGTTTCGTAGTGTAACCCTCTATGAAGGCCAGGCAAGCGTCGGTAAGAATACGTAGCCGTGCAGGTGTGGCCTGCGAAGAATTTACACCGACCTGGAACCTGCCGGGTAGAACCTGAAGGAAGTATTCACCGGCTGAAACTTGCAATGCTTGAGGTATGCGGAACTCAATCTCGGGTTCCAAACCACCAAACGAGAAATCACTAAGTTGTATACGCTCAACAGAAAAATTGGCGCCAACAAGAACGATGTTGAATGCATCAAGTCCTTGCATGATCACTCCTGACCTGGCGACCGAACACCTATCGTAACCTACTCCACCAACTCACGACAGCGTAGCGTGCGACCTGTTGCCGCACCGCACTACCACCGACCTACCCATCTCCGGTACTGCCCGGCGCCTCGAGCAGACGGCGGCAGTCGGCGGCGCTGACCACCCCTAAGGCATCGCCGTGGTCGGAGGCGAGCCGTCGGCGAGCGTCAAGGCCGTGATTGCCTCGTTGCGGCTGAACAGCCGAGGGGGATGGGTGAAGACGATCCACGCGCGAGGTCGTCGGCCCTCCGCGCACCAGCTAAGCCGAGCGGTGACAATGGGCCCAGCCTCCGATCTGCAAGACATCTATCTATGAGTAACTTCGATCATGGCTGGCCCTCCCTTACACACAACCCCGACCTGACCCAACGGCGCCTCCTTTGTGGGAGAGGTCCAGAGATTCAGTACCTAACCAAGTACCAATGATCCTGGATTTTGCCAGATCGAACCGGATGTCACCAGACGACGCAAATGCTCTGACCTGCGGGAATCAGACTTAGACGGACGTCATCAGACGAAACTACCATGCATGGCATGCAGAAGGTCAGGGGTTCGAATCCCCTTAGCTCCACCAAATTTCGAAGAACTGTTCGAGGAAACGCGCCTAACCAAGAGCCAAACTCTGGGTGGGCGCTTTCGTCGTCTTCGGGGGCCAAAGACGACGTCCATGATCGCCCTGGACCCATCCAGGCCGAACAGCAAGTAAGTGCGCCGCTACCCATGCGAGTATGTGTCGGTCCAAGAACCAGCACGGCTGCCAATTCCGAGTAGGTTTCTGAGTGCCGAGGCAGCCTGATCTCGAGGGGCTGCGTAAGTACATGCCGAGCGCCGACTGGGAAGCCGAGTTTCGCCGTAGGCGCTTTGCGCAGCTCCTAGAGGCCTACGAGCTGAGTCCCGACCGGGTAGACGGACAGCAGCTCGAGCAGCTCCGCGCTGTGGAGCGCGTGAAGGTGCTCGGCTTCCTGGATGCCTTCAGGGCAAGCGGCGACCTAGAGGAACTACGGCATTCGTTGGACAGCTGGTCCAAGACCACAGGTAAGCCGTTCGGCTTCAAGGGGCAGAACGGCCAGATGTACCTCAACCAGCTCACGAAGGACGGGACGGCATTCGGTTTCGCGGCCCGGCTGACGGACTGGCTCGAGCCTCCTGCCTCGGAGGAGGAGGCCGCGAACCGGATCAACGAGCTCGCCGCCCTGACCGCCGAGATGCGTCAGCAGGGCAGCGGTGCTCAGATCCGCCGGGCGCCGTTCTTGCCGTCATGGCTGTGGTGGCTCCAGGAGCCGACGAGATGGATGGCGATCTGGCCCAGCCGCGAGAACCAGCTGGTTCAGCTGGGATTCGAGCCCGAATACCCGCTCGACCAGCAGGGCGAGCGATATCTCGACTATCTGGCGGTGTGCCGCGAGCTTGGTCCCGACTTGGTCAGCGAGCTGGTGCTTTCTTGGTTCGGGAACAATCCGGCGGTGGTCGGCCTGGACCCGACGGCGTCGGAACGGTGCGCTCTGGCGATGAAACTGCCCCGCGAGCCGGACGGCGACGATAGTGCCCACACGCAGAACAAGCAGAACATCGGCGTGGTTCTCGCTGACTTGCGAAGAATCGGTAAGGTCCTGGCGGACGACATCGCCGCAGCGCTCGGCCATCCTGTTCGGTCAAGCACACCTGGCCCGTTTTGGAGTCCTGAGGCCAAGCGGATCAGGGGCGACGCCTGGGTACAGTGGCAGCCTGACGTCGCCGACCTCAAGACCGCTAGTCTCTTCCTTGTTGTCGAGCCCGGCCGTGTCTTCGTGGCCCTGAATCCTTATGTCCCGAAGAATGGCACCGGATTCACGGCACGCGCCGTGGCGGCGATCCGGGGTCAGCTGCCACCCGGGATCGAGGAGACTTCGTGGTCCTACACTCCTGCCACTGACGGCCCGGTACAGCCGGCTTATGCGCTGTACGGCAGGGAGATATCCCTTACCGCCGCAACCGACATAGATGCGCTGCGGACATTGGTCATTGAGACCGCCACTACCTTGAAGCCATTGTTCGAGTTGGTCAACTCGCTCGGGGACGTCTCCCCGGGACTGGTGGACGTGTCTCCGGGACAGGATCAGATTCCTTCTCTGACGGGACTTAGGGCCCGGTCGGAGCAGTTCCGGCGAGAGCGTCCCTATCCGAATCCGACGGACGAGACCCGGAAAAGTGAGCGGGTGGTGTGGGCTGAGCGCCTACGATCGGAGAACCTTCCGACGCTCGATTATGAGACCTTGCGGCGCCTATACAACTCAAATGTCTATGGCAACCCAGGCCCGCAGTCGATCCTCAACGTCACCTTGCGCGATTCCGACGAAACGGACTGGGAGCGCTTCCTGAAGTCGGTCGATTACCTGCTGTGGAACACCACAGATTCCCTGGAGACTCGGATCGATCGAATCCTTGACGAATCCGACATGGGCTTTCGGGGTTTCAAGGACTCGGTCATCATGAAGCTCCTGGCAGTTTGCCATCCCGACCGGGTACTGCCGGTCTTTCCCTTCACCGGGGATCACGGGAAAGCCAGGATGCTGAAGGAACTAGGTCTTCCGGTACCGTCATTGTCTGCTTCCCCGGGCCAGCGCCAGGTCGAAGCTAACGACGCCTTGCGTGAGCTTACGGAACCGCTCTTCCCTGACGATGCGTGGATTCAAGGCCAGTTTCTCTACTGGCTGCTCGACAGCGAGCCGGAGCCGAGGGACCTGGTAACCGAACTGGTGGACCCTCTCATCGAGGCGTCAGAAGACTTGCTTCTCGACTTGTCTTTCCTGGAAGACATCCGAAGCCTGCTAAAGGAGACCAAGCAGGTGATCTTCTACGGCCCTCCTGGAACGGGGAAGACTTTTGTCGCCCGGCGACTGGCCGAGGCGCTCGCTGGCGATCCGGCACGGACGATGCTGGTCCAGTTTCACCCCTCGACTAGCTACGAGGACTTCTTCGAAGGCTTCAGGCCGCTTCCCGGGACGGACGGCGGCATCGCCTATGCCCTTCATGACGGCCC
>CAXTPN010000062.1:8180-12676 GCA_964246125.1 uncultured Acidobacteriaceae bacterium
CCTGCGCACACTCACGTCCTGATAATCGACGAGATCAACCGGGCGCAACTGCAGAAGGTTCTGGGCGAACTGTTCTTTCTCCTCGAGTACCGCGACAAGCCAGTGCGGCCGCTCTACCGACCCGAAGAGGAGTTCACCCTGCCCGCCAATCTGTGGCTCATCGGGACCATGAACACCGCAGACCGTTCCATCGCGCTCGTCGACGCCGCACTCCGGCGGCGCTTCCAGTTCGTTCCCTTCACCCTTGACGATCGACCAGATAACCCGATTGCCGGCCTGCTGCGCAGATGGCTCCTAGAGAACTCGGAACCAGAGTGGGTTGCCGATCTAGTCGACCAGGTGAACCAGCAGCTCAGAATCTCGCTCGGGATGGGTGACCTGGCCCTCGGCCCCAGCTACTTTATGGTCGAAGGACTCGACGAGGCTCGCCTGCGCCGCATCTGGCGGTACCGGATCGAGCCGCTCATAGAAGACATCTTCGTCGGAGAGCCCGAGAAATCGCAGCCCTTCCGCTTCGCTAATCTCTGGCCTCGCTTCAAGGCCGAAGGCGGCACCACTTCCGACGCCACTCTCAGCAATGAGGCCCTACAGGACTCAAGCGCCATCTCTGACGGACAGTGACAGGATGGCCCGCCGGATTATCGAACTGAAGGAATGGGAAGCGCTGGACGTTCCCCTCGAAGACGGTGACGTGGCTGCCATGGTCGGCCATCCTCAGCGCCCGGTGCTAGTCGAGGCTTCTCCTGTCCGCGGCTGCTGGAGGCTCCGGGCACAGGCCAAGGTCGGGGCCATCCGTTTTGACGGGTTCGACCTGATCATCCGCCCAAAGGCCGGACTGCAGAACGTCTTCTACCTAATGGGCGTTGAACGCCCGCGCGACTGGTGGGGCAGGGACGAGGTGGACCTGCTGATCCACGATGATCTGTTCGCGGGCATTGCCCGGCTGCTGGCAAGCGCGGTTGAGCGTGCGATCGGGCGCGGTGTTCAGCATGGATATGTCGAGCGCCGGGACGCGCTCGTGGCGCTGCGTGGGCGGGTGGATCTCAAAGAGCAGTTCCGGCGTCCCGCGACTCCCGTTCCGGTCAACTGCCGGTACGACGACTACACCCCCGATACCCGGCTCAATCAGCTGATCAGGGCAGCACTCGTCAGGGTTCTCCGGTTGCCTGGCGTGCCGGGAAGCGTTCGACGAACTCTGCACCTGCAGGTGTCCCTGCTCAGGTCTCAGCAGTGGAGCCGGACCTGCGCTGGGCCGAGAGGTGGGAGCCAACCAGGCTTGACCGCCGCTACCTGCCAGCCGTCCGTCTTAGCACCATCTTGCTGCGTCGCCTCTCCTTGTCCGAGGCAGCAGGCAGCACCCACTCCTGCTCGTTCCTCGTAGACATGAATGACCTTTTCGAGCGGTTCCTCGAACAGGGCCTTAAGAAACATCTGGGAGCGATCGACAGCTCCATCCGGGTTATGGGCCAGGAAAATGAGCATCTCGATACTGAGAAGCTCCTTCGGATCAGACCGGACATTGTCATCAGGCGCGGCACCTCGAGCATATTTGTCCTGGACGCAAAGTACGTTCTGGCGGACAGCAGATCAGCCAAGGTCGATCACCACACCCAGGTACTCGCGTACGCGATCAGACATGGCGTCAAGGACGTGGCGCTGGTCTACGCCCGCGACCCGGCATCCGAAACCGCGGCGGCCGACCGCGCGGTAACCATCTATAACGCAGGTGTGCGTATTCACTCCTGGTTTCTTGACTTGAAACAAGGCCCGGATCAGCTCGATGCGAATCTGGCAAGGATCGCTGAGCGGATCCTCCGGACTATAGGTCTCGTCACATCGACGTTATTCGTCACCGGGAGGCGAGACACCTGCGGATGGTCTTCGAAATCCGCAGCGGGGCGACGATCATGAACAGGGTGCGGCTGACCCGTTGGCGGGCGTGCTCGGTCAGGCGAGTTTGAGCTGCTCGTCGCCGAAGTCAGCGATGAGCTTCAGGGTCCCACCGAGCGCGGCTACGAACCGGCTCAGCACGTCCTGGGTGGAGACGTCCCCGCTCTCGATCTGGGAGACCCGCGCGACCGACACGCCCATCCGGACGGCGACCTGTTCCTGGGTCATCCCGCGCCGCTTGCGCATCTCGGCCAGCCGCCAGCCGCGGGCGTCGTCCAGCATCGCTTCGACAGCCTCATCGAAGGCCTCCTGGCCGCCGGCCGTCTCAACGGCCCGCGCCAGATGACTGGAATCCCGCCAGCGTGATACGCCACTCACTGGCCCGTCTCCTTCCTGCGCTCGGCAAGGTAATTGTCGTACAACTGCTCCGCCCGGGGAATCGCAGTCCGGTACCACTTGCTCCACTGTCCCGACTTGTCCCCGGCCACCAGCAGGATCGCCGACCGCCACGGGTCGAAGACCAGCAGGATCCTGATCTCGCTGCGCCCGGACGAAGGCGGACGCAGCTCCTTCATGTTCGCGATGCGCGATGCTGTGATGGAGTCCACCAGCGGGCGCCCCTCTGCAGGACCGTTCCGCTCCAGGATGAGGATCGCCTGGTTCACCAACTGGTGACTCGCCGGATCGGACGCGTATAGGTCGTCCAGGAAGGACTCGACCTCTCCGGTCAGCAGGATCTCCCACTCTGCTGCATCCTCCTCCCCCGCGTGCACCATGCCGCCGCACCTCCTTAAGGATATTCTTAACCTGCGGGCCGGGCAACCCCGCGAGCTGGGCCTCACTGCCGATGAGCGTAAGGCCGGGTACCGACGTTCGAGAGTCCAGCTGGTCGGCGTCCTTCCAGCCTCTCTCATGGGTGAGATGGACCGCGGCCTGCGCCGCGTACTCGACTTTGTGAGCGAGGCGGGACAGCACGGGGCGTTAGAGAGACTACCGCCGCTGCACAGGACCCAATTCGGCCAGCATCTTGAGCAGGTGGCCGCCAATGTCCGCGATGAGCTCTAGCTTTCCGCCTAGAGCGGTGACATAGCTGGCAAGGGCCTCGCCAGTGGAGGCCTCTCCGTGCTCGATCTGGGAGACGCGGCCTGGGGTCGCGCCCATGATCTGTGCGAGCCAGCGCCAGGGGGAAGCCCACGCGCCGGCGCTGCGCCGCGCGCCGCGGGCGGCGCCCCCCCGGCGGGGCCCCCCCCCCCCCCCCGGGGCGCTGCTCCGCGAGCTGATGCCCCCACTGCTCGGCCATGATGGCACTGCGGCGGCGGGCAGCCTCCTCCTCGCCGACCCGTGCCCGGTACGCATCCCGGTCCCACTTCGAGAAGCTACTCACGGCCCTCCTCCTCCCCATTCGGCCGCTCCCGCAGCTAGAGCGCGAACAGCCAAGAGCCAAACTCTGGTCAGACGCTTTCGTCGTCTTCGGGCCGAAGACGCTGTCCTTGATCGTCGCGCCGCCGCGGATCTGGGGCACGATGACGTGGCGGTAGACGGTCTCGGTGACGTGGGTGGACTTGTGGCCGACAGTGTCGCTGATGTCCTGGATAGGGACGCCGTTCTTGCTGATGATCGAGACCGCCGTGTGGCGGCCCGCGTGGGCATGCCAGTGGCCTATGCCAGCCTTCTTCGTCATCCGGGAGAAGCGATAGTTGAGGCCCTCTGACGAGTACATCGCACCGTTCTCGTGGCAGAAGACCAAGTTGGTCTCCTGCCAGATATCCCCCGCCAGTTCTCGTTCTCGGTCCTGGATCACCTTGTGGGTCTCGAGAGCGCGGATGGCGCGCTGGGGCAGGACGAGGGAGCGCTTGGACTTCTGGGTCTTGGTGTCGCCCGACTTGCTGGCACTGCGCCAGACGTGGACCACTCCCCGGGCGGATCAACCATGTCCCAGCTGAGCCTGCGGAGTTCGCTGGGGCGCAGGCCCAGGGTGATGGACAGGATGAACATGGCCGACAGACGCCGGTTCGCGTTCGGCAAGGACGCCTACCCCGACCTGAACGCCAAGGCCGCGGCGCTGCTGCACTCTTTAGCGCGCAACCACGCCCTCATCGACGGCAACAAGCGGCTCGCCCTCGCAGGAACCATCGCGTTCTACGGCCTCAACGGCCGTCGGCTGACTCTGACCAACGACGAAGCCTACGAACTCGTGATGAGCGTTGCTGAAGGACGGCTCGACACCGTCGACGCCATCGCGGCCGCCCTCACCACGCAGCCCCGCCGGTAGCCTTCCGTCTTCGGAGTTGGAGGATCTCGCGGTTGCCGCCTGGCGGGCGTAGGCACGGATCGCCCCAGGACACATCATGGACGGGAATGGCCCTATCGGCGAGGCTGGGGATATGACCACACCCCGCCAGACCGGGACGGAGATGGTCGGGGCTGCGCAGGCGTGGCTTGAGCGGCTAGACGATGCACAGCGGCCAGCCGCGCAGTGGGCAGGCCCGGCTGGCCATGTCAGCGAGGCCGAGCGCCGACGGTGGTTCTGCACATCCTGGACCGCTTGGAGGGCTTCGCCGCCCGGTTCGACCGTGAGCGCGGCCGTGACCCCGGCCTGTACTACC
>CAXTPN010000063.1:0-12563 GCA_964246125.1 uncultured Acidobacteriaceae bacterium
CACCGATATCCCCTACAACGAGAGCAACGCCATCGACCCCAACCTCTTCATCGAAGCCGGCTATCTGCGCCGCTCCAACAGCGTCTCTTTGACCACGACCGGCACCGGCGCCGGCTCCTTGCCCGATCAGCCGCAGCCGCTCGATTTCATCACCGCCAACATCGCATAACTTGAGGGCTTCCGCACCGGAGCCCAGGTCGAAGCCACGGTCAACAACGATTCTCAGGTCATCTATGGTGCGAACTCAGGCGCTGACCCGTTCTCGCGCCCCAGCACATCCTTCACCATCACCCAGCCGCTGCTGCGCGGCTTCGGATCGAACGTAAATCTCCGCTACGTCCGCATCGCCAACGAGAACCGCAAGGTCTCGCGCCTGCTCTTCGAGCAGCAGGTACTCGAGACCGTCTACGGCGCATCGCGCATCTACTTCGACCTAGTCTCGCTAGGCGAAAACGTAGCCGTAAAGCAGGAATCCCTGCGCGCCGCCCGCAAGCTCCAGCAGGACGACGCATCGCAGGTCGAGTTAGGCACGCTAGCCCCCATCGAGCTCACCCGCGCCAACGCCCTCGTCAGCTCCAGCGAGTTCGACCTCACCCAGGCTCAGGGCCTCTACCGCCAGCAGGAGGTCATCCTCCGCAACCTGCTCCTGCGCGCGGACTCGCCCGTCTTCGCCGCCGCATTCACCGAGATCGTCCCCACCGACAAGATTCTCGTGCCCGATGCGCTCGACCACACGCCAGTCGCCGACCTGATCCGGCAGGGACTAGCCCGTCGGCCCGATCTGGCGCAATCGCAACTACAGATAAAGATCGGCCAGATCAGCGCCGCAGCCTCGCGCAACCAGGCCCTCCCCCAGTTGAACGTCTACGCCAACGTCGAAACCCGTGGCAGCTCGGAGCAGGCCTATGAGCAGTTAGGCACGCCCGGCACCGCCATCCCCACGCTCCCGCAAAACTTTGCCCTAGGCGGCCTGCGTGTATCGACCATCGTGCAGGGCGGCGTGCAACTCAACCTTCCCCTGCGCAACCGCGTGGCGGAGGCCGATGCCGCCCGCGACCAGGTTCAGGTGCGTCAATCCCAGGCGCGCACAGAAAAGCTGGAGCACCAGATCCGGCAGGATATCGAAAACGCCCAGATCGCGCTCCAAACCAGCTTCGCCGCCTACAAGGCAGCCGTCACCAGCCGCGGCTACCAGGAGCAGTTGCTGCAGGCGGAGCGTGACAAGCTGGAGTTCGGCCAGTCCACCAACCTGTTGGTGGTACAAAACGAGGCCTATCTGGCCCAGGCGCGCTCCACCGAAATCGCCGCGCGCTCCAACTACCAGAAGGCCCGCATCGAGTTGGATCGCTCCCTCGGCGACCTGCTCGAAAAGAACGGAATCTCCCTCGAAGAGGCAGTGCAGGGCCAGGTCAAGCCATAGTATGGCTCAACGAGGCATGCTAGCCTGTTGGCATGTTGGCGTTCGATTGGGATGAAGACAATCGCAATCACATCGCTCGGCATGGCGTCTCCACACAAGAGGCGGAAGAGGCTCTCACTGGGATAACTAAAGAGCTTGATTTCTATGTTGTTCGCGATGAAGAGCGCATCGAAGAGGTTGGTACGACCTTGGCCGGACGTATACTTTTCCTTGTCACCACCATCCGCAACGATTCTGTTCGAGTGTGACTTCTTACGAAGCGACTGCTTCACTAAAGCAGGCATTCCTTGAATTTCAAAGGTACAGCTCATGAATGACAGAAAGCAACTGCCGAACTTCGCCGCAGAGAAAGAAGAGGCAGATTGGTGGTTCGAAAACCGTGAGGCCCTCGGCGACGAATTCGCTCAGGCGATCCGCGACGGGAATACAACGAACAATACATTGGCCGCCCGCCTGGCCCGTATCCAGTTAGACCCTGCCGATGTTGACCTGGCCCGTGAGCAGGCAGAGACCCATGGAGTCGCATACCATACTTACGTCAAAATGCTGGTTCACGAAGCGTTGCAGAGAAAAACTCCTACTCACCAGGGTCAGTAGGAGCAAAAGCGCAGTCACTACTTCACCAATCCTAAGGACCCTATTATTCCAGCGTGCTGCCCCCGCGATTGCCCTTCGGCCGCCGGTTGGAGGCCAGCACCCGCTTGCGCATGCGCAGCGACTTCGGCGTAACCTCGACCAGCTCATCGTCAGCAATAAATTCGATGGATTGCTCGAGCGTCAGAACCTTGAACGGAACCAGCCGGAGCGCATCATCGGACCCGGAAGCACGCATGTTTGTCAGCTTCTTTTCGCGCACCGCGTTGACGTCGAGATCGTTGTCGCGCGAGTGTTCCCCGACGATCATGCCCTCATAGACCTCCACCCCGTCGCCGATGAAGAGCACGCCGCGCTCCTGCACGCCATCCATGGCATAGGTGGTGGTCACACCCTGCCGGTCGCTGATCAGCGCGCCCGAAGGCCGCTGCGGAATCTCACCCTGGTACGGAATGTACTCGCCCGCAATGGAGTTCATCACAATGGTGCCGCGAGTCTCCGTCAGCATCTCGTTGCGCAGCCCAATCAGCCCTCTCGACGGCACCTTGAATTCCATTCTTACTCGACCCGATCCGTGGTTGGCCATCTTCACCATCTCGCCTTTTCTGGGCCCCAGCCGCTCGATCACCGTGCCCACGAAGTTCTCGGGAACGTCGATCGAGAGAATCTCGGACGGCTCCATCAGCGCGCCATCGACGCGCTTGGTAACGATGGTGGGGCGCGACACAAGCAGTTCGAAGCCCTCGCGGCGCATCATCTCAATCAGCACGGAAAGCTGCAACTCACCGCGGCCCAGCACCTTGAAGGTGTCGGCAGAATCGGTAGGCTCCATCCGAATCGACACGTTGGTCAACAACTCCCGGTCCAGCCGGTCCTTGATGTTGCGGCTGGTCACGAACTTGCCTTCGCGCCCGGCGAAGGGTGAGTTGTTGACCGAAAAGTTGATGGCGATGGTCGGCTCGTCGATGGTGATCAGCGGCAGCGGCTTGGGATTTTCCAGCGCGCAAAAACTCTCGCCGATCGTAATCCCCGGAATGCCCGCGATCGCCACGATATCCCCCACCGTAGTCTCGGTCGTGTCCTCGCGCTTCAAACCATTGAAGGTGAACAGCTTCGTCACCTTCACCGACTGCAGCGTACCGTCGATCTTCGAAAGGTTCACCTCCTGCCCGGTCTTCAGCGTGCCGTTGAAGACGCGCGCAATCGCCAGTCGCCCCAGGTAGTCCGAGTAGTCGAGGTTCGTCACCAGCACCTGAAGGTCGCCGTCCGCCGTTCCCGGAGCGGCCGGAATCGTCTTGAAGATCAGCTCGAAGAGCGGTTGCAGGTCGGTGCCGGGGACCTTGAGGTCCATGGTCGCCGTCCCGGCCTTGCCATTGGTATAGATAACGGGAAATTCAAGCACGTCTTCATCCGCGTCCAGGTCGATGAACAGGTCGTAAACCTCGTTCAGCACCTCCTGCGGGCGCGCGTCCGGTCGGTCGATCTTGTTGACCACCACGATCGGCGTCAGCTTGGCTTCCAGAGCCTTCGAGAGCACATACCGCGTCTGCGGCAGCGGACCTTCGCTGGCATCCACCAGCAGCACCACCCCATCCACCATCTTCAGCGCGCGCTCCACCTCGCCGCCGAAATCCGCGTGGCCCGGCGTGTCGACGATGTTGATCTTCGAATCCTTGTAGTGGATGGCGGTGTTCTTGGCCAGAATGGTGATGCCGCGCTCACGCTCCAGGTCGTTCGAGTCCATGACCCGTTCCGCTACCGCTTCGTTCGACCGAAAGGTGCCGGATTGGCGCAGCATGGCGTCCACCAGCGTGGTCTTGCCGTGGTCGACGTGCGCGATGATGGCGATGTTGCGGATAGCTTCAGCGGTGGAGGGGGTGCTCACGGCGAGATACGTCCTGTTCTTTTGCGGAGGTTGAGTGTAGGGCGGCAGGTGAAAAAGACCGCTCTGCCTAGTCTATCAGGGTAGGGTGCTCGGTTACTGTCCGGCGGCTGGGTTACTGTCCGGCGGCTGGGTTACTGTCCGGCGGCTCAACCTGATTGACCGCCAACCTTGGGTACTTCCGGCAGCTGGCGTCGAGAAAGCATGTGATTGAAAGTCTTTTCTGCCGATATGGTGATCATCGTCCGGACAGCAAGTCAGGCGAACACTTCAACGAGACTCCCCCGCTCCATACGCCTGGCTGGGATGTCCTCAGGAGAACACACATGAAAAGCCTTACCCGCGCCCTCGTAGGTACCATCTTCGGACTTGCTGTTCACGCCTCGGCCGAGCCTCGCGTCTGCATCGGCGGGGACCTCGATCGCCTCAGCCAGGCGCAGAAAAACGTCTGCTGGTCCAGCGCGAAAAAGGTCCGCGCTGACGCAACCGAGTTTCATGCGCCGGAGGACTGGCACTTCTATATCATCTGCACCGAGTCCGACTGGACGACCTATGCCTCGTTCTCAAAACGCGGCGCGGAACTCACTTCGCTGAACGTGGACACCGACATGGACAAGCGCGCGACCTACTTCCGCGGCGAAGCCCTGACACTCGGCGATCCTTACAACATCCGCAGGCTGATCGCTCGCGAGGCTGCCAAAGGTTTGCTCCAGACGCTGGATGAGGTCGCCCTGCAGAAGCAGGTCTCCCTATGGATCCCCGAGGATAACCGTGGGCTGATCCTCACCGCCTCACGATAAGCTGGAAGTCTCAGCCGCCTGCCCGCGCTTGGCTATCGCGCGAATCCCAAACATTGCCATGACTCCCGTAGCCAGTAATACCCAGGAACCCGGCTCGGGAGTCGGGCCGATTGGCGTTACCGGCACCGTGTTCGTGGTGGGCGGCACTCCTCCGGGTCCGAAGAATACCGGCTGGTTCGGATAGTTTGGGCTCGCAGGAACGATGTCGCCCGACGGAACCAGCGGGGTTCCGGGCGGGATCACAGCCACTTCCAGCGGAACCTCATCCGGAATGGGCAGAAGTTCTTCGGGCGGAAGCAGGTCGAAGAGCGCCAGATCGATCGTGGGCACCGGCGGCAACTCACATTCAAACTTGAACCCGGAGCGCCCCTCGCCCGGCACGGGCACGTCTGAGGACGCCATCTTCCGCTTGGGCGGAACATACGGATGCCCATGCTTTGCAAGATAGAGCTGTCCCCACTCCTCCCAACGCGCAAGCGTTGCCTTCGTATGAGTGTGGACTGGTTCGGTGTGCTGATCGACCGAGTGGACAGAATCGGTAAGCGCGCGGACAAGCGCGACGGTGCAATTATCCGAGGCCAGCACCGTGCCGGTCGAGGCGGCGGCGAAGACCAGGAAGACGGGAAGGATGGTTACCGCTTTGCGACTTGCTCTAGTGCGCATAAATGGCCCCTAATTCGTACAAATAGTGCAATCCAACGTTGTGCTGCGTGTCAAGTGCCGAAACAGCCCGCTTGTGCAGGTCTACAGGGATCGCCGGGAGTCGACGCCCTTGAATCCATTTGATGCCACGAGGTGAGGAAATGCAATACATCAATAGTTTCGATTCCTTGGTACCCTCTGAGCAACCAGGTAACATAACTTTACACCCTTAGCCGACAAATCAGTGCTGTTTTATCTACGTCATTTTGGTGCTAACGGTTTGGTTATGTCGTCCAACAGGGCCGGCGCGCCGTCCGTTCGCTTTAGCGAGGGGTAGCGCGGGCCGTCATGATAGTTGATGTCGGCGGTCGAAAGGCTGTTTTCGGCCTGCACAATCAGGCGGATCGGCTTGGTGTTGCCCTTGCTCTCGTCGATCGCGCCGCGCAGGGCCTCGGGCGAGAAGACCTGGCCGTTGACCCCGATAATCCTGGTTCCCGGCGCCAGCATGGCGCGGTCGGCCGGCCCATCGTAGCGAATGTCCCCAATCGTGCCGTCGGCGCCCACGCGAAAGCCCAGCGAATACCACACGTTGACCCCGCCCCCGCGCCGCGCATTGGCCGCGGCCAGAGTCTTCTCGCTATCGTTCGGCTTGTCTGTATAGACCAGCTCGTAGCCGCCGCGGGTGATCCCGGCCAGGTCCGCATGCGGCGTGGGGATATCGATGCGCTCGTGCAGGAAAGCGGCCCAGTCGTACTTCATCACCAGGTTGAGGTCGGCGATCAGCTCCCTGCGGTCGTAAGGAACGATCAGCGGGCCGGTGTTGCCGCCCTTGCCCAGGAAAATCTGGAGAAAGTCGGTGAGCGACTTCTTGCCCTTTGTCTGCTCGCGGATCAGGGTGTCCGCGTCCAGCCACAGCAGCTCGCCCTCCTGGTAGTAGGCCTGGCCGCGATCCCAGTTGGCCCAGATGACAGGGTGCCGGTCGATCGAACTGGCGATGGCGGTATCCTCGGTCGAGCGCCAGACCCGGCCCGACTCGTTGTCCAGCGTGGCCGCGGACAGCGCCAGCATGTCGCGGTACTGCGCCTGGGATTTCAGCCCGGAGCGCGCCGCCAGCACGTTGCCCATATATTGCGTCAGGCCCTCGTACACCCACAGCAGCTGGCCCTGCTGCGGCGTGGCAAAATCCTTCTGGTAAAGCTGATCCGGCCGGCGGTACTTGCCGTTCCACGAGTGCGTGAACTCGTGGGCCAGCAGGTCGGATTCGCCGAGTTGGTGGGCCGGGTCCGAGAAACCTTTCTCGCCGATGCCGTTATCCGAGGATTGCCCATGCTCCAGGCCCTCGCCGCCCGCGATATCCGAGAGCGTCAGCAGAAAATGATAGACGCT
Organism: uncultured Acidobacteriaceae bacterium; assembly: GCA_964246125.1. Classification (GTDB taxonomy): domain Bacteria; phylum Acidobacteriota; class Terriglobia; order Terriglobales; family Acidobacteriaceae; genus Edaphobacter. Next base: position 6,725 of record CAXTPN010000063.1, read on the forward strand.
GTAGTGGTGCGAGGCGTAGGCCGCCCCCGCCTCGCGGACCAGGTTCGAGATCTCCGCCAGCAGCTCAGGCCGCAGATTGGAGTCTTCGGGCGAGTCGGAGACCACGTCGATGAAGTGCTTCGGCGTCACCTCGGGCGCGAGCGGAAACTCATGGAAGTAGAGGCCCGAAATGACGGGAGAATCTTCCAGCTGCTCAACATTGGTGAGGGCATAGCGCGTGGTCATGGCCCCGGTATCGGGGGCGTGGGCAATCTCGAGCAGGCCGGTAGTCGGCGGCGGCGCGGCCGGGGAGCCCACGGGGAGCAGCGCGGTCCCGATGCCCCAGCCGGCGGGAACGGTCACGCTGGGCTCGACGGGAATGTCGCGGACGGGGAGGTGCGCCGGGTAGAGCATCAGCCGCTCCCATTCCAGACACGCCATCTGGCGCGACGCCCGTGAAGTCACGATGGCATCCAGGTGGGCGTGCAGCGTGGTCACGCCCGCCGGAATATCCAGGTGAAACTGGTATAGGTTGACATCGTCGCGGCGCCACGGCAGCGTCTTGCCGTTGGCGGTGAACATCACGCCGGCAATCTCATTGGCCGGCCCGGTCGGCGCATGGTTGCCCGGAACCCACTGCGGGGTAATCAGGTCCAGCGGGCCGGAGCGCACGGGAATATCGATCTCCGCGTGGTAAAGCTTGCGCGGAGCCTCGCTAAGATCCGCGGTAATGCGGATGGGAGTTCTTTGCGTCGGAGGCGCGTTCTTTTGCGCTTGCGCGGCGGCGAAGACGAAAACAAAGGCTACGGCGAGGACGGGTTTGCGCATCTGGGTATGGACTCTCTCTCAGTAGTGTCGGTCGGTGCTTCTTCTGCCTGGTTCTCGGAAGAAACACCGCACTGGTCAAGCCGGAGCCCTCCACACCATGCCGAGCAGTCTTACGCTGCTGTACGTTCCTTGCCCAGGGCGATCTCGGCAGCCCGTTCCGCTACGTCGTGAAAAGCCTCATCGGACTCATACCGATCAGCCCAGACCGGGCTCAGATGAACAATGTCTTTCGCTTCGCCGAGTGTAACGCCGCCGTATTCGCGAAACAGCTTCATGCACTCGATCTTGTGCAAGCCAAGAGCGCGCATGCGAGCAATCACTTCATCGTGATCGAGTCCGCGGGCGAACATCCCTGATATCTCAGCGACAATCGCAGGTTCGATGACGCGAGGGTCGGTGAACTTCATATCAGCCTCCTGGTGAAAGTTATTGTACGCCCGTGGCGATAGTCTCCGGTGCGATGAAACACCACAGTAAGTTCGGCAAACCTTCGTCCCTTGCGAGACTTCGAAGGAGACGGAATATCTCCAAGGTTCGCCTCACTCCGATTGGCAGAGGGTTTAAGCTCTCGGTCGGATAAACAACAGTTCGTCCAAAACCAGATGGTCGCCAAAAATATGACTCTCCGCCAAAATAGTGATTGATCCTAGCGGAGTGTGGAACTCCTTCTGAAAGTAAGAGCCGTCGAAAAACATGCGCACCTAGCCGTGCGCGGGTGCCGCGCCTTCGAGCGGCGGAAGCTCTCTTTCGATCGCCTGGATCACGACCGGATCGGTCGGCAGGGTGTCGGGGGCGAAGCGCGCCACCACCTGCCCGCGCCGGTTGACCAGGAACTTTTCGAAGTTCCACAGCAAGCCCGGCAGCGGATTCGTCTTCGCGCCGTGCTGCGACAAGAACCCGTCAAGCTGCGCGCGGAAGCCGGGGTCCTTCACGCGGGCGACCGGCTGCGCGTCGATCAGTTGCTGATAAAGAGGGCTGATATCGGGGCCGGTAACGGCAATCTTCTCGAACATGGGAAAGCTCACGTTAAAAGACGTGGCGCAGAAGTTCTGAATCTCCTCGTTGCTCCCCGGCTCTTGGCCCGCGAAGTCGTTCGCCGGAAAGCCGAGAACGTCGAATCCGCAGTGTTTATAGGTGCCGTACACCTTTTCCAGGCCCTCGTACTGGGGCGTCAGCCCGCACTTGGACGCGGTGTTGACGATCAGCAGCACATGGCCCTTGTAGGGCGCCAGGGTAGTAGTTTCGCCGGCAATGGTTTTGAGGGGAACTTCAAAGAGGCTGGGCATGGCCTGAGGATAAATGAAGAGAAGAACGGATTCCAGCCCATGCCCGGCGGGAAGCGCTTCGCCGCGCACGAGTTTGACCGCGCAAAATCGTTTGTAAACGCGACTGTCCGAAGGACTTGACAGTAGTACTATTTATCTCGACATGGCGATTCGGGACAGAATTCTAGGCAAGCCGCTGGCAACCAGCGAAGAACGCGCGGAACACATCGGGGTTTCGGCCGGCATCCCCATCTTCGGGCTGGATGCACTGACCAGCGCGGCGTATGGACCCGAAGCCGCAATGGCCCTGCTCATCCCCTTGGGAGCCGCCCTCGGCACAACCTACATCCTGCCCATCATCACCGCGATCCTCATCCTGCTGGTCATCGTGTTCTTCAGCTATCGACAGACCATCGCGGCTTATCCGAACGGCGGCGGCAGCTATACGGTGGCCTCCGAAAACCTCGGAACCTGGCCCGGCCTGCTGGCGGCGGCCGCGCTGATGATCGACTACATTTTGACGGCAGCCGTCGGCATCTCGGCTGGCGTAACCGCCTTGACCTCAGACGTACAGCGACTCCAGCCGTTCACCTTGCCCCTCTGCCTCATCATCCTGGCGATCCTTGCGTTGGTCAATCTGCGCGGCGTCAAGGATACGGGCGCGGCCTTCATTGTGCCCACCTTCCTCTTCATCGGCACGCTCTTGACCGTAATCGCCGTAGGAGTCTCCCGGACGATCGCCGCCGGCGGCCATCCCCTTCCCGTGATTCCGATGCCCGCCCCGGTTCCGCAAACAGTGAAGATGCTCGGCTTGTGGATGCTGGCCAAGGCGTTCTCCAGCGGATGCGCCGCCATGACCGGCGTGGAAGCAGTCTCGAACGGCGTCATGGCCTTCAAGGAGCCGCGCTCTAAAAATGCGCAGTGGACCCTCACTGTTATCATCGCCATCCTGATCGTGCTGCTCTACGGCACCGCCTGGATGGCCAAGCACTACCAGATCATGGCGATGGACCCCGACGGTCCCGGCTATCAGAGTCTCCTGAGCCTCTTGGTCCATGCCGTCTTCGGCAATAGCTGGTTCTACCACCTCACCATGGGCAGCGTGCTGTTGGCCCTGTGCCTCAGCGCCAATACCGCGTTCGCCGACTTCCCCCGGCTCACCCGCGCCATTGCGATGCACGACTTCCTGCCGCACGTCTTCATCCTGCGCGGGCGGCGGCTGCTCTTTTCGCACGGCGTGTATGCGCTCACCGGCTTCACGGCGGTCATCCTCATCCTGTTCAAGGGCGTTACTGACCGGCTCATTCCCCTCTATGCCATCGGCGCGTTCCTCGCCTTCACGCTCTCGCAGGCCGGCATGGTCGTCCACTGGAAAAACGAGGAAGGCGACCACAAGGGCCGCGGTTGGCACATGTTCGTCAACGGGCTGGGCGCGGTCGCCACCGGCATCACCACCTGCGTGGTGCTGGCCTCGAAGTTTATGAGCGGAGCCTGGGTCACCGCGCTGCTGGTCCCTACGCTCATCCTCCTGATGTACTCCGTCAAAAAGCACTACACGCGCGTCCACCGCGAGATGAAGGACATGACCCCGCTCAACCTGAGCAACATGGAAGAGCCGCTGGTGGTCATCCCCATGGCCGGCTGGAACCGCATCTCCGAGAAGGCCCTCCGCTTTGGCCTGCTGCTCTCCAAAGAGATCAAGGTGGTCCACGTCCACTCCGAGGACGAGGACCATGGCATCGAAGAGGAGTGGAACGAAAAGATACGCGATCCCATCCGCTCCAAGGGCATGAGCGAGCCGCAGTTGGTCACCATCCCCTCCAACTTCAGGTTCATCATCTCGCCCCTCATGGACTACATTCTGCGGCTCGAAGCCGAAAACCCCGGCCGCAAGGTCGCCGTGCTGCTGCCTGAACTCGTCGTCCGCCACTGGTGGGAGAACCTGCTGCACAATCAACGGGTCCAACTACTGAAGCTGTTTCTGCTGGTGCGCGGAAACCAGCGCATCGTGGTAATCAACATCCCCTGGTACCTATAGGCACAACAACCCGTCTCTTTGCGCGAGAGCCGCACCGCGCCGATACCGCGCCGGCACCTGTCTTCGCCTGTTCAGTGCGATACTTAGAGACTGCGGAGACGAATAAATGACCATCGGCGTGCCCAGGGAAGTGAAGGACCATGAAAGCCGCGTAGGCATCACTCCGGCGGGAGTGAAGGCGCTGGTCGAGGCCGGGCACAAGGTCCTGGTCGAGACCAACGCCGGAGCGCTTTCAGCGTTCCCCGACGACGACTACCAATCCGCCGGCGCGGAGATCGTAGGCTCCGCCTACGACGTCTGGCGGCTCGCCGATATGGTCGTCAAGGTTAAGGAGCCGGTCGAGCAGGAGTACAAGCACTTCCGCGAGGGCCTGGTGCTGTTTACCTACCTGCACCTCGCTCCACTGCGCGACCTGACCGACGCCCTGCTGGAAAAGAAAGTCGTCGGCATCGCCTACGAGACCGTCCGCGACGCCGCCGGCACCCTGCCGCTGCTCACACCCATGAGCGAGGTCGCCGGCCGCCTGAGCGTGCAGGTCGGCGCTGCGTACCTCGAAAAAGAGCACGGCGGCCGCGGAGTCTTGCTGGGCGGCGTCCCCGGCACCCCGCCCGGGAATGTCTGCATCATCGGCGGCGGCATCGTAGGCACGAACGCCGCCAAAATCGCCCTGGGCATGGGCGCGCGCGTCACCATCGTCGACCTCAGCCTCAACCGCCTGCGCGAGCTCGACGACATCTTCCAGGGCCGCCTGCTCACCCTCGCCAGCAACAGCTACAACATCCAGCGCGCCGTGTGCGACGCCGACCTCGTCATCGGCGGCGTCCTTATCCCCGGAGCCGCCGCCCCCAAGATCGTCACCCGCGCGATGGTCGCTCGAATGAAGAAGGGCGCGGTCATCGTGGACGTGGCTATCGACCAGGGAGGCTGCATCGAGACCGCCCGCCCCACCACCCACAGCGACCCAAGTTTCGTCATCGATGGCGTCGTCCACTATTGCGTCACCAACATGCCCGCCGCGGTTCCCTATACCTCCACCCTTGCCCTACCTCATGAAGCTCGCCCGCCACGGAGCCAAAGCGGCGATCCAATCCGACCAGGGCATCGCCGAGGGCGTGAACACCTACGAAGGCTCTCTCACCTACGGCGCGGTGGCAAACGCCCAGGAACGCGAGTGGAAAAAGATTTCGGAGCTTGTCTAAGAGCGGGGGAAGAGGGATAAGAAAGAGAGACCGTCGATGCCGCCGCCTTTGCACTCTCTTCCCTCTTCCCTTCTCCCTCTTCCCTATAGCCCGAGTCACGCCGGAGGTTCCAAACCTTGACCATCAGCGCGCAGCGGCGAAAGGCCTGGAGCATCGCCCTTGGGGTCGGCGTGCTCGTGCTCTTCCTGGGCCTGACCGCGCTCAACGCCTTCAAGCTCGAATTCCTCCGTCCCGCCACCACGCAGCAGATCGTCCTCTTCACCGCGCTCTCGGCGCTCTCCTTCCTGGTCTTCGTCGCCGTGCTCGTCATGCTCGCCCGCAACCTGCTCAAGCTCTACGCCGACCAGAAGAGCAAAGTCATGGGCAGCCGCCTGCGCACCCGCATGCTGTGGGGAGCCGTCCTCGTCAGCGTCGTCCCCATCTCCTTCATGTTCTTCTTCAGCTATGGCTTGATGAATCGCGCCGTCGAGCGCTGGTTCCAGCAGCCCGTCACCGAGATGCGCGACGACTCCAACCGCATGGCGCAGGAG
>CAXTPN010000064.1:0-11979 GCA_964246125.1 uncultured Acidobacteriaceae bacterium
CCACTGCATCGCCCAATGGGGGCATGACTTTCGACCCGCGTTCCTGGCCATCGGCGAGGCCCGCCGGCGGCTCGGCGACCCGCCTGTACTGGCACTTACCGCCACTGCGACGGAGGAGGTCGCCCGCGAAATCCTCGAATCGCTCCACGCTGAAGACGCCACCGTGATCTCGACCGGGACCGAGCGCGAAAACCTCCGTTTCGCCGTGCATCCCACGGTTAACACCTGCGCCAAACTCGAGCGCATCACCCGCATGATCGCCGAAGAGCAAGGAACCGGCATCATCTACACCGCGAGCGTCAAATCCGCCAACGAGCTTTACGAGTACCTCTGCGGCCAGGGCATCTCCACCGCGCAGTACCACGGCAAGCTACGCACCCGCGAACGCGAGCGCGCCCAGCAGTCTTTCATGCGCGGCGACCACAAGGTCATGATCGCCACCAAAGCCTTCGGCCTGGGCATCGACAAGCCGGATATTCGATTTGTCTACCATTACGAGTTTCCGGATTCGCTCGAAACGTACTACCAGGAGGCGGGCCGGGCCGGGCGCGACGGCAAACCCGCCCATGCAGTCCTGCTCTATCGCCTCGAAGACAAGCGCATCCAAAGCTTCTTCCTGGCGGGCCGCTACCCCCACCTGCACGAGATGCAGTCCGTCTACACTGCTCTGGCCAAGTCGACTCGTACTTCAGAATCCGGCGACGCGACGTTCGCCACAACCTCGAAGGTGGGGCGGCGGCGCACTCAGGTCATCCTCAATCTGTTGCGCGAGGCCAGGCTCATCCGACGCACTGCCCGAGGCTACGTCCATAACCCCGCACAAGGCGCAACTCCAGACACCCTTGAAACCTTGCTCAAGACCTACGTCGACCGCGCCACCCGCGACCAGGAACGCCTGTCCGAGATGATGCACTACGCCGAGACTCCCAACTGCCGCATCCAAGTCATCCGAGCCTACTTCTCCGAGCCTGAAGGCGAGCCCTGCAATCGGTGCGATAACTGTGCCTTGTTGTCGTCATCCCATAGTGAAGCGGAGGGAACTGCATCTTCCCCCATTCATGAATCTGTCAACGTAATCGAAACCATCCACGGCGAGATCCACACAACCCGCGATCTACCCGCGACCGCCGAACAACCGTTATTCCACCCCGGAGACCGCGTCCGTCACAAGCTCTTCGGCTCCGGCAAAGTCTTGGACATCCATAACGACATGGTCCTGGTGGACTTCCTCAAGCAGGGCCAGAAGCGTCTGCGTGCCGACTTTCTTCGAGTCGCCTGATTGGCGAATCACCAATAAAGTGCCCTATACCCCACAAGTCAACTGTAATCGAATCAAGATTTTGCACGGTTTCACACTCTGGTCCGGACCTAACTCTATTGTTTTGAAGATTTTGCGTCATTTTGCCGGGGAGGGGGGGACCCCCATGCGATACTAGCCCTGCATGTACAAGCGAGTCCTCCTCAAGCTCTCGGGCGAAGCCCTTGCCGCAGGCTCCGGCTTCGGCATCGACGCCATCTTCATCCACAAGGTCGCCGAAGAAATCGCCGACGTTCACGCTCTCGGCTGCGAGATCGCCATCGTGGTGGGCGGCGGAAACTTTTTTCGCGGCGTCGCCCAGCAGGCCATCGACATGGACCGCGTCGCCGCCGACCACATGGGCATGCTGTCCACCGTCATCAATGCCATCGCGTTGCAGGACGCCATCGAAAAAAGAGGCCTCTTCTGCCGGGTCATGTCCGCCATCGAGATGCATCAGGTCGCCGAGCCCTACATTCGCCGTCGCGCCATGCGCCACCTGGAAAAAGGGCGCATCATCATCTTCGCGGCAGGCACCGGCAACCCGTACTTCTCCACCGACACCGCCGCCGCCCTGCGCGCGATGGAGATCAAAGCCGACATCCTGCTGAAGGCCACCAGCGTCGACGGCATCTACACCGCCGACCCCAAGCGCGACCCCAAAGCCGTCCGCTACGAGACTATCTCCTACGACCAGATTCTTCGCGACAATCTTAAAGTGATGGACACCACCGCCGTCTCGCTGTGCCGCGACAACCACATGCCCATGATGGTCTTTTCCATGCGCGAGCAGGGAAATATTACCCGGGTCGCATCCGGAGAACCTCTCGGCACCCTGGTCGTTCCCTGACCTCGAAACCCTCTTGCCGATCCCGTCGTCTTAAGCCAACAGTGATCTCGACCCTCGAAGCTCCTCCCCCGGCTGCCGCCACTCCGCCCGTCTCAGCTGCTCGCAAGCCCGGCTTGCCTGCGCTGACCGGGCTGCGCACCATCCTTGCCGTCAACATCATGTTCTTTCACTTCACCCCGCCTCACCCAAACTTCCTCACGCCCGTCTTCAACAGCGCGTTCGTCTTCGTGGGCTTCTTCTTTCTCATCTCGGGCTTCGTTCTCGCCTACAACTACGCCGACCGCCCGACTCTCCCGAAACGCGCCTTCTACATCGCCCGCATCGCCCGCGTTTATCCTACCTACCTGCTGATTTTGGCGCTGTCGATTCCCTTCCTCGAGTTGGAATGGCACGCCCGGAGTCACATCCAGTTCTTCCGCGGCGTACTTCTCACGCCGCTGGCGCTGCAAGGATGGAGCCCTGCCATCGCCACCTTTTGGAACACGGTCGGGTGGACCGTTCCCGCCGAACTTACCCTCTACGCCATCTTCCCGTTTCTGCTGATCTTTATCGCGCGCCATGCCCACCGCATCGCCACTCCCGGCGGGATCATCGCCGCCATCCTGGCTTTGTGGGTCATCGGCATTCTACCTCATACCGCTTACTTCCTCTTCAACCCCGACCACCTCACCGCGCCCGCCAACCGCTTTACCTACGCCTTCTGGCTGCGGGGCCTCAAGTTCTCCCCGCCACCTTACTTCTGCACCTTTACCGCCGGTATCCTGCTATGCCGTCTGCATGCGGCGCTTCCGCTCACCGTCTTTCGCCGCACTCTTTTCGCGCTTGCCGGCGTGTGCGGAGTTACCCTCTTCCTGATCTTCGCCGTGGACCGCGTTCCTTATGTGCTCGTTCACGGGTCGCTGCTTCTGCCTCTCTTCTCCGTACTGATTCTGGGTCTGGCCGGGCCAAATCCTGTTGCCTCTATCCTGGCCTGGCGGCCCATTGTGCTGCTGGGCGAGACGACCTTTGCCCTCTACCTGCTCCACTTCAACGCTTTCATGCTGATCCACTACTGGCATCTGCCGGAGCGGCTTCATGTTGTTCGCTTCGACCCCTGGATCTCCTACGCCTCTATCATGTTCCTGGCTTTTTTGATCGCCAACCTGTTTGAGAAGCCCGCGCGCCGCTTTGTCCTGTCGCTCGCCGCGCCCAGGCTTTAGAGCGCCACCTATCACCCTTCCAATTTTCCTCGGTGTTTACCCCAAACGCACAAAAGCCCCGCACTCAGCGGGGCTTTTATGCTCAACATGACTTACTCAACAATCTGCGAAGCGTGCGCTCCATTCGCCACCGCAACCGCGCAGGTGGGCAGCCCTTGGGAAGAGAACTGCGTTCCTTGCACGGCGGTCAGAGCGCCCGTGTGCGGATTCAGCTGCTCGGCTGACACAGAGTTATCCGTGTTGTTCGACGTGTAGAGGTAGATGCCCAACGCCGGTTCGATGGTGACGCAGGTCGGACCCGTGGCGACACTGGTGCCGCCGCTACCGGAAAGCGCCCCGGTTGCGGTATTGATTACGTAGGTCGACACGGTGCTCGAGGTGAAGTTCGTTACATATACGAATGTTCCGCGCGGATCGACTTTAACGCTGGTCGGAAAAAGCCCCGTGACATAAGGGGAAGAGATGTTCGCGACCGGAGTATTGCCTACGACGGAATACGCGTAAAGCTGGTTGGTCGTCGAATCCGTAACATAGATGAAGATTCCGGTCGGATCGCCCGCGATCGCGCTGGGCGTGGTACCCGCCGCAAACCCGCCGGAGACCGGTCCGGCAATCGGAGTCAGCGCTCCGGTGGACGTGTTCTCAGAGAATGCCAGCATGACGCCGAACGGGGCTCCCGTCGCAGGCTTCTCCTGGTCGATCACATAGACGTAGTTGTTCTTGACGCTCGCCATGACGCCCACGGGATTGTTCCCGACCGGGAAGTACGGCAGCGGAGTCGCGGAGGTCGTACCTACGGTGGTATTCGTCACTGCCGCTCCCAGAGTACCGTCTGTGTTGATGGGAAACACAGCCACGCCGCCAGGCCCGGGCTTGGCTGCCGTAAAGCCGTTCTGGTAGGTGAAGGTTACATACAGAAACTTGCCCGCCGAATCGATCGCCGCCGAGGTGGGGAGAGTGCCCGTGAGCCCATTGCCGGTCACCACGGGATAGGTATTTCCCGCGTAGATCTTGCCGTCGGTGCCGATCGCGAACTCGACCACGTTCGATGAAGGCGCGTCATGGTTCAAGACGTACAGGTACTTGCCGTTGGGAGCGGCTACCAGGGTCACGGGATTATTCCCACCTGAAGGAATCGGAGAATCCGCCAACTGCTCCAGCGCGCCCGACTGGTAGTCGACCGCGTAAGCCGTGATCAGCCCCGGCGCAGCCTTCGCGTTCGTCACATAGAGGTACGCCGCCGTATAGTCGCGGCTGCATGCCGTCATTCCGCAACCCACCGCCAGCGATACCGCGAGAGCCTTGATGCCGCGGCCTCGTCTAAACCAATTCGTTCTATTCCACTTCATGCTCTTCTTTGCTCCCAGGCGCTTCGGCCCTCAAATGCGTTTTATTCTTGTGAAGGGCAATCCCGATCGAGAAAGTGCGGCCCCGCATCAAATGTTGCCGCTGATCGCCAGACAGGTAGGTGTTTTCGTCACCGGAAAGACCGATCCGCGCGAGAGGTCCGAGAGATACCCGCGGTTTTGATCGATCAGCTTTCCGGTTACGGTGCTGTCTACGCTGTTAGAGGTGTAGAGGTACTGATTCGTCGGATCCTGCACAACGCACACTGGTCCAGAACCTACCGCATAGGGGTTGTTGGTGGTGTCCGCCAAGGTGGCGAGTTGGCCCTGCGAGTTGATCGTGAAGGCCGAGATCGAGCTGTTCGCGGGCGTTGTGGTGCCTGTGGAGCTCTGGTTCAGCACATAGAGAAACTTGCCGCTGGTGCTCGTAATCGAGTTTACGGGGTGCAATGTGCCGGATACGTTTGTCTGCTGGCTTCCGCTCACCTGGGTCAGCGAGCAAGCGGTCCCGCCAGGCTGGAGCGTAAATATCTGGTTTGAGTTGTAATCCGTCAGGTAGATATAACTGCCCGAACCCGATGTGTTGATCGAGCTTAACGAATTGAAGAGACCTGGCGCGTATGTTCCCGTGGTCGGCACGGTCAGTTGTCCGTTTTGGGAGTTGATGGCTAGAGGATAGATCGAGGTGGGCGACAGCGTGTACAAGCAGCTGCCCGATCCCAGCTTGGTCATGATGGGGTTCGGCCCTACCTCAAACCATGTCCGGGGCAGACCGCCGCTCAGGATGGTCGTATTCGGCACGAGGGTCAGCCGCCCCGTATCGCCCGCGATAGAGAAGGCCGTGATCGATCCGTTGCCGGTGGTTGCATAGTCGGGCGCATACTTGTCCAGTACATACAGGTAGTTGCCGGAGCTGTCGATCGCGGCCCACACTGGGTTCACGCCCTGGCTGGAGAAGTTTTGCTCAAAGGTAAGGATTCCGGCGGAGCCGACGGAGAACTCCGCGATCGACGCGCCTGTAGGCGCTACATACCCAGCCGAACCCGGCGTTCCCACCATGCCCGAACCGCTATTGATCACATAGACGTAACGCCCGCCCGGCTTGACCACAATCGACACCGGGTTGGCCCCGCCGGACGCGAAGGGCGAATGTTGGATCGCGGTAAGGTTTCCTGTGTAGTCGTCGATCAGGAAGCCGGAGATCTGGTTGTAGTATGTCCCCAACACCCACATGTATCCGATGGTGCCGCCGCCGCAGGCTGTCATGCCAAGTCCGAGTGCCGCTGTTGCTACCAGGGCCGTAAGCATCCGGCCAATCTTGCTGAACGTCATGTGTTTTCTTATTCCTCGCCCTCGTACTGAGGCGCCGCTGATGAACTTGTAATGAGGGTCTGTCGCTCTGTTTATTGTAGAAGCACGAAAGACTTTGTGCCAATTTCCATAGAAGCAATCGACAGGCACCGGAGTGCCGGTTGGACTGCTGGAATAGTTATCCGGTAGCAGAGAGCGACGGCAATCGCCAACAATAAGGGTCCAGGCACCGGCCCGGACCCTCTCGTAAATCCACCCTCTCGTCTACCAGACCCGGCAGGATTTCTCCGGCATCATGGGCTGGCCGACCTTGCATCCAAAGGCCTTGCCGAACTCATCGAAGTTCTGCACCGTGCCATCGGTTCGCCACTGCCCGCTGCTGTGGGGGTCGGTCTTGGCCTGGTTGCGCGCGGCTTGCTCGGTTTTGTTCTCGCACCATACCTGCCCGAAGCTGATGAAGAATCGCTGCGCGGGAGTGTAGCCATCTTTTTCGCTTGTGGGCGACACGGCCTGCTGCGCCAGCACCTCCTGCAACGCGCGGTAGGCGATTCGGATTCCGCCGTTGTCGGCGGCGTTCTCCCCCAGCGTCAGATCGCCGTTCAGGTTTTGACCCTCCGCCACCTTGAAGCCCGAATACTCCGTCGAGATGCACTTGGTGCGTTCGTTGAACTTCGTCAGATCGTCCGGCGTAAACCAGGTTCCCAATGACCCATCAACGTTGTACTTGACGTTTCCTGTAGGTCCGTACTTCGACCCCTGGTCATCGAATCCATGAGTCATCTCGTGTCCGATGACCACGCCGATGCCGCCGAAGTTGACAGCCGCATCCGCGTTGTTGTCATAGAAGGGCGGCTGCAGGATGCCGGCCGGGAAGTTGATGTCGTTCTGCGGCGGGTTGTAATAGGCGTTCACCGTGGGCGGCGTCATGCCCCACTCGGTCTCATCCACGGGCTGTCCCAGCCGCTTCAAGTTTCGGTTGCGTTCGAACACTCCGTTGCGATGCACGTTACCCACCGGATCGTCGCGCTTGACCGTGAGTGAGCTATAGTCCCGCCACGTCGCCGGATAGCCAATCTTCTGACGAAATGCAGCGAGCTTCAACTCCGCCTGCTTTTTGGTATCGTCGCTCATCCAGGGGAGGGTCTGGATATCCTCGTCGAGCGCCTTTTTAAGCGCAGCCACGAGCTTCTCCATGTTGGCTTTCGCGTCTGCGGGAAAGTTTTCCTTTACCCAATCCTGCCCTACCGCCTCGCCCAGCGCGCCGTCCGTCATGCGCACGCAACGCTTCCACCGCGGCGTCTGCTCCTTCTGGCCGTTCAGTGTCTTGGAGAAGAAATCGAAGGTCTCGTCGACGAATGGCTGCGAGAGCAGCGGCGCGGCGCTATGCAACTGCTGCCAGCGCATATACGATTTCAGCGCCGGCAGCGGCTCATCCTCGATCTCCTGGTTGACCGTCTTCAGATATCCCGGCGAAGCGATATTCATCGTCTTCACCTGCGTCACTCCGACGTCCGTCAGGTAAACATGCCAGTCGAACTCCGGCGTAAGCGCCTGTACCTGGTCTACGGTCATGATGTGGTAACGCGCCGCAGGATTGCGCATCTCAACCCGGCTCATCGAGCCCTTGGCGATCGCGGTTTCGATGCGCAGCACATCGGCTGCCTCGGCCGCCGCCTGCTCCTGCGTGTCGCCCAGAAGCACGAACATCTTCACTACATGCTCGAGATACTTGTGGCGCAGCGCCGCCATGCGCGGATCGTCGGCCAAGTAGTAGTCCCGGTCCGGCAGGGTCAGGCCGCCCTGCGCCGTCTGCAGTATCTGCTGGCTCGAATCCTTCTGGTCCGGACCTACGCCTACGCCGATCAGCGTGCCGCCGCCCTCCGTTTTTTCAAGCGACGCGTCCAGCTGTGCTATTTTCTTACGGTCGTTCAGCGCCGCGATCATCGCCATCTCCGGCTCCAGCGGCTTGGCTCCCAGCTTGTCCGCGAGGTCCGTATTCATGCATGCGGCGAAGTAGTCGCCATACTTCTTCTGGAGCGGAGTCTTCGGCGCATCCGCCGCCGCCTTCAGATCCTGGTAGAGCAGATACTGGTTGCGCTCACCCAACTCATTGAACCGCGACCAGCGCACGTCCGTCGGATGATCGGACATCGGGTTGTTCTTCAGCCAGTTCCCGCACGCGTACTGATAAAAATCCTGGCAAGGATCGGCCGTCTTGTCGATCGCTGTCAGGTCGAAGATGATCGGCTTCTTCGGCGCTGTCGTCGGTCCGGTCTCTACGCTACCGCTCACGGCATCGGTGACGTTCTGCGCATGGACCGAGGACGCCGCAAACAGGCCTCCTACAAGAAGAAGAGCGGAAACAGCAAACTTGAAGCGCATGGAACTCCTGGCGGGCTGAATCGAGAATGGACCTTCTGGGCTTACCAATGCTGACGATACACCCGGAGCCAAGGTTTCAGCCAACCCGCGTTGCTTGCTGGGCGGTCGACGAGAAGGACAAACGGGAGAAGTAACAGATCGCAGCGGGGCGCGAACGACGCTGACGTTTGGAAATCGGACCGAAGTTGTCGTATATTCGCTGGAGAGTTACAGAACTGATAACCAGATCCTCGCGGATAACTCTTGCCGGAGACCGCGAGGATCCGGGCGACCACAACAGCGTCGTTGCGGACCCCTCGATCATAGGGTCTGTCGACTGCGCATAGCAACTGCGCACGGCAGCGAAGATCGTGAGCCGATGCGTGGCGGATATTGGAGAGCTTATGCATCGGCGAGTTCCTGCCGTCGCCATGTGGCGTGTTTATGTGCTTTGTTTCGGTTGCTTGTTCCTTGCGGTTTGTTCCTGGGCAGTTGCGCAAAAAGCTTCGCCGCCTCACTTTCGAGCTATTGTGACAGATCCCGCAGGAGCGGCTCTGCCGCGAACGCAGGTCGTGCTGCGACAGTTGGAAGAGGGTCTTGGCTGGGTGGAGTTGACGAGCGACGGAGCAGGAGGAGTCGATGCGGTGGTCCCTTCTGGGCGTTACCAAATCACCGTAAGACATGCCGGATTTCGGACACTGGAGGAGGAGGTGCTGGTTCCGGAGGAGGATTCTGATCGCCTGACGTTGAAGCTTGCCATCGCCGACACGGCGGACACCGTGGAGGTTCACGCGGAGGGTTTTAAGGCCGATGCAGCGACGACTGCGACGCGCATGCCAATGACGCTGCTGGAGACTCCACAGCAGGTGCAGGTGCTAACGGGGGAGTTGCTACGTTCACGCGGGGTGGAATCGATGAAGCAGGCGGTGGAGGTAGTGCCGGCGGTGGGCCTGCAACTGGGCGAGGGCAGGCGCGACAACTTCTTCATTCGCGGCTTCAACGCGGTAAGCGATATGTACATCGATGGGGTGCGGGACGACGCGCAATACTATCGGGACCTCTCGAATACGGAGCGGATCGAGGTGCTGGAAGGACCGGCGGCGGTGCTGTATGGGCGCGGGTCTTCTGGCGGGCTGATTAACCGTGTGACGAAGAAGCCGAGTATGGAGGGAACACTGGGGGAGTTGAGCTACATGGCGGGAAGCTACGGGGAGCAGCGTGGGGCGGCGGACCTAGACACGCTGGTTCCTTCCACGGGCGGCAAGCTGGGTTTGCGGCTGACGGGAGCGGCGGAGCACGAAGGGAGCCAGCGGCATTTCTACTGGGAAGATCGATATACGTTTGCGCCGACGCTGCTTTGGAAGCCGGATGCGGCGACGGCGGTGTCGGCGCAGGTGGAGCGGCTGCGCGACGATCGCCTGCCGGATCGGGGTATTCCGTACCTGCCGGCGACGGGCGCGCCGGCGGCAGTGCCGGTGGGAAACTTCTATGGGTATGTGGGGCCGTTGCCGGGGAGCAACTTTATCCACAGCGCGGTAACGGACGGAACGCTGGACCTGAAGCATGGGTTCGGCGACGACTGGAATCTGCACGCGGTGCAGCGTTTTGCGGGATACAACACGGTGTTCACGAATATGTATGCGAGCCAGGTGACCGCGACGACCGGAGGCGACTACGCGGTGGCACGGGGTGAGTATAACGGAACACAACTTTGGACGACGGCCTATACGAATGTGGAGGCGAGCGTGACGCGCAGGTGGCTGGGCGTCCAGCATATGCTGTTGCTCGGTTCTGAGTATGGGCGTGACGTGACGGATTCTACCCAGTACAACGGCCCGACGAACCAGACGCCGGTTAGCCTGCTAAGTCCTATGCCGACAGCTCCGGTGTTGAGCAGTGTGTTGAGCCGGAACAACCGTTTTCTGGGGCAGACCGCCGCGGTGTACGCGCAAGATCTGCTGACGCTGGGAACAAAGTGGAAGGCTCTGGTGGGGATGCGTGTGGACGACTTCAGGCAGACGCTAGAACTGCGGCCGCCGACCAACACGACGGCTAACCTTGGACGGACAGACTATGCGGCGAGTCCGCGGGTAGGCGTGGTGTATGCGGCACGCACCTGGGCGTCGGTGTACGGGAACTACAGTCGCACGTTCGATCCTTCGGGTGAGAACCTGTCGCTGGCGACCAACAACGCGCAACTGGAGCCGGAGGTGACGCAGAACTTCGAGGGCGGAGCAAAGTTCAGCCTGCTGCGGGATCGAGTGCTGGGAACGATGAGTGTCTTTCGGCTGGACCGGACCAACATCAAGACGACCGACCCGAACAATCCGCTGGCGCTGCTGAACCTGGGCGAGCAGAGGACGGATGGGGCGGAGGTAAGCCTACAGGGAACGCTGGCGCGGCGATGGCAGGTCTATGGAGGGTACGCGTGGCTGGATGGGCGGATCGTGTCTTCGACCACGCTGTCGAATGGGGTGAGCCTACAGGGCAGGCGACCGGCAATGACTCCGCTAAACGGCGGGAGCGTGTGGACGACGTATGCGCTTGAGAACGGCTTGGGAGCTGGGGTGGGGGTAGTGAGCAGGGCCAAGCAGTTTGCGGCGACCGATAACCTGGCGGCTCTGCCGGCGTATGCGCGGGTGGATGCATCGGTTTTCTACCGGCGCGCTCGATATGAGGTTCAGGCTAATCTACAGAATATTGGGAACATTCGATACTTCGATGCGGCGCAGTCGGATTACCAGATCTATCCGGCGGCTCCGGTAAGCGGGACAGGGACGGTGCGGTGGCGGTTCTAGAACAAATTGCTTTATTGCTGTGAAGTGGATGGATGTACACAGCCGTTTGTCTTGGGAGAAAACAGCGTAGGTGTTTAAGCCGCTCTATAGACCTACAGGTAATTGTTCTAGTCAGCTAGCTCTTCCTCGTGGCGGGATATGGCGGCGGTTTCTTTGGGCACGAGGGAGCGAAGAAGCTCGAGAAGCTGGTCAGGGCTGAAGGAATCGATGAAATAGTCGTAGCCCGCGCAGTGTTGCTGGCCAGGACCGCCCACGACAATGACGATGAGCTTGGGGTGGATTTCTTTGAGTCCGCGTATGAGTTCCTCGCAGGGAACGTCCTCGATGGCGGAATCGACTACGAAGCCGTGGATCGACGGAAAGGCCTTGAGGGTCTCGATGGATTCTTTGCCGCTGTACGCCGTGATGACGTTGAACTTGGCGGTCTCGATGACGAGCTTGCGGGTGGAGATGGCGCCGGAATGCTCGCGGTCGACTACGAGGAAACAGGGTCTGAGCATGGGTTTAGTTTATACCGGACAAAACAGCCCAGACCGGAGCGTGAATGCTTGGGTCTGGGCTGTGGGAGCAAAACGGCGAAATCGGCTTTACGCAGAAGCTTCTTCGGCGGCGGGTCTGGTCTGGGCTACGGTCCAGTCGGGTGCGCCTACTTTGAAGCGGGCGAAGCGGCGGACGCTGATGTTTTCACCCAGCTTGGCTACTTTGGTGGCGATGAGCTGGGCGATGGTTTGCGAGGCTTCCTTGATGAAGGGCTGGTCGAGAAGGCAGACCTCTTCGTAGAACTTGGACATCTTGCCGTCGAGGATCTTGGAGATGA
>CAXTPN010000065.1:0-11568 GCA_964246125.1 uncultured Acidobacteriaceae bacterium
GCTATCGCAACTGAATTCACCGTTGCTGGAGGTAGCCAATGATCCGCCAAAGCAGTGCTGCAAGCCGTCTAAACCGCCTCGCTAATCGCAAGGCCGCACCGTTCTCAAAGCAGTCTCTCGCACACGCATTCCGCGTGATCGCTCCCACGCTGGTTGCACTCACATCCGCGAGTGCTGCGCATGCGCAAGGAACGATGGACTTCTCGGGCGCTCAGACGCTTATGGGGACGTTCAAGACGTTCGCCATCTACGCTGGCGCTGTCATCTGTTTCGGCGGACTCATTTTCGCCGGCATTCGGATGATGAGCGGTCGCTTCCAGGATGCCATCCCCGGCCTCTCCGGAGCTCTCTTCGGCGCTGGCGTTCTCGGCTGGGGTGCAGGCTGGATTGGATCTCTCACCGGGCAGTCGATGTAGGAGCTGCCATGCACACGACTAAACGGGGAGAATTTCTAGCAATCGACACCATCCACGACTCCACCACCAACCCCCGCCGCACCTTCGATGAGGCCAAGCTGTACGAGCTTGCCGAGTCCATCAAGCACAACGGCTTGATTCAACCGCTCACCGTGCGACCCAATAACCAAGGCTTCGAGATCGTTGAGCATAAGCAGCGCATGTGTAGGCACCATAGGCACGGGCCCAAGCGTCTTGATCGAAGGGCTGGATGTTGCGCTCTCCGCCGTACGCCTGTCGCAGACGGAAGCTGAAAACGATCTCGGAGTCTGCCAAGTGCGCCAGCACCTCGCAAACGTTCCACTTTCCTGGGCCGGAGGCATGGCTCATCTCGGCTGAAGACAACTGGCTGAGTACCTCCTCGAGCGACTCTGGAGTCTTGGCCAATACGGAACCCGCATCTTGATTCCCTAGAGCCGCTAGATAGGGGTTCTCATTCGTCACTCTGTCTCCTCTTCCAATGCTTGCAGCGTTCCAGGGTGTTCTTTCACAGCACAACAGGAGCTCATGCTGCGATCTCCGAGAGCGCCGATGCGCTTGCAATAGAGTCTTGGCTTAGAGAGAAGGTAAAGAGTGTGACGTTTGACGGGTGTCCTCCCAGACTGCGATAGAAGTCCAGCGCATGAATATCCTCGTTTGACGCCAGAACAAACGGCTCTAATACGCCGCGCTCTAAAGCCATGGTGAATAGCTCATTCACCAGACGCCTCCCCACGCCTTTTCTCTGGTGTCCCTTTGCTACAGCGATGTCATAAATGAAAAGTTCAGATGTCTGCGATTTGGTCATTGGGATCAGATGAGCCGTCAGACCGCCGACCACCTCGGAGCCGGCCATCGCTGCCACTGTCCAGAAGCTCTCTCACACAACAGTGAATTCAGGTATTGAGCACTCAGAACCTCACATTCTTCTTCGAACACGTTTGCCATAAGCGCAAACGTGGCACGGGCGTCGCCCACGTCACCTGTAGTCAGTCGCTTGATCGTGATTTCCATTGGTCACCTCCGGACTCGCCGAGCAGCGATCAGATCACTTGCCCCTAATCGGACTTCTGCGCCGCCTTGAACCTTCGCGCTTTCATGCGGTTGCCGCAGAGTTTCATGTCACACCACCTGCGGGAATGGTTCTTACTTATGTCCAAAAACAGCCACCTGCACTCCTCGTTGCAGCATGCCCGAATCGCAAGCGCCGCATCTGAAAGCAGGAGTTGCTCTGCAGACTGTGCGAGAAGCCATACCGGAAAGTCCGCGGCGGTTAGCCTCTTAGGTGACCATGACCAGGCGACGTAGGCTTTGCCTTCGGTCAGTTCTAATGCCTTCCGACTCGCTTCAAGAAAGGGTGCGAGCCGTCGGATCGAGTCTTTCAGACCAATGTCTTGATCGAGCTTGTTATAGAAGACACCCGCGAGAGCTTCTCTTAATTGACGTGCTCTCTCTAGCGCTTCCGCCGCTCGCGACTGTGAAATCTTTGCCAGTCGTTTAGTCTGGGCAGCGACGGTCAATCCTGCTTGACGCACGAAGCGGAGCAAGTCAGCGTACTCCGTGAGCAGTTCTTCATCTCCAGAGGGACGAAAGCGCCAATCCAACGTGTTTACAAAATCTAGGACAGGGTGACCGCCTACCAGTTGAAAAGGGGCAACCTGTTTCCCCATTGCAGTCTTCACAAAAACTCCCAATCACTATTTTACAGGTTACCAACCGTTAGATGCACATGCAGACTTCGCGAGGCGTGTTGTGGCTTGTTTCCTCAAGAAAAAGATGATGCCCTTATACTCCCGTCAGGAACCGGAGGTTCATTATCAAGACAAAGCAGACCGCTGCCCAAGTACGCCACGCCGGACGGATCGACCGCCTTTGATCGTTGACAAAGACCGCAAGGAGCACGGCGCAAACTGACAACTGGAACAAGCGGTAGTGGTCGTTTACCAGTATTGAATAAGCAGTCGCTTGGGTTGGTTTGGGTAGAGCCATGCGCCCTGCACGATCAAGTCCAACACATAATGTGAAGACACCGCGAGCCAAGCGATTGCAAATGCTCGCCGCCCCCGTCGCCAGAAGAGTGCTGCGAAGACTGTTGCCCAAACCACGGACATGACAAGTGAATGTGACCAATCATCCCAGGGCGTGTGATCCCACCGAAGCACACCAAGAGAAATCCAGGAAACGTCTAATAAAAATGCACCGAACAGAAGCGCCGTCACCGGCACCCGCCGTGTGCGGCCGCGTAGTGCTAAACCCGCTGCGAAGTGGCCCGCGTACATTCAGGAGTTCTCCTTTCTGCTTTGATCATTGCGAAGCAGCCATCCGATAAGTAGGGTTGGCACAACAATGAAGCTCAATTCGATGATCCCCTGATGCCATGTCATAGCGGATGTCCTTGTTCAGGTCTGAAAGCCGGTTTAGAAGACCAAATGCAATCCCAGCACGATAAGCACAGTAGCGAGAACCAGATTGCGTGGAAACAGCGAACGGAGTGACGCCATTCCGTATATGGCGAGTAGCGGAACGATGACAGCGAATTGTATCCACCAATAATGCGAAGCGCCCAGAACCCACGGAGTGGCGCCCCATCGCCAGAGATTCGAAGGAGCCTGCAGCAACGCGCGTGGATATAGCTGAATTCGGGTGGGATGAATGACTGCATCGAGGACCACATGCGAGAGCACAGCCAACCATATGGTGGTCCAGACGCGATAGCCCCTGTACGCGAAGAACATGGCGAAGATAGTGGCTTCCGCCAAAACGGAAACGACGGAATGGGACCAGCCATCGAAGAAGGCAGATGGCGCGGACGGCTCAACGCCAGCGGTTGCTAAACCGATCCACACAAGGTCAGGTAGGAAGGCTCCCGCGAGCACCGCCGACATCGGCGCGCGGCGGGCACGGGCAGCGACGGCCAGACCGACAGCAAAATGTGCGGCGAACATCAGCGCACGCTCCTGCGGTTCACGAGTGACAGAATCGCCAAGGGTACCGCTATGATCAAAAACTGTGCGACGGCTTCACGAGCGCTCAAACCACACTCCCTTTCTTCGTCACCAATGTTGATCGTCCGTCCCGACGAATGCACCAGTCGCTGAATGTCGGACGCTTCCATCGGGTCAGCTTTGAAATGGCGAGATCACGTTAAGCAAAAAATGACCACGTGAGAAGTCGAAAGTGACGACGTGATCCTTTAACAAACCGAGACCGACCGTTGCGTCGAAAAAACCGTTCGGGGTATGGACGTCCGGTGTCGGAAAATATAAAGACTGTTGGAGTCCTAGTTGCTTGTCAGAAAAGGATTCCTGAGCGAAAGACTCGTGCAGGTTTACTCCGCCGTCCGTGAAGGGGAAATGCTCCAGAGCGGTGGAGCCTGCCTCCCGAGTTAAAGCCAGTCTCTCGATGGCATTCGGATAGATAAGCATGGTTCCGGTGAACATGGTGTCAATCTGCGCAACCACCGAGTCTCGATTCACCTGGAAGCCTGTGGTTGTAATGACGGGTGGGCCATCATTGCCGAAGGTTATCAACCGTACATGCTCACGCGAACACTGATTAGAGTCGCCACAGTCAGTGTTTTGTGACGGAAGTCTATCGTCAGCGTCTTTCCTTCAAATGCGTTGTAACCCAACGTTCCATCGATTTCTGGGGAGGCCGCCGGCTGTTCTCGCGCGCTGCAAGTGAACCGCAAGGACAGGAAGTCGATGCATCTTGATGGCACCCGCTGTCATGTTCGGAACGAAAGTCGTCCTCAGAGTGGGCGACTGCTTGCCATCTCGTCCCATGTAAGGCTGAGTCGGCCACTGGTTGTCTTCTACTAAGCCAAAATCAACCATCGACTGCGGATTTCCCGTGTCAATCCCAAATCGCAACAACTTGCCATTCACCGACGTCACCACACACGGCGTTCCCGAACAGAGAAGTAAATCTGTGGTTCCATTCTCAATCTTAGATTCTTGGGTCCGAGATGCCTTCACCTTATCGCCGGGCGCGGCGCAAAAGTTGGTGTGCTCGTGCCAGCGCGCGACACTCAATGGAACGCGCTGGTTCAGTTCGTCTTCTGTAGCGCCGCTGCTCTCAGTGAACATCACGCCTTCTAACTTGTACCTCTGCTTTGGTGTGCGGCGGTAGAGCAGAGAAGAAGGCTTTGTGGGATCGAAGTGCATGTCGGCGAGCCGAACATTTGCATCGTTGTTGAAGTATGCCTGCGGCTGGTCAACGTCCGGATTTGCAATCACGAACCAGTCAGTCAAAGCTTTCTTGTAATCCTTGTATTTCTCGATGCTGCTTCTCACTGCATCTACAACGGCCTTGGCTCTTTCCTCATCGCCGGGTTGTTTGGACCTCATTGGAGTCACGCACATGTGATTCGACATTGCGCGCGTGCTCACGCCCATGACCGTCATACCCGCCATGCTGGTGGGGTCTTCGCAGGGACCTCCCGAACTGCTCTTCAGAGTGGGTGGCATCGTGGACATGTCGGTCATGGACTTGTCCTGCTGGTATGCGCGGCCATATTCCGGTGATAGCACGATTGCTCCGGCAATCAGGAACCGAAACAAGAACCGAATAGAAGAAGGTTTGTCGAATGGCCGCTTGTGTCGTATGTATCCGCTAGTGTTCGTTTCAGAGTGCAAGGTACCTCCAACGCCAAAGAGCCAAATGCCGCTTCAATTAGAGAAGCTCTGCAATCTTGCGATCAGCTCTCATTGAGAGGTAAGCGTAACCGACGCAGAGGTAACCTGTAAAGCGGTTTTGAGAGGTTTCCTTCAGTAGTTCCCTCACGAGGGGATTGCCCCCAGTTCTCTACACCTGGCCCCGAAAATCCCTTTTACAAGGGATCGCGTTGTGATGTACGATCAGAACCGGCATAACGCCGTTTGAGGGTTACCTAGCAAACCCCGGGGATTCGGATACACATGGAGTGCAGTTCAAGAGATGAGCGATCGCTTATTCATACCTACTCGATCAGCCAGCCGAGCATGCAAAGAGGTACCTCGCTACGATCGATGAACGGCATGTCGGCGTCCTGCCAGCTGCGATTGCTGCGATGGAGCAATTGGGAGGATCTCTTCCAGAGACTGGAAGCGATCCCAGGGCCGCGCTGTCTCTGCTAGACAAGGCCGGCTCCCCCGTAACCATGGCGATCATGGGCCGTCGGTTCTTCGGTGGCGTTATTGGCGGGTCATTGCCCGTCACCGTAGCGGCACATTGGATTGCCGATGCATGGGATCAGAACGCCTGCCTCTATGAGCTCTCCCCCGTTTCAGCGTACATCGAAGAGGTTGTGCTCCAGTGGCTCTTAGAAGTGCTTGGGTTGCCATCGTCTTGCGGAGGTGCTCTCGTCACCGGTACTCAGATGGCGGATGTCACAGCTTTAGCGGCGGCGCGACACACGTTGCTAGATCGAGTCGGCTGGGACGCAGATGCTCGCGGCCTTTTTGATGCGCCACCGATCACCGTGCTAGTCGGGGAGGAGGTTCACGCCACCATGCTGAAGGCATTGGCGCTCATCGGCTTCGGACGCACCCGAATCACTATAGTGCCTGCAGATAATCAGGGCAGCTTGATTCCAAGCGCGATTCCGCGTCTCCCAGGGCCGGTGATCATCTGTGCCCAACTCGGAAATGTGAACTCCGGGGCCTTCGATTCGATTAGTGAAATCTGTGACGTGGCTGAAGAAATGGGTGCCTGGGTACATGTCGATGGAGCGTTCGGTTTATGGGCGGACGCAACGCCAAGAATACTGAATGATGTGCAATTGAACCAAATCCTCGTGGCTTTCGACAATGATGAGAAGACGCAGCGTGTGATAGATGCCGTGCAGAACGAGGGAACCTGCTGGTGTGGTGGGACCTTCTGGCGCGGTCGCAAAGCGATGCGAATAAGCGTGTGTTCATGGGCGACTACGCTGAAGGATATCGAAGTGAGCGCTGCCTCCATCATCGCGGCGCACCAAGGGACTTAGAACCTCCGCACCGGAAATGTGCGCGGAGGAACATAGATGGAGCTCCCATGGTCGGTTAAGTGGAATCACTTCGGCCCGAGATGGTCCCTTGGCATCGGCGCACTATCCGCTTTCCTTGCTGCTCTCGCGGCAGCACTGATGATTGCGAAACCAGTGGCGCGCAAGTACAGGGAGATAAGATGTCTGGCACTGAACCCGACCGTAAGAAGCCGCCTCAGTCCACCAGAAAGCGACCCGCAGAACCGGAGAACCTTAGTCACTGGGAGTCGGTACATGTCTGCTCGAAGTGCGGCCACAGACTCAACCTGTCAGACATCGACCTCAAAGCGATAACGACAGGGATCGTCTCATGTCCCGAGTGCGATCGAGCGGGCCCAATAGAGATTCGGATCGTGGACGGAGAGGCATAACAACGTTGATCGTTGGCATGTCGTGTAACCGGCCAATTAGGCGGACAGAGGCAACGGCATCTGTTTGTAAGTGTTAACGTCCGAGAGCTTGCGGGCAAAAGCCCTAACGAATTCACGGGCTATCTTAGTGTCGTCGTCCACTCGCGAGATCAAGTAGGTTTTCAGAAGCAAACCGGCTTCGGCGAGTGGCCGGACTGTAACACCGTTCCGTGCCATGAGCAGCGCACCCGATTTCGGGACGAGGGCGATGGCTAGCCCATCCGCAACGAACGGAAACGCCTCTTCGGGCGTTGTCACATGCTGGATACTCGTCGCGCTGGATCGCTGTCTGTCTGCAAGTTCCACAACCGAATCGTGCAGTGGCGGGTGCAATCGGCGTTCAAAGAGCATCCAGCGGCGTCTCCCCATCATCTGCAGTGTGAGCGCAGAAAAGTTCGCCAGATGATCTTTCCTCGACATTGCAACATAGAGCGGCGACTCGGAAAGCTGGAGCATAGTCAGAAGCGGAGATTCGGGCGGTTCTGTTGCGATTGCAAAATCAAGCGTTCCTGCCAGAATATCTTGCACCAAATCTACCGAATAATGGCTGCTGAGTTCGATCTTGAACTTGGGAAACAACGAAAGCTCAATCGAGAGCAGAGTAGATATCAGGAAGGGGTCCGTGTAAGGCGACCTTCCTATGTATATGGGTACATCAGCATTTTGCAGTACGGTGCGGGCCGCATGAACGGCACGCTCGCTGTAGAGCAGGGACAGTCGCGCCTGTTGGACGTAGGATCGACCTGCATCGCTCAAGTCATCTACATCCTGAATGTTCTTGGTCAGCATGGGCTGACTGATGCGCATTCTGCGGGCCGCCCGCCCGAAATGCAATTCCTCTGCGAGCGCAATCACCGACTCCATCAGTTTTCGTTTTCGTTCTTTGACATGCCGCACCCCCATGAACTCCGCAAAATGGGGATAGGACGTGGACTGGGCAGTCGGATCTTTCAACGGATCGGCGCGCAGGCGCGTCCCATCTGCAACACAGAGACGTTGAGATGATGGTGCTGTGCAAAAGGTGGCCGGTGTGTGGTTATCAGCGCCACTGATAAGTAACCCCCTTCGATGAATTGGACTCTATAGGCGTCTTCGGCCAACTTTAGAGCACGCACGTTATCTCCGCCCCTCCTTGGGGTTCGTTTCAAAAGTGAGGTTGTAAGACCGCGTGCACGGCTTCGAGGGTCTGGCCGGTACAGGCAAAACCACAACCCTTAGCGCTATCCGCGAAGGCGCGGAGCAGGGCGGCTACAAGGTAGAGGGTTTCGCACCCACATGCAAGGCCGCGGGCCAGCTCCGCGAGGCCGGGATCGAGGCCAACACGCTCCAGAGCTTGCTCGCCCGTAAGCAGGCTGACCCTGCCAGCCGACATCTCTACATGCTGGATGAATCCCGTCTCGCCAGTACCAAGCAGATGCGGGCGTTCCTCGAAAAGATCAAACCAGAAGACCGGGTTCTCGTGATTGGGGATACGCGCCAGCATCAGGGCGTGGACGCGGGCCGACCCTTCCAGCAGATGCAGGAGGCCGGAATGCAGACCGCGCGCCTGGAGAGCATCATGCGCCAGAAGGATCCGGCGCTGCTTCGCGCGGTGCAGTACCTGGCTACGAACGAAACAGAAAAGGGCATCGCCCTGCTTGCCGCACAGGGCCGCGTCACCGAGCTTTCCAACGGCCAGGAACGCATTGCAGCGATCGCGCGAGACTATGCCGCCCGGCCTGAGAACACCTTGATCGTTTCTCCCGACAACCGGAGCCGCCAACAGATCAATGAGGCCGTGCGCGTCGAGCTGCGGAGAGCCGGAACGCTTTCTGAAGACGGCCAGCAGTTCCACACGCTCTCCCACCGCTCGGACATGACCGGCCAGACCGTACCTGGGCATCCGCCCAAAGCTACTGGAAGCTAACCTCAGCAACATTCGCCTTTCGAAGAAGCGAGTAAAGATCCACTACTTTGCGTCGGTCTCCTCTTTGTCCGCAGAAAGTGAACATCGCGCTGCTTCGCACGCGAAAGCGCGACAAAGAGGGTCGCTAGGCCGTCAGAATTCTGGGGTGTATGGCTCCACCAGTTGGCATCGTCGAGACCAAGAAAGATCATGGTGTCGTACTCGAGCCCCTTGCTTTTGTGAACCGTCATAAGCGGTGTGTGTCTTACACCTTCGAACTCGTCGAGAGCACTCTCCAGAGAATCCGATCTGCTGAGACAAGCCGCTAAATGAAGACCGAACGTCTCGGTGACAATGTCCAATTTATCGCCGGTGTGGTACTCCGGGAAGGCTTCCTCCCAAACTTGCACTGTGACAAAATCGCCAGAAGAGTCGGCAACCTGATGGGAAATGTTCTCTAGCGAGCTCGCCCACAGTCAATTTATTGGAGGCAAGGTGCAAGGTGTCGGCGTGGCGCTGCTCGAAGGTGCGGAGTGGAATTCTCGCTTCGGCAGAGTCGTGGACGCAATATAGCCGCCTACCTGATTCCAGTGTGCGCCGACATCCACCAGTTGGACCCTTCCTTTGTTCCAGGAGAAGACATGGTCATGAAACGACCGGCACGAAAGGGTTGGCGGAACTCGGCTTATGCGGGGTCGCTCCCTGCAATTGCCAACGCTGTGTGGCACGCGATGGGCAGACGAGTTCATGATCTGCCGATCACACCCGACAAGCTCTTCAGAGCGTAGCGACTTTATGCGGACGGTTGCCGACTTGCATGGAGCGATGGAAGTGCGCCTATTCGCGGGAGCTCACTGACGGTAGTGCGACGTATCGATACTGATCCGGTATCAATGAGCGAATTGGCGATTTGCCACCAATCGAAACCGTGGTCGGCAGGTCTACCTCCGAAAGACGCGATACGCGGCACCGATGTGCCGGTGGTTGAAATCTGTCGCTATTGTCGCGTTCGTACTAGGCACGTGTGCTCGCAGTTGTCGATCATTTCCCCATGGCAGATACAACGAGCACAAGGCGCACCTTTCTCATGACAACCATCGCTGCTGCAGTGACAGCCACTTCGTCACCTGCAGAAAACTTCAAGACCGAGGACTCCGAAGCTGTGAAACTCTTTCTGCGTAAATGGGACGCAGCCTGGGCAAAACACGATGCTGTGGCGATCGCGGCACTGCACACCGACGATGCTGTGACTGTGAATCGGTTCGGTACCGTGGTGCGCGGGAAATCCGATCTTGTAAAGGCATTGGGCTTCCTTCACGGCGCACAGGGTCCCTTCCATAACTCGATCTTTCCTCCGCTTGAGTTGCTGATCGAGCGGACCATTGCTCCGAATGTTCAGATCGTTCAGGCGAAATGGCAGAACCCCGTCATGAGGCCGGACGGAAGCATCGACCCCGCATCGATCAACGACATGATCGTGACCTTTACGCTGCTCAAGACTGGCGCGGCGCGGCTCGCGAGTGAGGTGAACCTGGTCAACGTAGAGAAGATGGACCTTCCATTCGCAAATGCTGGCCAGAGACCGGCATAAACTATCGCCATGCTCCAGGTCAAGACCGCGCGTCCCCATCCCTTGCTTGCGGCTTATGTGCACGCCTTCGTGCAGCGAGACTTCCGCATGCAAGGTGGGGAAGCCGTCGAGCCGGTCGTGGCTCGATTGGGCATGATGCTGGAGTTTCAGTTTCGCGATCCCTACTGGATTCCGAGCTTCGGCGATGACGCCGAAAATCCGTGCTCACCAATCACGGTCATCGGCCCGATCAGTAGTCGCAGAGTCCGGCTCATCGTGCGCGGAAATGTCAGCGCATTGGCTGTCATCTTCCAACCTGCGGGCTTCCACCAGCTTTTTGGAGTACCGGCAGCGCTGCTGGCAGAAAGCGGCACAGAAGGTCACGCAGTGCTTGGACCAGATGTCTCGGAGCTTCACGAACGCATGGGCAATTCGACTTCCTTCGTGAGACGCGTAACGATGCTCAACACCTTCTTTCTAAAACGGCTGCAGCAATCTTCTGGACCGCCTTCGTTGCTGCAAGGCTTTCGGCCGCTCCTTGAGACACGGCAGCACGCCGGTGTGGCTCAGGTTGCCAGAAAGCTAGGCATCAGCACGCGCCAACTGGAGCGGAAGTCACTCGAATGCTTCGGACTCTCTCCTATCATGCTGAGCCGTGTTTCACGGTTCCAAAGAGCTCTCACACTGGGCGCCAGCCAACCAATATCGTGGCTTCAAGTCGCGCATGCCGCAGAGTATTACGATCAGATGCACATGGTCCGCGACTTCCGCAGATTTGCGGGTGGCCCACCAACGAAGGCCTTCGCTACCATTCAGCCGCACCACCTTATCAACTTCTAGCCTCATGATCACAAATTGGTGCTGCAAGTCCGATCGTATTCACCAACGTTGCCAACTGGTGATAACAGGCCGATGCACTCATTGAATTGGGTTTGAGGCCGTGTGTTGCTTAGGTGGATGGCGTTCGGTTGTTGGTTGAACGAGAGAAGGCGGGGATCGGATAAGAACAGGGAGTAGGGGATAGGGAGTAGGGAGTAGGGTGTCGTGTGCAGCGGGATGGGGTAAGATCGTTTGCATTCCCGGAGGCTTTCCTTGCGTGTTTCTTCGTTAGTGTGCGGTGTGTTGTCTGGATCGTTGTTGAGTGCGGCTGCAGGTCAGGCTGCGGGTCAGGCGGGGAAGCCTCATCTGCTGCAGCGGCCGGCGCTGACGCAGACGCAGATTGTGTTCAACTATGCGGGCGATCTTTGGACGGTGGATCGCAA
>CAXTPN010000065.1:11578-11893 GCA_964246125.1 uncultured Acidobacteriaceae bacterium
GCCGATTTTGGGGTTCATCTTTGGGGGCTATGTTTGGCGGGTGGTTCGATTGGGGGGCATGGCCAGGGGGGGGCGGGGGGGGGGGGGGATTGAGACTGCGCCGGTGGTTTCGCCGGATGGGCAGACCGTGGCGTTTTCGGGGGAGAACGACGGGAATACGGATGTGTTCACGATACCGATTGCGGGCGGGGTGCCGCGGCGGGTGACGTATCATCCGGCGGCGGATGTGCCGGTGGCGTGGACGCCGGATGGATCGCGGATTGTGTTTCGGTCGAATCGCGCGGCGGCGAGCCGGTATGTGCAGTTGTTTGAGGT
>CAXTPN010000066.1:0-11859 GCA_964246125.1 uncultured Acidobacteriaceae bacterium
GGATACTGGGTTGGCGGTATGGGGTTCACCGGCGGCGGCGTGTACCCTGCAGGATCGTTCTGGTTGTACTCCATCGTTCGCACCTCAAAAAGTAGTAGCTGCCGTTCGGATTGACAATAGACCCTTCCGCAAGATTCGCAAAGAACTATCTGCTGAACCGCCCCGATTTCTTCTCCGCTAAACTGAAGCTAGGATGCAGCGCTTCTCCACCTACCGCGACTTCGACTGGCCGCTTCTCTCGCTCATTGGCCTGCTCTCGCTCATCAGCGTGCTGGAAATTCGCTCCGCCACCGCCATGACCAAGTTCCGCGGCTTCGACCACAAACAGATCGCCTTCCTCGCCATCGGCTTGGTGCTCATGTTCCTGGTCTCGCTCATCGACTACCACCGCCTCCTCGACATCGCCCCCTGGGCCTACGGCATCTCCCTCGCCGCGCTCGTCGCCGTCAAACTCGTCGGCCAGAAAGTCCTCGGAGCCAAGCGCTGGATCAACCTGGGCGGCGGGGTCCACTTCCAACCCTCCGAGTGGGTCAAACTCGTCCTCATCCTGGCCGTCGCCCGCTACTTCTGGTCGCTCAGCAATCGCCACCTCACCTGGCCCGACATCTTCAAGGCCTTCGCCCTCGTCGGCCTCCCCATGGCCCTTGTCCTCGCCCAGCCCGACCTCGGCACCGCCCTCACCTACTCGCCCATCCTCCTCTTCGGCCTGTTCCTGGGGGGTATCCGCATCCGCCAGGTCGCCGTCCTCCTGCTCGCGCTCGCTGTCGTCGGCGGCATCGCCTACAAATCCGGCAAACGCCTCAAACCCTACCAGCAGGCACGCATCGACGCCTTCCTCGATCCGGATTCCGACCCCAAAGGCTCCGGCTACCAAATCCGCCAGTCCAAAATCGCCGTCGGCTCCGGAGGCATCTGGGGCAAAGGCACGAACCGCGGCACCCAGACCCAGGGCGACTTCCTCCCCATCCCCTACACCGACTTCATCTTCGCCGCCCTGTCGGAGGAGCATGGCTTCATCGGCGCCGTCGCCGTTCTCCTGCTCTACTTCCTCATCCTCATGCGCCTCATACAGAACGCCCAGCACGCCCCCGACATTCCCGGCACCTTTATCATCATGGGCATCGTCGCCGTCCTCGTCTTCCAGATCGCCGTCAACGTAGGCATGGTCGTCGGACTCATGCCCGTCACCGGCATCCCCCTGCCCCTCCTCAGCTACGGCGGATCGTCCGTACTGTTTACGTTCCTTTCTTTAGGTATAGTCATGAACATCCGCATGCGAAGATTCGTGAACTGACACCTCCCACAAAGAATCCCTGCTGTTCTGTATGCCACAGGAGAGAAAAGCTTTGCGGGCAGCCTTCTAACGTATCGCCATGGACCACGGTGCTCTGCGCCAGTTTAGTCTCTGCTGCCTCATCAGTAAGCGTCATTCTTCTTGACAGTCTCCCCTGTGTTGGATAAGGTTTCGCGGTCCAGAGAATGCAATCAATGAGGTGGCGAATCCGAAGGGAATCGCCGTTGGCTTAAGGCAACACAATGAGAAACTCGCTGACAAGGAAAACACAATGCAAGTACATCGGCCTGGCAGCCAAGTGGCCGGAAACGGCGCGGCAAGACGAGTGGGCGAGTATTTCCTGCGGAGCTCACGCTGGATGTATGTCGTGGCGGCGCTGCTGCTGTTGTTTCCTGCGCTAAACGCGTTCGCGCAGTTCGAGTCGGCATCGGTGCTGGGATATGCGAAGGACACATCCGGCGCGGCGGTGGCAAACGGCACCGTTACGCTGACGAACACAGCTACGGGCATTGCGCAGACGACGAAGACGGACAGCGAGGGGCGGTTCGAGTTCGCGAGCGTGCCTATCGGAACCTATACCGTGCGGGCTAGCGCGGCAAGTTTCGAACCGACTCAGACCGAGCCGTTTACGCTGCAGACCAACGCCCGCCAGAGGGCCGACCTCGCGTTGAAGCCGGGTTCGGTGGGCGATGTGGTGACGGTTACATCGGCGCCGACGCAACTGGAGACGGAGACAAGCTCGCAAGGACAGGTAATCGGAACGCGCGAGGTGGAAAACCTGCCGCTCAACGGCCGGTCCTATGCAGACCTTGTGCTGCTGGTTCCAGGGGCGCGAAAGTCGTTCCTGGAAAACCAGTCACCCTCGAGCCGCGAAGGGTCTTTCAACATCAACGGGCAGCGGTCGGCTTTCAACAACTACCTGTTGGACGGGTTGGACAACAACAACTATGGAACATCGAACCAGGGCTTTGCGAACGAGAACATCCCGCCATCGCCGGATGCAGTGAACGAGTTTAAGGTGGAGACGGACAACTACTCGGCGGAGTTTGGTAGGTCCACGGGCGCGACGATCAACGTGTCGACGCGGCGCGGAACGAACCAGTACCACGGCAAGGCTTATGATTACCTTCGCAACACGGCCCTCAACGCAATCGGGCCGTTCTGTCTCACGTCAAACATTGTCCATGGGTGTGTCAAACCTATCCTGATCAAGAACCAGTTCGGCGGGACGTTTGGCGGCCCGGTATGGCGCGACCACGCTTTCTTCTTCGGAGATTATGAGGGGCTGCGGCAGATCTTTACGAACCCGCCCGCCTCCGTGACGCTGCCGGATGCGGAGCAGCGCCAGGGACTCTTTCTTCTTCATCGCGTCGATGGATCAACGGCGCCGATTCCGTTGTACAACCCGGTTACCGCAACCAGCTTCTTCAACGGAAATGTCACGCCACAGGCAACGAAGTTCGGGCTGGCTGTGCTGGGCGCGTTGCCGGCAAATACCCTGCCGATTGCGTTCAACAATTTTTCCAACAACTACACGGCGACGCCTCGCGGGCTGATCTCCGATGATAAGGGCGATATCCGCATCGACTACACCATTAATCCAAAGTACAGCGTGTTCGGCCGCTACAGTCAGCATGCGACGGTGATTCTCGACCCTCCCACCGTGACGGGGCGGGCGGGCGGCAATGCCAATTCGAACGTGAACATCAAGAACAAGCAGATCGCCGGCGGCGTGACGTATGTGATCTCTGCGAGCAAGTTGCTCGACCTCCGGATGGCGTGGACGCAGAACCTGGGAGCGAAGACGCCCTATGGACAGGGCGACTCGTCGCTTCTGGCGGAAAACGGGATCACGAACGGCATTCCTACGGACAAGACGATCGTTCGCGATCTGAATGCGCAGTCGGTCAACGGCTTTACACAGTTCGGAGCGCAGCCGGCGAGCCCGCAGTTTCAGAACCCGACGATCTACAACCCGAAGGCGAACTTTACGTTTGTTCACGGGCGTCAGTCGATGAAGATCGGGTATGAGTACCAGAGGGTCGGGGTGCAGTTGAACGACTTCAACCCGAGCTACGGGCAGGACAACTACGCCAGCTCATATTCGACGGGGCCTTCGACCACTGTGGCCGGAGTGACTACCCCGTTCTTCCCCAACTGCACCGGCGCGATCACAACGAACTGCGTGCCGGTGGATACGGCTGCCGGCAACTCGGCAGCGACGCAGATTGCGCAGGCGCGGGCTTTGGCGGACTTC
The DNA here is from genome assembly GCA_964246125.1 of uncultured Acidobacteriaceae bacterium. Lineage (GTDB taxonomy): Bacteria > Acidobacteriota > Terriglobia > Terriglobales > Acidobacteriaceae > Edaphobacter. Next base: position 3,552 of record CAXTPN010000066.1, read on the forward strand.
CTGTTCGGGAACCGGTCGTCATACTCACTGACGAACTTCGCGATCGTGAATCTGCGCCAGCAGTTCAACTTTATGTATTTTCAGGACGACATCAAGCTGTCGCCCTCGTTGACGGTGAATGCGGGTCTGAGATACGAGATCGTCACTCCGCAGTATGAGCGCGACAACAAGCTGGCGAATTTCAATCCGGCGACGAACACGCTGGTGCAGGCGACGGCGGGCAGCATCTCGCAACGGGCGCTGGTGAACATCCCTTACACGAATGTTGGGCCGCGGCTGGGGTTTGCTTATAGCTACTCGCCCAGGACAGTGGTGCGCGGCGGATACGGAATAGGCTATACGCAGGTGAACCGCGCAGGCGGCGAAAACAACCTGACCTACAACGGACCGAACGTCGTGAATGCGGCGATCAACAACCCAAGCCCGTTTACGACGGGGCTTTGCACTTCGGACGCGCAGGACCAGACGGCGTGCTTCCGCCAGACGCAGCAGGGCTATTCGACGACATTGGCCACCCCGGCCAACTTCCTGCCCAGCAAGGTCACTTCGCGCTACATCCCGTCGAACTTCAAGACGGGATATGTGCAAAGCTACAACCTGGGTTTCGAGCAGCAAGTGCCCGGGGGACTCGTATTTGGAATGGCATACGTCGGAAACAAGGGAACGCACCTGCAAGTGTTGGCCGATTATAACCAGGCCACGCCCTGCCTGGTGGCGACCACTGCTTCCTGCCCGGTGTCTTATCAGAACCGGCGTCCGGTACCGACGTTCGGCGATATCGAGATCGCGTACGGCGGGAACTCCTCCAGCTACAACTCGCTGCAGATGAAGCTCGAAAAGCGCGTAGGTACGCTGTATGTGCTCAACTCTTTCACATACAGCCGGACGTTTGACCTGGCTTCGGGACACCTGGAGACATCGAATGGCGACAACTCGCGCGTGAATTTCGCAAATCCGCGAAATGATTACGGGCCGTCGGGCTATGACCAGCCGTTGGCGGACACAACGTCGATCGTGTATGACCTGCCCTACGGTCATGGGCGGCGCTTCGGAAAGAGTTCGGGCTTCCTGCTGAATGAGCTGCTCGGCGGATGGCAGCTGACGACGATCAACACACTGGCCAGCGGGTTGCCGTTCAACCTGAACTACAGCTCGTCGTCGTCATCGAGCACGCCGCCGCTGGGCTCGTCGACTGCCAGCCCCATCGGCTTGCTGTACACCACAGACCTCGCGACCCTGAGGCCGAATCACCTCGCGGGAACGGAATTGAAGCTGATGCCTGCGGAGCGCGTGAAGAAAGCAACCTCGTTGAGCTACCTGCCTTCCGTGAGCAACAACGGGGTGCTGGCCTATGACTATCCTTCGTACACGCTGTACGGCAACACGTCGGCGTATGGCAATGTATCGAGAAACAGCCTGCGGTCGTACGCGTTCTATCAGACTGACCTGGGTCTGCACAAGGCGTTTGCGCTGTGGCGCGAAGGATCGAACCTCGACTTCCGCGCGGAAGCCTTCAACGTGCTCAACAAGGTGAACTACCAGGCGCCCGATCCGAATATCTCGGATGGCGCGTTCGGTACGATTACGACCGCTTACCCCGCCCGCCAGCTTCAGCTCGCGCTAAAGTTGATCTTCTAAAGGCGGTGAGTCGTGAAAGTGAATAGAAGGGAATGGCGCCGCGGCTGTTGCGAGCGGCGCTATTCGTTTGCAGTCGAATGGGGGTAGGAATGAGATTAAGCGCAACTGGCAAGTGGTTGGCATGCGCATTGGTTATGCTGGCATGGCAGGCGGCGCGGGCGCAGAACAACCCGCAGACGGCGCAGGACAAGGTTGTGCAAATGAACCAGGTGCAGGTAATCGGGTCGCATAACAGCTATCACGCGGGTTTTGCGCCAAGCGAGCACAAGTACCTGGAGATGAAGAACCCGAAGGCGCTGCGCGGGCTCGACTATAAGCACGCGCCGCTCGGGGACCAGCTTACGGGCGGCGTCCGGCAGGTGGAGATCGATATTTTCAGCGACCCCCAGGGAGGCCGGTTTGCGCATCCTGCCATCGTGAAGGCTGTGGCTGCGGCGGGGCTGCCGGCCGATCCGGACTTCGATCCGAATCACGAGATGGACAAGCCGGGGTTCAAGGTGATGCATGTGCAGGACCTCGATGAGCGCGTGACGTGCCACACCTTTGTGAGCTGCCTGACGGCGGTGAGGGAATGGTCGAAGCAGCATCCGCGCGCTCTGCCGATCTTCATCCTGGTGGAGACGAAAGAAGGCAGGCCTGAATCGATGCCCGCGGCGCCCATGGCCGACGTGTTTACGCCGGCCACATTCGACGCGGTCGATGCGGAGATCCGCACGGTGTTCAAGCCCGACGAGATGATTACGCCGGACGAGGTGCGGGGTCAGTCGGAGACCTTGAACGCGGCGATACGCATGCACGGCTGGCCTACGCTGGAGAGGGCGCGTGGCAAGGTGATCTTCCTGTTGGACCAACGTCATGCCGCGGCGGCGTATTTGCAGGGACATCCTTCGCTGAAGGGCCGCTTGATCTTCACGAACTCCGCGCCTGGAAAACCGGAAACAGCGTTTACGGAGGCCAACGACCTGACCAAGAGCGATGAAGGGACAGCGGAGATCGATTCGATGGTGAAAGAGGGATACCTGGTCAGGACACGCACGGATGAAGGCACTGAGGAGGCCCGCGTGAATGACCGGTCACGTCTCAATCGCGCGCTGGCCGGAGGAGCCCAGATGCTGAGCACGGACTATCCAACTTCGGAGCCTTCGCAGTGGTCGGCGTTCTCGGTTGGGTTTCCGGGTGGCATGGTGGCGCGGTGCAATCCGGTGAACAAGCCTGCGGGTTGCGTGGATGCGCTGCTGGAAGTGGACGGCGGAAAATAAGGGGTTGTGTGTGCGGCAAAGGGTACGAGCTGCGGGCTGTTAGCCTTACGTTGCAAGCTGCAGTCCGGTTGCCGCTTCGGTCTGTGAGATTCGAGGTCTGACTATGGTTTCGAGAAGAATGTTTTTAGGTGGGGCGTCGGCGGCTTCGCTGGCCTGTGTGGTGCGGGAGACGTTTGGATTGCCTGCGTCTTTCCATCCGTTTGTGGCTGCGCCCGCGGCGGCTGCGGGTTTGGACAAGACAAAGCTGGTAAAGATCGCGATCGGAACGGGGGGACACGGACACTGTTATCCGGGGGCGACCGTGCCCTTCGGCGCGGTGCAGCTCAGCCCCGATACGGGCATCAAGGACTGGGACCACTGCTCGGGGTACCACTATAACGACAGCTCGATTCTTGGCTTCAGCCATACGCATCTGAGTGGAACGGGCTGCATCGACATGCTTGATGTGTTGCTGATGCCGGCGGCGGATGACTTCAAGTTTGATCCAAAGGCGGCGCCGGGTTCGGCGGCCTGCTACCGCTCGCGCTTCTCGCATAGCAGCGAGGAAGCCACGCCCGGCTATTACCGGGTGTCGCTCGAAGATTCGCAGGTAAAGGCGGAGTTGACGGCAACGGAGCGCGTGGGCGTGCACCGGTATACGTTTCCGAAGTCGGACCATGCGCGCTTCCTGCTCGACTTCGCGCACGCGGGCGACGCGGGGACTGATGCGGCCCACCCGGAGCTTCCGCCGACGCCGTCCATTCGATGGTCGTCACTGACGGTGGTGGGGAACGACACAATTGTCGGCGGGCGTTGTACGGACGTCTGGGCCAAGGGCCGGCAGGTCTACTTTTCGATGCAGTTTTCGAAGCCGTTCGAGAGCGTGGATGTGTATGCGAACGGAGAGTTGCTGCCGCATGCCACGGGCGAAGTGAAGGGCAAATCGCTGCGCTGCGTGTTGAAATTCAAGACCCACGCCGACGAAGTGGTGCATGTAAAAACGGGCATCTCGGGCGTGGATACGAAGGGCGCCGAGGGCAATGTCGCGGCGGAGGTCCCCGGGTGGGACTTCGATGGTGTGCGCGCGGCGGCCCATGCTGCCTGGCGTCAACAATTGGAGCGGGTGCAGATCACGTCGACCGACCAGAAGAATCTCGAGATTTTCTACACAGGTTTGTCCCACATGATGGTGGCCCCGACGCTGTTTGACGATACGGATGGGCGCTATCGCGGAATGGACGGGGAGGTCCATCAGTTGCCGCATGGCGAGCATAACTACAGCACCTTCTCACTGTGGGACACGTACCGCGCGCTGCATCCGATGTATACGCTCATCTTTCCGGAGCGCGTGTCGACGCTTGTGAACTGCCTCATTCGCATGGCGGAGCAGAGCCCCGCGGGCGTGCCGGTGTGGCCGCTGCAAGCTCGCGAGACTGGGTGCATGGTGGGCTATCACTCGGCGCCCGTGGTGGCGGAAGCGCTGGCGAAGGGCTTCAAGGGCATCGATGCGAAGGCGGCCTATGCGGTGTTCAGGAAGCGCGCGGAGATGGACGATTATCGCGGGCTGGCGGCCTATCGCAAGCTGGGGTATGTGCCTTGCGACCAGCAGGATGAGTCCGCGAGCAAGACACTGGACTATGCCTATGACGATTGGGCTGTCGCCGCGATTGCCAAGGCGGCGGGAGAGAGCGCGGACGCGGAGATGCTGCTGAAGCAGTCGCGGTCCTTTGTGAACCTCTACGACAAGCAGTCTGGATTCATTCGTCCGCGCTATGCGGACGGGCATTGGGCGGGTCCGTTCGATCCCAAGGCGATCAACGTGACCCGAAAGTGGCGCGACTATACCGAGGCCAACGGCTGGCAGACGACATTCTGTGTCCAGCACGATCCGCAATTGCTGGTGCAGACTGTCGGCGGCAAGGAGGCGTTTGTGGCGAAGCTGGATGGGCTGTTCAGCGCGAGCTCCGAGATGCCTCCCGACATGCCGCCGGACGTTACGGGATTGGTAGGGCAGTATGCGCATGGCAACGAGCCTTGCCACCATGTTGCGTATCTGTACAACTACGCGGGAGCGCCACACAAGGCGCAGCAGCGCGTGCGCAGCCTGATGGAGACGATGTACAACAACCAGCCGAATGGTATGGCGGGCAATGAAGACTGCGGGCAGATGTCGGCATGGTTTGTGATCAGCGCGCTGGGGCTCTATGCGGTCGATCCGGTGAGTGCGCGCTATGACTTTGGAACGCCGCTGTTCGATCGTGTCGAGTTGACCGTGGCGGGCGGCCGAAAGCTGGTGATTGAGGCGAAGAGGGAGTCGGCCGGGGCCATTTACATCCATTCCGTTGTGTTGAATGGAGCGACCGTGCGCGGGCTTGCGGTGGACCATGCGGAGTTGAGCAAGGGCGGGACGATGGTCTTTCATCTTGGGGATAAACCCGCGGCAGGGTAAGAGCGCAAAGTTCAAAGAGAAAGGCGGCGAAGGGAGCGGTACGCAACTACTATCTTCTGGGGTGGGATTGGGTGGTTGCAGGAACGCCGGTGGAGTTGGGACCCTCCGGGCGAAGAGCTTCGGTGAGGACGCGGCCTACGGCGGCGCTGGGGCGGTTGATGCGCAGGAGCGAGGCAAAGGTGGCGGCGATGTCTACGGGGGCGACCAGGCCGTGGTATGTGCCGGGGATGAAGGGTGCGCCGAACAGCTCGAGCGGGACGTGGCGGTCATAGCTGTTGGCTGAGAAGTGGGTGGTGCCCTTGCCGTTCCACGGAAATTGATACGGGCCGAAATTGAGGTGCAGCGCCCAGCCGACGTAGGGCGAGTAACTGTGCGCGAGCAGGCGGCTGTATTGTGTATCGGGAAGCGTGCCTTCGCGCATCTGCTTGATGGTCACAATGTGGGCGATCATGGCAGGCTCCGGTAGGCGCTGGGTGGCTGCGCCGCTACCGGAGTGAACGAAGCCGGCGAAGATTTGTTCCAGCATGGCCTTTGAAGTATTCTCGGCTTCTTCTTCGCCCACGCCGGCGTCCTTAAATGCCGCACTGTTCAGTTCGAGGTAGGGGTTGTCCATTTGCAGGATGTATTGAGTGTGCTTCTTCTTGAGTGGGTACTTGGCTTCGAGCATGGCTTCGAGCGGCGCTGTGAAGGAGGCTGGGGGGAAGTCGACGACCGGCATGTTGACCGCGGCGCCGGACTTCTGCGAGGTAGCTACGCCGTGGTCCCCGGTCATGGCGATGACGATGTTGCTGAGGCCGACAGTTTGGTCGAGCCAGGTGAAGAAGGCGTCAAGGAGGGCATCGGACTGCACGATGAGGGCGCGCTGGGAGGAGTCGTCGGGGCCGAAAGCGTGGCCGTTGATGTCGGTGGAGGAGATGGAGAGGGTAAGAAGGTCGGTTGCGCCGGCGGGGTTGGCGCCCAGGTGCTCGGCCTCGATCAGGGCGTGGGCGAAGTCGAGCTGATAACGAACGCTGGCGGCGGAGCGGCCCACGAGCTCGTAGAAGCTGCCGAAGGGGTTGCCGCTTTCGCGGCGCGCGTCCAGCGCGTGAGAGGCGGCGTTGAAGTCTTTGACCCACTGCGGCAGCTCGGTCATCCAGTAGGTGGAGGTCTCCCACTGGCCGGTGTCGTGGTCGATCCAGAATGCTCCGTTGCTGGCGTGGCCGCTGGTCATGATGGCGGCGCGATCCTTCATGGACACGCCGAAGACGCGGGAGCGGCCGCCGCTGGCGAGCACGAGTTCGTCGCCGAGGGTAGTGGCCAATTCGCGGTGCGGGGACGCCCCCGTCAGGTCGGTGGTGGAGGCTGGCGCACCCACCAGCCTGTAGCGGGAGTCGGCGACGGAGCTGACTTGCTTGAAGGTGCCGTCGGATGCTTGCTCGTACCACTCGTTCAGGGGGATTCCGTGGCCGTCGGTGTAGGCCCCGGTGCCGATGGTGGCGTGGCCGGCGGCGGTAACCAGGTTGGCGTAGTCGTAGTAGCAGTCAGTGAAGTGGGCACCCTGCTGAAGGAAGAGGTTCCAGCCGTTGCGAGCTTTGAACTCGGCGCGGTAGCGGTCGAGGAAGTCGCCGCGGAACTGGTCGAAGACGAGGATGATGACCAGCCGGGGCTTGGCGTCGTAGGCGTCAGCGCGCGCGAACGGAGCGACGAGGGAGAGCGTGAGTAGCGAAGTCAGCAGGCGGGCGGGAAGGCGCATACCGAAAGTTTATTCCGTGTGTTCTTGCGTGTGCGTGATCAAATGCGGAGGAAGATGCGTTTGCGATAGAGCGGGAGGACCAGCAGCCAGCAGATCAGCACATAGGCCACCGAGTAGAGGAGAGAACCCCATGCGGGGTCGGGGACGAGCGTGGCGATGGCATGGAACGCGGCAGCCTTGAGGTTGGCGCCGGAAGAGAGATGGACGCTGCGCAGGACGCTGTCGCCCAGTTCGGAGATGAGGTAGGCGACGATGGCGTTGGTGCCGAGTACGAGCAGCGGCTTGTAAAGAAGAGGATGAAATGCGGATTCGGGGCTGTCGGAGTCGGTGCGGGGCCGACCGAAGCGGAGGATGTCGACAACGTAGATTGTGGCGGAAAAGAGAAGCAAGCTCCAGCCGCCGGCGAACAGAGAGAAGGAGCTGGTCCACAGCTTCTTGTTGATGGGGAAGAAGAGATTCCATGCGAGGGCGATGCAGAGGAACGCGATGCCGGTGATGGCAATGCCCGCTGCTTTTCGCTTGGTGGTGCGCCGGGTGCGCAACCACAGGCCGGCGAGCAGACCGAAGAGCGTGGTGGCGATGGAGGGAAGGGTGGAGAGGAGGCCTTCGGGGTCGCGGGTGCGCTCGTAGAGGTGGGGCGCGGTGAAGATCTGGCGGTCGAGCCACGCGGTGAGGTTGCCGTCGTGGTCGTTGATCGGCACCGTGAGGGTAGGGACGCCGTAGCCGGGTACGGGGACGAATCGCATCAGCATCCAGTAGCCGAGAAGGCACACGATGGCGATGACGACCTTGTCTTTGGCGGTCGGCGAGATCAGGTGGAGCGCGGCGACGACGAAGTAGCAGATCGCGATGCGGGGGAGGACGCCGTAGAAGCGGGCGGTCGCCATGTGGAAGAAGGGGAAGTTATTGACTACGAAGCCGAAAAGGATGAGCAAGAGGGTGCGCCGGAGGGTGTGGAGGAACAGCTCTTTGCGGGTGACTCCGTGGGCGAGGCGGGCGGCGGTGGAAAGGAGAGTGGTGAGTCCGACAATGAAGAGGAAGGTGGGGAAGACCAGGTCCGTGGCAGTGAAGCCGTTCCAGCTTGCATGGACGAGCTCGCGGAAGGGTGCGGGGCCCATCTGGTCGTTGACGAGGATCATGAAGGCGATGGTAAGCCCGCGGAGGACGTCGATAGAAAGGAGCCGGGCGGGCTTCGCGGTGGGGATGGTATGGATGATGTCGGCGTCGGTGGTGGGGGCGAAGTCGGGGTCC
>CAXTPN010000067.1:0-11605 GCA_964246125.1 uncultured Acidobacteriaceae bacterium
CTCCCACCCCGCCAGCAGCAAAACTACAGCCAGCGCGCACCTCCAGCGTCTCTTCGCGGATGAACCGCCCCCGCTCAACGCGCGCCTTTCGTGTCCGCCCCCACAGCAGCGGATGGCTCATCGACCTTCACCAACCGGTCGCCCGCAACATCGGTCAGCACCTGCCGCACGCCGCTCGGCCATCGGATTTCGATTGATCGAATCACTGCATCCGCGCCCAGCCCGAAGTGCGCGCGCTTGTCGTTCGATGAAAGATAGCTCCCCGCCGTCGACACGGTCCAGTACTGCGCTCCACGCGACGTCACCACCTTGATCTCCGCGCCGATCCCATCCCGATTGCTCTTGTGACCCACCAGCAGCAGCGTCAACCAGTGGTTCTGCGTAGTCGTCTCGTTGCGCAAAACATAGGCGGTGCCGCCGTTCGTCGTGACCACCGCATCCAGCCGGCCGTCGTTGTCCAGGTCGCCTACCGCCATGCCGCGACCCACCCACATCTGCGTGAACACGCTCCCCGATTGTGCCGACACGTCCACAAACGTGCCATTCCCCATGTTCCGCGCCAGCAGTAGCGGCTCCTTATAGTGCAGCTGCGGATAGTTCAGCTCCACCGTATCCAGGTCATGACCCTGCGCAATCAGCAGGTCCTTCAAGCCGTCATTGTCATAATCCAGAAAGTGAATGCCCCAGCCCGAGTGCAGCAGCGTCATCGGCGCCAGGCCCGAGACATAGGTGTCATAGGTAAACGAGCCATCCCCGTTATTGCGGTACAGCGCGTACTTCTGGTTCGCGAGGTTCGTGATCACTAGGTCCGGTAGCCCGTCGTTGTTATAGTCCTGGAAGTCGATCCCCATTCCCGCGTAGGTACGCCCATCGCCATCCACCGCAATCTCCGCGGTCAACCCCGTCTCCTCGAAGCTGCCGTCGCCTTTGTTGTGGTACAGGAACTCCGGCATGGAGTCATTGGCGATCGCCAGATCGATCTTCCCGTCGCGGTCGAAATCCGAGATCGCAAGCCCCAGCCCCTTGCCCGGAGTGCCCAGCCCAATCTTCTCCGCAACTTCCGTGAACGTCCCGTTCCCATTGTTGTGGTACACCAGCGGCGCAATCGCCGGAAAGATATCCGGATGGCAGTACGCGCGATAGCCCTCCCGATGTTCGCCGCACCACACATCGTTGAAGTTCCAGCGAACGTAGCGCAGCACCACCAGATCCAGCAGCCCGTCGTTGTCCAGGTCCACCCATGCCGCGCTGGTCGACCACGAGTTCCCCAGCCTCTTGTCGCCGCCGGTCCCGGATCGCTCCGTCACATCCGTAAACGTGCCATTACCGTTGTTGCGGTACAGGTGATTCCCGCCATACCCCGTGACATACAGGTCTTCAAAGCCATCATTGTCGAAGTCGCCGGCGGCAACTCCCATCCCGTATCCCACGCCTTTCAATCCAGCCTTCTCCGTCACATCTTCGAACGTGCCATCCTTACGCTGGTGATATAGCCGGTTCCAGTCCTTAGGCGAGCGCTTCTCAGGTATCGCATCTCCCGCCATGGGATCGTCCAGCGGCGCGCCGTTGACGAAGAACAGGTCCAGCAGGCCGTCGTTATCGTAGTCGAAAACGGCCACGCCTGACCCCATCGTCTCCATCAAATACTTGTGACTGGTGTGCGAAGCCACTCCGGTAAAGTTCACCCCTCGTGCCGCTGTCACATCCGTAAACCTGCCCGGAACGACGGAAGCACCCACCCCAGTCTTAGGACCCGCTGACGACACAGGGGGCTGTGCGAACGCTCCGCATGCGACCCACATCAGACCCAAAGCGCTGCAAGCCGCCTTTTGCGCGCGGCCTGAACCAGTCCGATTCACGGAGTCCCCACCGTAGACTGCGCGGCTTGCGGAGTCCCACGCCCTGTCAGCTTGCGAATCAGATCGACTTCCCGTTGCCGGTAGGGTGTATCGTCTTGGCGAAATACCTCGTGAAACCATACCGCCGGCTGCGTTTTGACATAGGGTCGCTCCGCCGAATCCCACGGGAAGTAGGTCTGGGTCTTGCCCGCCACCAGCCCCCAGTTGATGGCAGCCACGCGGTACTGCTTGGCGATCGGCAAGATCGTATCGAAGGTGCTGCCGTTGCCGCGCGCCATATACTCAGTGCACAGCAGCGGCCGATGAAACCGAAGCAGAGACTGAACCCGCGCCTCAAATACTTCCGGCCAGTCGTAGTTGTGAAACGAAATCACATCCGATTCCGCCAGCTGGATCTTCGTCGTCGCGCTCTCCAGTTCCGGGTGAACCCAATCCCCCACCCATACTCCACTGGTCAACGGCTGGACCGGGTGCATGGCGCGCGCCCACGCGAACGCCTGCGGCAGCAGCTCGTCCACGCGCAGCACCTTCGCCGCGTAATCTTCCTCGCGATCGCTCCCGCGATTATCCGGCTCGTTCCACACGTCCCAGCCCAGAATACGCTTGTCCTTCGCGAACGCCCCCACTACGCCCTGCACATAGGCCTTCAATTCAGGTTCAGCCGCCGGGTCCATCAGCCGCTGCTTCCCCGGGCTCTGCACCCAACCGGAGTTGTGGACGCCGGGTACAGGAGGATGCTGCTCGCCGAGGTGCGGATTCGGGTCCCAACACGAGTCGAAGAGCACCAGAAGCGGCCGGATGTGATGCTTCGCCGCAATGCTCAAAAACGTGTCCAGCCGGTGCCTGAAGCCTTCCGCGTCCTGCGTCCAAAGTTGGTCCTGCAGGAAGACGCGCATCGTATTCATCCCGATGGACTCGGCCATGCCGAGTTCCTTGTCGTTGAGCGCGGGATCGAAGGTCGCTGCCTGAAACATCTCCAGCTCATTAATCGCATTCGAAGGCACGAAATTGGCCCCCACCAGCCACGGCTGCTGCGCGTACCACGCGTTCGCCTTCTCTGGCGACCATCGAACGGGCGCTTCCTGCGCGCGGCAAAACGCGGCAGCCAGCGCAAGGAGCAGAACGGAAAATATAGCTTTGATCAACAGGGAAACTCCTTCCAACTGCTGTCCAGCATGCCTTATCCAATCCCAAACATGCAAACCGCTTTACGCTCCCGCCATCACTTGGCCTGTTCCTCGCCGAGCGCGGCCAACGGCCATCCGTCTCGCCAGATCAGGCTTGAAATCTGCATCGCTGGTCTGCCCGTGGTCGCGTCATACGCGTGAAAAACGATCAGATCGCTGCCGTCCACCTGATGCAAGACCGACTCCCCGCCGGGGCCGAGCCAACGCTTGTTCGGCCCAAGTAGAAGAGTTCCGCCACCTCGCGACATAGGCGTTCCCGCCTGGTCCACATACGGCCCGGTCACGACCTTCGAGCGCCCCACCATCGTCTTGTAGCTGCTTCGCGTCCCTCGGCAGCAAAGATCGAACGACACAAAAAGATAGTAAAAGCCGCCATGCGAAACAATGAACGGAGCTTCGATCGCCTGCCAGTCCGGCGGCAGCCGCGGATGCTCCGGGTCGAACTTCTGCGGCGCAACCTGCTCAGGCTTCACGCGTGCCGCCAGCGAGTACAGCTTGGTGTCGCCCGCCGAAAGCAACCCTGTACCCGCGTCCAGAGCCCGCATCTTGATCCCGCCCCAGAAGCTCCCAAACGAGAGCCACGCGCGATGCTGCGCATCCTCGATGTAGTTCGGATCGATGGCATTGAAATCGTCAGCCGCTTTCGACTCCAGCACTAACCCGTGGTCCATCCACTTGTAATCCGGGCTCTTGGAATCCAGCGTCTTGTTCGTAGCCAACCCGATGCCCGACGCATTCTCTCCAAACAGCGAGTACGCATAGTAGAGCCGAAACACTCCATGCGAGTAAGAGATGTCCGGAGCCCACAACTCCTTCGTCCCGGGGCTCTTCTCCTGAACCCACTGCGGAATCGCGTCGAACACATGCCCGCACATCCGCCAGTGCTCCAGATCCTCCGAGCAGCGCACCGGAAACTGCCCTCCATCCGGCGCCTTGCCGGTCGCAAAGACATAGTACGTCGCGCCATCCTTCGCCATCGAGGGATCGTGCGTGAACGCGTAATCGCCCTTGAGATGATAAACGCGAGGCGTCTGCGCCACGGCAACCGCGCCCAGCGCAAGCAAGCGCGTAAACACCACAGCTACCAGGCCTCTAGCGAGTAAACGGTGCATGGACGTCCTCCGAATCGTTTCCAGCTGTGGCCGGCTTGCCTGGCTTCGGCGCGGGCTTCACTGTTTTCTTCTTACCCGCCAGATAAGCGACCAGGTCTTGAACCTCGTCATTGGTCAGTACATCGCCGAACGGCGGCATCTCCTTGCCGCCCTGCCTGATCTGCCGCTCGATCTCCGGCTTGTGCCAAGCTCTCCCAATCCCGCTCAGATCCGGCGCGCGCTCCGTTCCCACTCCATCCACGCCATGGCAGTGCTCGCAGCCCTTCTCATGAAACAGCGCCGCGCCTTCGCGTGAACCCTTTACCGCCGCATGCGCCGCCGGAGCGTCGAAAAGCCCACTCCACGCCACCATCAGGCATCCAGCAGACGAGGCCAGCAGCAAACGCCCCGCAATCTTGCGGAAGCCCTCCGCCTTCATCGGTTGGCGGTCGCGCCGGCACTACCCGAGCCCGCGCGTCCTTCTATCTTCACCGCATCCAATTCGTGCGCATGCCACGGCACGCTCTCGTTCGCAAGCTCCGTATGATTCCGCAAGTATTCCAATGCAAAAGTGCTCGCCGTCGGGTCGTCCTTCTGGTCCGTGAAGCGTGCAGCCTCCTCCGTCGCCCGATCCTTTTTGCCGAGACGACGGTACAGGATCGAAAGATTGTAATGCGCCGCCAGATCGTCCGGATCGATGCTCTGCAGCGCCTCATACTCGGTCAGTGCCTGAGGATACTTGTGCTGCTGGTAATACGAGAACCCAAGCTCCCGATGCGCGTCGCGCGACCGCGGAAAACTCTTCAACACCATCTGGAAATCATTGATTGCCAGATCGAGATTGCCCTCGTTCCGCTCCACCAGCGCGCGATAGTAAAGTGCGCGCGGTTGTTCGGGCGCAAGCCGCAGCGCCTGCTCCAGGTGCGGCCGCGCATCCGAGTACCGCTCCCACTGAATCTCCACGATCGCCATATTCGTAAACGCATCCGCATAATCCGGCCGCAGCTTCGTTACATGGCTAAACGCATCCAGCGCGGCCGCGTACTGCTGTGCGTCCAGCAGCGCGATGCCGTAGTTGTTCCAGCGCATCCACTCCTTGTTCTCGGCCGCCGCCGCCGCGGACGCCGCGTTCGCCCCCACCCGAATCACGCGGGTCGCCGACACCATGTCGACCACCGGCTCCTCGTAGTGCTTGCCCATGCCGAAATCCATGAAGTGCTGGTCGAAGCGCCTGTACTTCACCGTGGCCGTCAGCGTCACCGCGTCCGTCGCGCCCTCCGGCATCGTGAAGCTGTACCGCACCACCTGCGAGCGCCCAGACTGAATCGTGTTGTTGTACGCCACAACGCGGTTATCCCAAACCTGGTGCAGGTCGTTCAGCCCGCCCTTTGCGTTGATCAGCCGGTTCGTAAAGCTATGCGCGCGCTCGTCCAGGTCGCCCCCCGGCTTCAGGAATCCGCTCTCGCTCAACACCTTCCCGGTCGCGTCCTTCACCGTGAAATTCACCCACGACTCATACATGTCGCGCTGCTCCGGCACATGGCTGTGCGCGATGCCCTTGTTCTGGATCACCACATCCGCGGTCAGGCGCTCTCCCGGCGCAACTTTATAGCTCACCAGCCCCAACGGCGCCGAAACTGTCTGCGCCTGCGCTCCATCCTTCGCGTCGCCATGCTCCAGCGCGAACAAGTCGACGTTGAACACGCCGTTCTGCAGGAATTGCACGATCCGCTTCATCTGCTCGTCATACCCATAGAACTGCGGAATAATCGTGTTCGCGCCCAGCCACCGGTGCGACGCCAGTTGACCCTTCTTCGCCCCCGGGTCCGGCGCGCGCAGCCCCTCCCGCTGCATGTGGCAGGTCTGGCAGGTCGATACCGAATCCTTCACATAGAACGGCAACGGCGACTCCTTCGCGAACGAGGACGCCTGCCACTCGTCGTAGAGCGAGATCGCGCGCAGCCACTTATAGTCGTTCAGCGTGCGTGGCAGCGCCGCCTTGTGGCACGAGCTGCAAAACTCCGAAGTGCGGTAAAAGTCCTTCATCACCGCCTTGCTGTGGCGGTCCAGATGCGCCAGGATTTCACCGTCGCTCACCGCCCGCGTAATCGGCTTGCCCTCGTCATCCACCAGCACCGCCGGAACGCCCATGACATAGCTACCCGTCCCGCGCGTATCCACCTTCTCGATCGAGTGGCAGACGCTGCACGTCACGCCATCCTGGTCGTAGGGCCGCTTCACCGGGGCGCCTTGCGTCAGCACTCCCGCGAACAGCGCAATCGGGTCGTGGCAGCCCTCGCAATGCCGTGTGAACTCTACCCCCTTCTCCGCTTTCAGCAGATCAACATTCCGCAGATACCACGGCGGCCGGTTCGAGTTCGAGTGCGCCGACTCCCGCCACTCCGCGTGCGACTCCTGGTGGCAGTGCCCGCAATACTTCGCCGTCGGAAAGCTCTTCGGATCGACGAACTCACCCGTGTCCGTCACTGCGTTCGAAGGCAAAAAGTGCGCTGTAGCCCCGAAATGATCGTTATAGCCAGCCGCGATCTTTTCGCTATACGCGTGTCGCGCGGCCGCGGCATTGTCCGCGTCGCTACTGGCCCGCACCGCCTGCAGAATGAACCCCGCCCCCGCCATGGTCAGCGCCACGAGCAGCATCCGAATCGGCCATCGCGAAAATCTGCGCAAATCCATCACTCAACCTGAACTCCCATCCATGGGAGCTTCGTGCTTCCCCACCCCGTCCACGCCAGGACCATGAGCAGCACTTCTACAAAGCAACGTCCATTCTAATCAACCGGCGTCCCCACCGCCAGTACGCATGCACCTAACGAAGCGGAATGTCCATCACCTCAATCGTCAGCGCCGGAACCGCATGCTTCCACTCACCCCCCGGCACCCGCACCGTCGATTCGACCGGGTGAATGAAATTCGGATCGCTCACAGAATTTGTAACCTCGTAGCTGGCCCCATGCAGCGAGCTCATCGTCCCGTTGTGCGCTCCCGCCGCACCCTCCACGTCGACCACAAGCAGCTGTTCCCGGTCCGAAGCGTTCACCAGCTTCAGGTGCAGCACGTGGTCCGCCGAGCTCACCGTCGCCGAATAGAAAAACCGTTCGCCCGCGCCAGTCATCGTCGTCCGTGCCGTCCCATCGCCCAGGTGCCCAGCGAAGAGCGCCTGTGCATAGTAGCTCGGCGACGCATAGCTCGTCAGTGCGTCGTAGCCGATCAGGTTCGTCCCCCACTGCGACGCCTGCGGGTTTACATTCACCAGCAGCGGCGCGTAAGCCGCCATCACGATCAGGTCGCTATTGCGCTCCATCGCGGTCATCCATGCCGCATCCGCCAGCGCCGCCCCGAAGTCCGGCGTCGGCGAGCCCGAAAGCGTAGCCCATTCGCCCACGAAGATCTTAGGCCCGGTGCGCGGCGCATTGTCGTAGTGATGCACGAAATCCAGCATGTCGCCCGATGGCTTGTAGTAGTGGTCGTCCTGCACATCCGGCTGCTCGTCCGCCGCCTTCTCCGTCACCGGCGCGGTCGAAATCAGCTTGTACTGCGGGTAATGCTGGCGCAGCGCCCGCGCAAACTGCGCGAAGCGCGCATCATAGCTGCCTGACTTGTCGAACCAGTCTTCATTTCCAATCTCGATATAGTGCAGCGGAAACGGAGCCGGATGCCCGTCGCGCGCACGCGCCGCACCCCACTTCGTACTCACGTCGCCGGTTACATACTCCACCTCATCCAGCGCCGCCTGCACATACGGCTCCAGGTCTTTGCCCGGAGCGATATGATCCCCGCGCAGCGCATACCCCGCATACACGGCCAGCAGCGGCTCCATCTTCAGGTCTTCGCACCACTCCAGAAACTCCAGCAGCCCCATGCCGTCCGTCGACCAGTACGTCCACGGAGCCTGGTGCCCCGGCCGGTCCACCAGCGGCCCAATCGTCTCCTTAAAGTTGTACCAGTCGCTCAGGCGGTCGCCCTCCAGGTAGTTGCCGCCCGGCAGCCGCAAAAACTTCGGGTGCAACCCCGCCATCCGCTCCATCAGGTCGGCGCGATTGCCGTTTGGCCGGTCATGGTAGGTCGGCGGCATCAGCGACACCAGCTGCAGCCACATCGTACCCGCGTGCGCCACCGTCAGTTGCAAATGATTCTGCGAAGACACTCCCGCGCCCGCACCCGCCCTCAAGGTGTATTCGTACTTCGACCACTCGCCCCCATGCAGCGCAACGGTCGCCTCCGCCCGCACCGCGCCGGTCTTGTCATCGATCAGCCGCGCCGTCACCGGCCCAATCGCTGCATCGCCCACCTTCGCATAGAACGATCCGCGGTACGAGGTACGCGGCCTTACCGCAATCCCCCAGTACCCCGCATTGCTCACCCCCGCCTCGCTCCCCGCGGAGGCGGCATCCACTGTCACCTTCAAGCTAGAAGGCAGCGCCTTACTCGGGCCATTGGCTGCGTCCACCTGCATGGCCGCTCGAGCCTCACCGTTGCGCACCAGCGTCCAATGCTGCACGCCCTCCCAGCTCGCCCGAAACGTCCGGTTCTGCACCAGCTCCGCGTACAGACCGCCGTCGAACGCATGGTTGATCTCCTCCGTCATCAACCCATACAGCGTCGGGCTCACAGGCGTTACAATCTCCCTCGTGTTGATCGTCAGGCGCGCGGGCGCTGCGCCGCCGCTCGGCTGTGCCCCAAGGCTGACGCAGCCCAGAACGACGGCAACTGTAAGACCAGCGGCAAAGCGCAGGTATTCTGCCGCCCGCAAACGCTGCGCACCAAGAGTACGGCTGTTAACTGAAGACCCGCCCGGCATGAGACTCATCGAAGATACCTCGAAGCTGATTCCCGGCTGCGCTGCATTCTGGACCGCCACGTTTGCGCGCGCGCCGGACGAATCTACAATTCCACGCTGATTCTATGTCAGATCGCCCATACTTGACATGTGTCCAGCGCACCCGCCCAGATGTTTCGAGGAACGAGCCAGCAGTTTATCCTCCGTATCTACCGCGATGCGCACCTGAAATCCTCGGAGACTGCCAAACTTGCCGAGCCGCCACGCTGAACGCCTAGCTCTAGGGCCTGGGACGCGGGGCGGTGACTACGGCTACAAAGGAGTCGGCACAGCCGTAGTAAAGGAACCACCGGTCGTGGAAGAGCACCAATCCTTCGGCGAAGGTGGTGCCGGCGGCGTATTGGCCGGTCTTCTCGTAGGGCATGGTTGGCTTGAGGACTGGATCGTCATCGCGCGCGAGCAGATGCTTGGGGTCCTCTGCGTCAAAGAGGGCCTCGCCGGCCGCGTAGGCATTCGCGCCGATGGCCGGGTCGCCGGCCGTGGCGGAGTTCTTGCCGTTGTAGAGGACGACGATGCCGGCGGTGGTGAGGACGGGCGGCGGGCCCACCTCCGGAAAGCTGCTGTCGAAGCGTCCCGGGCGCGGGCTCAGGACATCGACAAACTTACCCGCCGCATCCTCGACCGGAGTCCAGTGGACGAGGTCGGGCGAGGTAGCCAGATGGACGATGCCTTCGCCCCAGTACATCCAGTAGGAGCCGTGGACGCGGACGGCGACCAGGCGGCCGTTGCGCGGCGCGGTCAGGATGCCGGCGGATTTGTATTGCAGCCGCGCGTACTTCCCGGTATCGCCGAAGGCAGGCCCGAACTTGGTCCAGTGCGTGAGATCGCGCGACGTGGCGATGCCGATCGAGTATGTCTGGCGGTTCCATTGTGTGTAGGTGAGAACGTAGGTCCCGTCGTCCGACTCGACTAGCCGCGGGTCTTCGACGCCGCCGGGCCACTCGCGTGCTTGCTGGGCGTCGGGCGCGGGATAGAAGACGGGCGCGGGCTGCCGGGTGAAAGCGATGCCGTCCTCCGAGACCGCGAGGCCGAGGCGCGAGGTGTGACCCCCGACCTGCATCGCGCCGGAGTCATCCTCGGCGCGGTAGAGCATGTAGACCTTGCCTTCGCGCACGATGGCGGCGGGGTTGAAGGTGTGCAGCGCCTCCCAAGGAACCGCGCGCTGGAGAATAGGATCAGCGAACGCCGACTCCGGGCGCGGCGAAATGATGACGCTCGCTGCCGGGAGACGCGTGAACGGCCCGATCCGCCACGATGCACGCTGCTGGGCCTGCGCGATGCAGAGCAGAGCGGCAAGCCCGCATGCTGGAAGAAATCTCATGCGAATCAGTCTAGCCCTCCTTACCAGGTAAACCCGCCGGAGGGTGGAGGCCACGTGCGCCGCAGTTGCCGCAGCAGGACGATGCGGCCGAAGTGGTACGCGTTATGCGCGGCCAGGCTTTCAAGCTGCTCGCGGACCGACATCAGTCGTACAGGCAATCCTGGCGGCGACGGGCAGCGAATGATCCGGTCCAGCATCGCCTCATCCGCGGCCGCATCGCCAGCCTGCTGGTTGCCCGCGAAGAAACGCCCACATAGCTGCTTCCACGATTCTTCGCGCACTTGCGATCCGCTCGGGAAGCTCAGGTCGTTGTGGAGGGGCGCGGGTGTCTCGATGCCGCCAATCCAGTCCAGCGTAACCCGCTGCCAGAACGTGATGTGCCATAGCTCCTGATAGATGCTGTGAGGCGCGGCGTCAGTGTGGGCGTGCGCAATATCAGCCGAAAGCGCCTCGAGGATGTGCGAGGGCGACGCGTGGGCGCTATCGGCGGTGAGGGCGCGGGTCAGTTCGTTC
Source organism: uncultured Acidobacteriaceae bacterium (assembly GCA_964246125.1). GTDB lineage: Bacteria > Acidobacteriota > Terriglobia > Terriglobales > Acidobacteriaceae > Edaphobacter. The sequence goes on from CAXTPN010000067.1 coordinate 10,830, forward strand.
ATCTGTCGCTTAGACCCCAATCTCGCCGCGGATCGCGTCGGCGATGGCTTCCGCGTGGTGGGTCATGGCGGCATGGTCTTCGGCTTCGATCATCACGCGAGCTAGCGCTTCGGTGCCGCTGTAGCGGATGACGACCCGGCCGGTACCCGCGAGTGCCTCTTCGGCCCGGGCAATCGTTTCAGCGACGGACGGTATCTCGAGCAGCGGCTTCTTTTCGCGCACCTTGACGTTGACGATGACCTGAGGAAAGTTTTTGAGATCGGCGGTGAGTTCGGCGAGCGACTGACCACTGCGGTGTATGAGGTCGAGCACCAGCAGCGCTGTCAGCAGGCCGTCCCCGGTGGTCGAGCGACCGGAAAAGATGATGTGCCCGGATTGCTCGCCCCCCAGCGTAGCGCCGGTCGAGAGCATCTGCTCGAGCACGTATTTATCGCCCACAGGCGCTCGCAGCATCTTGATGCCGGAGCGCGCCAGCGCCGCTTCGAGACCCATGTTCGACATCGTGGTCGCGACCACGGTCGCGTTGGCCAGCTTGCCCTGCGCCTGCAGGTCGCGCGCCGCGATCAGCAGGATGGCGTCTCCGTTGACCACCTTGCCGGTTTCGTCCGCGAACAGAGCGCGGTCGGCGTCGCCATCGAACGTGATGCCGAGGGAGGCTTGGTGCTTCACCACCTCGGCGGCCACCACGTCGGGGTGCAGGGCGCCGCAGCCCAGGTTGATGTTGCGGCCGTCCGGCGCGGCGTGCGTGATGATGACCGTGCCGCCCAGGTCAGAGA
>CAXTPN010000068.1:0-11468 GCA_964246125.1 uncultured Acidobacteriaceae bacterium
GGGTAGTTCCCTGGGGGACCTCGCGAACGGTGCCGTCGGGCAACTGCACGCGAATCATCGGCTGGGTCTCGTTACTGACTGCGCTCATGCGTTCCTTCTTTTGGCGAGGCTCGAAAGCCTAAGCATAGTTGCTTTGGGCGGTGGGACACCAGCACGCGCCGGGGAAGGCAGCCTATTCAGAAATAAGACTGCATCCTCGAGGCTTGTGGCCCATCTGATTTTCAGTTGCTTCAGCAACTATCTAGCCGAGGATCACTATGCCGAATTTGCTTTCAATTGTCGCCAGCCCGCGCGGCGACTACTCCGTGTCCCGCACCCTCACCACGAACTTCGTTGAAGAATGGAAGACGAGCCATGCCGGCGGCAACGTGGTTATGCGCGACCTGTGCAAGACCAAGCTGCCGTTTGTGGATCTGCCGTGGATTGCGGGAGCGTATACGCCCGCGGAGCAGCACTCGCCCGAGATGGCGGAGGCGTTGGCGATCTCGAATGAGCTGATCGGCGAGCTGCAGGAGGCGGACCACATCGTGATTGGGACGCCGATGTACAATTTTTCGACTCCCGCGATCCTAAAGGCGTGGATCGACCATGTGGTGCGGGTTGGCGTGACGTTCAGCACCAGCTACGAGGGTCTGCTGAAGAACAAGAAGGTTACCGTCATCATCGCGTCCGGAGCCGACTACACGTCAGGCAGCCATCTAGCGAGCTACAACCTGGAGACGGGATACCTAAAGGGGATTCTCGGGTTTATAGGGCTGACCGATGTAACGTTCGTGATGGCAGGCGGTACCAGCGAAATCGACCGCGGGACGACGAAGAAGGAAGATCTACTAGCGAAGTATGAACCGTTGGTCGCGAACGCGGCAGCCTAGCCCGGGTCCGCGCATTAAGTCAGGAACGAGCGTCTTCCGGGCCGTGTGGAGCTTGCCGGTTCATCGCGACCATGCACGGGACGAGGACCATGGCCCAGAAACCCATAGCGATAAAGATGTCTGTCATACAGATACGCTCCTGATTAAGAAGATCGATTGCTTTCTTCGTTATCGGCGCGTGCGCGCTGGGGACGATCGGTTTCTAAGGCGCCTGGGTACTTTGGTGCTGAGACGGCTGTCGCCGGTAGAATACGAGCATGATCTACGCGGAGGCAGTCGACCACCTGTTTACGCTGGGGCCTGAACTGCGGGTGATCGCGACCGGAGAGCGGACAGGACCAGAGAAGGCGCGACGGCGGTTCGATCTTGCGCATATTCGGGCAATCTGCGCGGCGCTCGGCGATCCTCAGATGCGCGTGCCTTCGGTGCTGATCGCGGGAACCAACGGGAAGGGCTCGACGGCTGCGACGCTCGCCTCGATTTTGACGGCGGCTGGGTACCGAGCCGGACTCTATACGAGTCCGCACCTGATCCGGGTGAATGAGCGCATTCAGCTGGCGCAACCGGCGCAGCCGCCGGAGTACGGGGTTGAGGCGGTGCATGGGGGCGATGGTCCGCTGGAACTTCGCGAGATTTCGGATGAGGACTTTGCCCGACTGTATACGCGGGTAGATGATGTTTGCGAATCGTTGCTGGCGGCAGGGGAGGTGCCTTTGCTGCCCAGCTTCTTCGAGCGGCTGACGGCTGTCGCGTTCCTCTACTTCGCGGGCGAGGAAGGCAGGGCGCCGGCGGAGATTATGGTTCTTGAAGTGGGACTGGGCGGGCGGCTGGACGCGACCAACATCGTGGAGCCGCTGCTCTCCGTGATTACGGACATCGCGCTCGATCACCAGGATTATCTGGGGGATACGATCCGCGAGATCGCGGGGGAGAAATGCGGGATTCTACGGGAGGGCGGCACGCTGATTACACTGCCGCAGCATCCGGAGGCGAATCTCGCCATTGGGATCGCGGCGAACGCGCTTCACGTTCATGCGATTAGCGCGGCCAATTTCATTCCACCTGCGCAGAGGAATGGGGTGGGGGCAGATATCGCGAATGTATGGGCTGGGGCGACCGGTGTTGCCGGGCTGCCGTGCAACCGCTACACCCTGCAGCTGGATAGCGATGCCGAGGCGGGAGCGCTGGAGGTCGACTCGCCTCTGCCGGGGCAGCACCAGCAGCGCAACATTGCGCTGGCAATTGCGGCGGCGATCGCGATTCGTAACAGTAGCGGGTACAAAATAGACGGAAAGTGTAACAATCGTGGTTACAATATCACAAACGCCGCGATTGAAGCGGGGATTCACGGTACGAAATGGCCAGGCCGGCTGGAATTTATCGCACCCAACCTGCTGCTGGACGTGGCGCACAACCCTGCCGGTGCGTGGACACTGCGCGGAGCGATCTCGGCGCTGCCTGAAGCGCAGCCGCGCACACTGATTTTCTCCTGCCTGAAAGACAAGAACCTGAGCGAGATGTCACGCATCCTTTTTCCGCTCTTCGACTCTTCGCCAGATGCTGACCCGTTGCGGAGACACGATCATGTCATTCTGGCGCCGATCGCAAATGAACGCGCGGCAAAGGTGGAGGACCTGCTCGCGGCGGCACACTCGCTGGGGGTTCCGGCACATGCGGCGCCACACCTCGGGGCGGCGCTGGCCCAGGCGCGGGCAATCACTCCAGACCATGGCTTGATCCTGGCTACGGGTTCGGTTTACCTGGTGGGTGAGATTCGAGAACTCGTGTTGGACGCTCGTCGGTGAGTTCTTCGCGGCTTTCCGGCGCGCCGTCTGAAGAGACGGTTGCGGCCAAACACGCTTCGGCGCCTCGACCCCGTCCCCATGCGGGCATACGCTGGTTTAGCTACTTATTTGTCTACCCTCTGGTGGCAACCGCGACCATTGGATTCGGGTGCGTGTCACTGATGTGCGGGCTGTGGGATAGGTCGGGCCGTCAGCAGCACGCGATCGCTCGCGCATGGGCCAATGTTTTGCTGCTGATCAGCCTCTCTCCGGTGACGCTGCTCGGGCGCGACAAGCTGCATATTCATGAAGTGGCGGTGTACGCCTCGAACCATTTGAGTTACTACGATACGCCCGTTTTGTTTGCGAAGCTTCCATTTCAGTTTCGAATATTGGCAAAGCTGTCGCTCTGGAAGGTTCCGTTTGTAGGGTGGTATTTGAATCGGTCGGGACAGGTTCCGATCGACGCCAAATCGGGACGTTCGGCGATCGCGGGTCTTCTGCGTGGGGTTAAAACCCTGCAACAGGGCCTTCCGTTGGTGATCTTTCCTGAGGGCGGGCGCGCGGCGGAGGGGGCGATGACACCATTTCAATCGGGAGCGGCGTTTATGGCGATCAAGGCCCAGGTGCCGCTGGTTCCGGTGGCGCTGATCGGCACCTATGAACTTCTTCCGATCCACGTCTATCATCTGACTCCCAGGCCGCTGAAACTGGTGATTGGGGACCCGATCGCAACGGCGGGGCTTTCAACTCGGGATGCAAATGCACTTTCTGAGCGGCTCTTCGGTGCCATCGCTGCGCTCTACGCCGAACACTCCTGACGTTCTACAATAGCGGGAATGAGACCGCGCATTGCGATTCCGCACCCCACCACTGGCGATGTGGCATATAACAAGCTGAACTGGCCGGCTTATGCGGAGGCGGTTTCGGCGAGCGGTGGTGAACCGGTGGGTTTTGCGCTTGACCTCTCGCGCCAGGAGGCACTTAGAATGGCGGCTACTTGCCTTGCAATCGTTCTTCCAGGCAGCCCGGCCGATGTGGCGCCTTCGAGATACGGACATGCAAGAGAGGATGCCTGTGCTCCGGCTGATCCCTTGCGCGAACAGCTGGATGAATTGCTGCTGGAGGATGCTTTTTCATTGCGAAAGCCGCTTTTGGCAATATGCTTCGGCGTGCAGATGATGAATGTTTGGCGAGGCGGCACGTTGATTCAAGACCTCGCTGTGATGCCTGTCAATCATTCCGCTGGGCGGCCGGTAGCAGTAGCCCATACCGTAGCCGTCGCACCGAACTCAGCGCTTGCCGATCTGGTCGATTCGAGCGAGGCGATATGGACGGGGGGGAGTATACGGCTGCCGGTCAACTCGTCGCATCATCAGGCGGTCGCGATTTGTGGGCAAGGCTTGAAAGTCTCGGCACGCTGCCCGCAGGACGGAGTAATTGAGGCGATCGAAGGCGAGTCGGATGAACATCTCGTGCTTGGGGTTCAGTGGCATCCTGAGCGGACGTTCCACTCGAGTGCGGCTTCGAGAGCGATCTTCAATCGATTTATCGACGAGGCCCGGATCACCAAGACGGAGCTAGTCGGCGTCGCAGTCTGATGGTGCTTTCCCCCGAGCAGATTGGAGAGTTGCTCGATCCGTACTATGCCTCTCCTACGACGCTCTTGCTGGATCAGCTCTCCGTTTATCTCGAACTGCTTATGAAATGGAATGCCCGCACCAACCTGACGGCCATTCGCACGCCTCGCGAGATCGTGAGTCGCCACTTTGGGGAGTCACTCTTTACGGCGATTCACCTTCCGGCTGCCAAGAGTCTGCTGGATTTCGGATCGGGCGCGGGATTCCCAGGTCTGCCGATTCAGCTTGCGTTGCCATTGATGGAGGTCACGCTGGGTGAATCGCAGAGAAAGAAAGGCACTTTTCTGCGTGAGGTGGTGCGCGCTTTGGGGATTACGACGAAGGTGTGGGTAGATCGTGTCGAGAATATGCCGACGGAATGCCGATTTGATGTGGTTACGCTGCGGGCGGTGGATGATCCGGTGGAAGCCATGGCGGGAGCCCGGCTTCGTCTGAACAGCGGCGGCGTGATTGCACATCTTTCGGGTGCTAAAGGGGACGTTGGGAAGACGTTCTCGATTCCCGGCTCAAATGGCAGGTTCCTTCGTTTGGTGACCTAAGCATTTGGATGTTCCACGTGGAACATCCGAATGAGCCATTCAAGACGGGAAGCATTGGAATGTTCCACGTGGAACATTGTTGCTCGATCGCTATGCATTTGCGAGATTGTGGAGCTAACAGTACGCTGGGAAGAACAATGCCCAGCGGATCTGCCCCACAACCAGTACGCGCCAGAATTCTTGCCATCGTCAATCAGAAGGGCGGTGTGGGAAAGACGACGACTGCTATCAATCTGGCTGCGGCCCTCGCTTTGGAGGGACGCCGCATTCTGCTGGTCGATTCGGACCCACAAGCGAATGCCACGGGGGGGTTGGGCTTTCGTCGCGAGACGCATATGCAGGTTCAGCGACTTTCAATTTACGATGTACTGCTGGGCCAAACCACTCTCGCAGAGGCAACGTTACCTACAAGCATTCCTGAGCTTTTTCTGGTTCCGGGCAGCCGAAATCTGATCGGAGCGAACATCGAACTCATCGCTGCTGAACGGCGAGAATACCGTCTGCGGGAGGCCTTGAGCGAAATCTTGACCCTATACGATTATGTGTTGCTGGACTGTCCTCCCGCTCTTGATCTGCTGACGCTTAATGCGCTCGTAGCCGCGGACGGACTGCTGGTGCCGATCCAGGCGGAGTATTATGCGCTGGAAGGGATCTCAGAGTTGATCAGCACGTTGGATCGTGTTGCGCAGGCCTTCAATCATGAACTGGGCCTGGAAGGTGTGCTCATTACGATGTATGACGACCGCACCAATCTCTCACAGCAGGTGACGCAGAACCTCAAGGATTTCTTTGGGGAAAAGCTTTTTCGCACGACGATTCCACGCAATATTCGCCTCGCCGAGGCTCCCAGCCATGGTTTGCCGGTAGCGCTTTATGACCCGCGTTCTCGTGGCGCGGAAGCTTACCGGGAGCTTGCAAGCGAACTGCTGAAACGCAAAGCTGACCCAAAGCCAAAGGATAGCGCCTCTTCATGACACTCTTACCGCAGGATTCGAAACGCCGCGCACTGGGCCGAGGACTCGAGGCTCTTTTGCCCTCGCGCCTAACGAACCCGCAAACCCCAGAGCCGCACGAGGTGAGCGGAACGGGCAAGCCGCTCGAGATTGAACTGGAGAGAATCGATCGCAATCCGTTCCAGACGCGCAGCAGCTTCGATCCGCTCAAGCTATCGGAGCTGGCCCAAAGCATTGCAGCGACAGGCGTCGTGCAGCCGATTCTTGTTCGGCAACTTTCTTCAGAGCGTTATCAACTGATTACAGGCGAACGACGGCTTCTTGCTTCAAAGCAGGCGGGAAAGCTGACAATCCCGGCAATCGTTCGTGCGGTCTCAGACGAGCAGGCGATGGAGATGACGATCGTGGAGAATCTCCAGCGAGCAGACCTGAATCCGATGGAGCAGGCGCGTGCTTACCAGCGTCTCTCGAGCGACTTTAAGATGTCGCAGGAGCACATGGCCGCGCGCACGGGCAAGGATCGTGCATCTGTGTCTAACTTCCTTCGTTTGTTGAAGCTACCTGTTCAAGTCCAGCAGAAGGTGGAGTCGGGCGAGCTGTCTTTCGGGCATGCGCGCACGCTGCTTGGGCTGTCGTCGCAGGAGCAGATTACAACCGCTGCGCAAAAGATCGTGGCGCTGTCCATGTCGGTGCGCCAGACGGAGAGCTATGTGCATGGGTTGATGAATCCGGAGGCGAAAACAGCCAGCTCCGGCAGAGTCATTGAGCCGCAGGACCCAAATGTGCATGAGGCGCAGGATCGCTTGCAGCGAGCGCTCGGACTGCGAGTGCGTATCGACGATAAGAGAGGCAAAGGAAAGATCATTATCGAGTACGCGAATCTGGAAGACTTCGACCTGGTGTTAGGCGCGCTCAACGCGTTGTCCGACGATTAGGCATGCAAGCGCAGGCCTCCGCCTATGATTGAAAGATGAAAGCCACGCTGTTCGAGTATCGCTACAGGTATCTGCTCCACACGCTGGTGTATGTACTTGGCTTTACCGCGCCTTGGAATATCTGGCTTCCTATTGAGCCGCCGGGGCCGAACGCCCATGCCTGGGGGCTGCTGGGCATGAATTTGGCGCGGGTCGGTATTCGCGACGTTGCCGTGGCATATAAGCTCCTACTCTGGGTGGCGATTGCCTGCGCGTTGATGGGAGCGTTCCTGCGCACATGGGGCTCGTCGTATCTGGGAGCGAACGTCGTGCAGTCCGCCACCATGCACACGGCCGTGAACGCGGCTGTGAACGCGCCCACGCCCGGCATCATCGAAGCCGGGCCATACCGCTATATGCGGAACCCGCTTTACCTTGGCACGATCCTACATACGCTGGCTCTGGCGCTGATCATGCCCCGGTCGGGAGCGGTTTTCGCCCTAGCGATTATTCCGGTTTTCCAGATGCGCCTGATCTTTGCCGAAGAGCCGTTCCTGCTTTCGAGGCTGGGCGCGCCTTATGCAACGTACTGTAGCGTGGTGCCGCGTCTGATCCCTTCGCTGCGCCCCCGTATCGCGCCGCAGCCGCTGATTCCGCGCTGGCGCCAAGCGGTATTGGGCGAGAGCTATATGTGGGGAGTCGCGATCTGCTTTGCCGTCGCGGGTTGGCAATACAACGCATGGCTGCTGATTCAATGCGTCGTGGTTTCGTTTGGCGTCTCGATTGTTATCCGGGCGCTTGTGAGCAGCCGCACCGAGGCCTAACCGGGGACAAAAAACGGCCGGAGCGCTCTCTACGCTCCGGCCAACTCTCTTGCGCCTGCAAACGACCGCTTCCGGTGAAGTTACTTCTTCACTGGTGCGATCGTGTCCTTCGCGGTCTTAGCCACGCGGAACTTCACCACAGTCTTCGCCTTGATTTTGATGGTCTCACCCGTCTGAGGGTTGCGACCCAGGCGCGCCTTCCGCTCGGCTTTCACGAGCTTACCGATACCGGGAATTGTAAACTCTCCGTTCTTTTTCGTCTCCTTCACTGCCGTATCCGCAAGCAGTTCAAGAAAAGAGGACGTCTGTTTGTTGGTAAGCTCCATCTTTTCGGCCATCGTTTTAACGAGTGCCGTCTTGGTCATTCCCTTTGCCATCGAGTTGCTCCTTCGTTCCTAAGGTTGGTTTTGTGAGTGCCTGGTCTGAGTCGCCGTTTCCGCTGGAAGATCGAAATCGCCTGTATCCATGCGGGGTTTGAGAATCGTTCCGCAATCCACCTTCGGCTGTTCAAGATGCTTTGTCAACGGCATTTGCCGGGTTTCCACAGGTTTAAGGCGGTTTTCTTTGGTTATGAGCCTTTTTCGGCACATTTCGGCAGAGAACGTCATCAATCAGCCATGCAGATGGGAGGTTTTTGTTGAAGCGCAGAAGCGCTGGAGAACTCCCCATCCTACACACATTTCTCAGAACAGAGGGCGGCGCGGCTGCGACACCAGCGGCTCGTTCAAGAGCTGCACCATGGGCGCAGCAGCTTTGAATCGCTTCACGATTTCCTTCACCAGGTTCGGCTGCGTCGCGGTTCCTGCGGGCAGAGATGCGATGATTCCCCATTGTCTCTGCAAGATCATGTCCATTGCGGGATGTCCGGTGGGAAAGTCCTTCGGCGCGCGCGTCATCTTCATGGCGTCGATGGGTTTCATCCCTTTGACCTTCATCGCTCGTCGCAGGTCTTCATGCCGCTCTAGCAACAGCCGTCGAATCGCAAGCAACTGCTCTTTTTCCGGCATGTAAACTCCAGCGGCCACGCGCACGGACTGGGGACTGATTTCGAGATAGAAGCCGCCGCCCGAGGTCTTCTCCAGGCCCTGCCGGGCCCACCAAGCGGCAGCGTGAGTTTTGTAAGGCAGCTTATTCTTGCTGAAACGGATGTCGCGATAGATGCGCATCATGCACTTGCTGGGGTCTCTTACAAATTCCGGCGCAAACCTTGCAAGTTGATCGTTGATTGCCGCGATGATCTCAAGCATCGGTTTCTTCACCTCAGCCTCGTAGAGGTGCTTGCGCGCATCGAACCACTCGCGTTCGTTGTTCTTCGCGAGCCCGCGTAGAAACTTCAGACCTGATTCAGAGAAATGCGCCGCCATTCGAACCTCTAATTTTTCAAAGCCAAGTTTGCCATGACGCTCTGCTGTATCCTTGCGACGGTGCCTTAGAAGGAAAGAATATGCAAATCGGCGGCGTCCTCATCTTCCTTTTCATTTTCATTGCGATCATCGTGCTGGTGACGGTGCTCAAGACTCTGTTCACGGTTCGCACTGCGACGGCCGGAGTGGTTGAGCGCTTCGGCAAGTTCAACCGTATCGTACGTCCGGGTTTGCAGATTCTGGTTCCGTTCGCGGAGCGTGCGTTCATCGTCGATCTCCAGGTGAAGCAGGCGCAGTTCTCGGTCGAGACCAAGACGAAGGACAACGTGTTTGTGCAGATACCAGTCAGCGTGCAGTACCAGGTGCTCGACGACAAGATTTACGATGCGTTTTATAAGCTATCAAGCCCGCAAAAGCAGATTGAGTCGTTTGTCTTCAACTCCATTCTGGGGCACGTTCCCAAGCTGTCGCTGGACGAGACGTTCGAACAGCAGAGCGGGATTTCAGTGGCGGTAAAGGTCGAACTGGATAACATCATGTCGGGCTTTGGATTTAACATTCTCACGGCGCTGGTGACCGACATCATTCCCGACGTTAAGGTGAAGGCCGCGATGAACGACATCAACGCGGCGCAGCGAGCGCAGGTAGCGGCCCAGGCGCGGGGGGAGGCAGAGAAGATCCTGAAGGTGAAGCAGGCGGAGGCGGAGGCGGAATCGAAGGCGCTGCAAGGCAAGGGGATCGCGGCCGAGCGGCAGGCGATCATTGACGGACTTTCGGCGTCGATCGAGCATTTCCAGGCGGGCGTTCCGGGCGCTACGTCAGAAGATGTGATGGCGCTGGTGTTGCTGACCCAATATTTCGACACGCTGCGTGACATCGGAACGCGCGGCGGCACCAATACGGTCTTCCTGCCCAACAATCCGGGCGCCGCGAACGACTTCCAGACGCAGATCATCGCGGGGCTGAGAGGAGGAGCGGCTCCCATCATCCCGTATCAGCCGGACAAGCACGATCCGACGCATCGGCCTGCGATTACGCTCACCGATCCTACCCCACCTCCCCCGTCGTCCTGAAGGATTCTGCCCAGCGGGCACGGCGGCCATGCAGCTTGAACAAGACACGATCGTAGCCATCTCGACGCCGCCGGGCCGGGGCGGGATTGGAATTGTGCGCCTGTCTGGTCCGCAGGCTCGCGCGATTGCGGAGCCTCTTTGCCGACTGCGGCACTCACTGGCAGCGGGACGGGCCCGTTTTGCGGAGCTGCTGGATGACGCCGGCGAGGTGCTGGATGAGGCGGTCGTGACGTGGTTTGCCGCGCCCCACTCGTATACCTCGGAGGATGTGGTGGAGATTTCAGCGCACGGCTCGCCCGTGCTGCTTGAGTATGTGCTGTGTGCGTGCGTGGCGCGGGGTGCGCGACTGGCGGAGCCTGGTGAGTTTACCCAGCGGGCTTTTCTCTCGGGCCGGTTAGATTTGACGCAGGCGGAGGCCGTGGCGGATCTGATTGGGGCTCAGACCCTGCAGCAGGCGAGGCTTGCGGCGGCTCAGTTGGGGGGATCGCTGGCGCGTACTGTAGGGCCGGTGAAGCAAGCGCTGATCGAATTAATTGCCGCGCTGGAAGCAGGCGTGGACTTCGCGGAGGACGATATCGACCTGCTGGCGGGGGGTGAGATTGCGGCGCGCGTTGAGGCTGTGCGGGTGCCGCTGGCGGCGCTGGCGGACAGCTATAGCTACGGGCGGATTGTGCGCGAGGGGTTTACGCTGGCGATCGTGGGGCGACCTAACGCGGGTAAGTCTTCTCTTTTCAATAGACTACTCGAGCGTGACCGGGCGATTGTGACGGCGCAGCCGGGCACCACGCGGGATCCGATATCGGAGCGACTCTCGCTAAGAGGGATACCGGTGGAACTGATCGATACGGCAGGCCTTCGCGATGCGCCGGAGGGGGAGGCAGAGGCGCAGGGGATCCAGCGGTCTCGGGTGGCGATGGCTGAGGCGGACCTGGTGGTGCATGTGATTGACGGGACTATGCTGACCTTGCCCTTGCATCCGGAGGATGCAGCGACACAAAATTCCTTGCGCGGCCGTAGTTACCTTAGCGTTATCAGTAAGTGCGATCTTGGGCGTCCAGTTGTTGATGGCATTGGGTTTACGTCGGCTCCTACCTTTACTTCGGCGCGGACTGGGGAGGGTTTTGAAGCTCTGCGCGAGGCTCTCATGGTGCAGCTGACGGGGACGGTTCCGCAGGCGGATACGGCGCTGGTGACGAATTTGCGACAGCAGCAGGCGGTGAACGAGGCTATTTCCGGGCTGGATAGGGCGGGGTTGGCGGCGACGGCGGGGATGCCGCATGAGTTGATTCTGCTGGACCTTTACGAAGGGCTAGGGGCTTTGGATCTGCTGACGGGAGCGACCGCGGGGGACGAGGTGTTGAACCTGATCTTTTCTTCGTTTTGCATCGGCAAGTGATTGATTCGGTTGGGGTAGAATGAGGCGATGATTGCCCATCTGCGCGGGGTTTTGCTACGAAAATCGCCGAATCAGGCCGTGGTGGAATGCGGCGGGGTGGGGTATGACG
>CAXTPN010000069.1:0-11433 GCA_964246125.1 uncultured Acidobacteriaceae bacterium
CCCCTTGCCCATCCACTTTATCGGCGACCTCAAACCCGGCGAATGGAATCACCTTACCTGGGAAATTTCCGAGTACCAGCGCGACAAGGTTTTGATGCTGGTGGTCATGAAGCCGTGCTCGGGCCTTCCGATCGCGACTTCCGATCCCTCGATCACGTTCGATTTAGATCAACTGCGGCTTGAGCGGGTGGAAGTGGAGCCGGTGAGTTCTTGGGAGGTGACGAAAGGAAAAATTTCTTACGCTCACTTCGGTTATCGTCCCGGCGTCGAAAAACTGGCGTTCTGCAACGAACCGGACGCGCAATCGTTTCGTCTGCTGCATGCTGCTAACGGCGTGGTGATCTCCGAGTTTCCGACCGCGCAGATAACAAATGCGCGCGGCCACTTCACGGTCCTCGACTTCTCAAGCGCAGTAACACTTGGAATCTATCGCCTGCAGTGCGGCGGGTCGAGCGGCGAAGCTTTCCCCATCGCTGAGGATTCATGGAACCTGTTGCTCGATGCCACGTTGAACAGCTTTCATGGCTTTCGCTGCGGCTGCGCTGTGCCGGACTCGCATGACGCATGTCACCTGGACACCTTCATCGAGTACAGGGGCGAGCGCCGTTGCATGGCAGGAGGATGGCACGACGCGGCCAACAACACGCAGTTTGCGGATTCCACTCACATGGCTATCTATGCGCTCCTGCGGCTTTACGAGCAACTACGCATTGACCCGCAGCAGTTGCGGCGCGCGCAGGCTGCCCTTGAAGAAGCTAAATGGGGGTTGGACTGGTCGCTGCGCATGCGCTTCGCTCCGGGTGTGCGCCTCGCAAAGAACTACACGTCGTACTGGACGGATTCGAAGGTGGGGACCGTGGACGACGTCTTGCAGAGGGACGCGAGCAACGATCTGCGCGAGAACATCTATGCGGTCGTGGCGCTGGCAGCATCCGCGCGAGTTTTGCGAAACGAAGATCCACGTTTGGCGGCCAAGGCGCTGGAAGCAGCGGAACAGGACTACGCTGACATCCTTCCACGCGTAAGGAAACCGATAACGCCGATCACCTATGGGGATTCAGGACGCGGATCATGGCGCGATCTCGCCGCCTATCTCACCGTTTCAGCGATAGACCTGTCTCGCGCGACAGGAAAGCCGAGTTACCGAGCTGACGCCCTACGTTTTGCCGGTTGGCTGACCGCATTGCAGGAACAAAGCTTTGTCGACGGCAGTCCGGTGACAGGTTATTTTTATGCGGACGCGGAACGTTCGCAGATTCAGCGCGAAGTGTATGGAGGCAGTGACGACTCGGGATTTTTGGCGCTGCGAGCGCTTTGTGATGAGTTTCCTGAAGAGCCCGCGTGGATCCAGTGGTACGCAGGTCTGCTGATCTATTCCGAATATTACTGCCGGGAAGGCGGCGAAGCCTCTGCCCCGTTCCGTCTCATCCCGACCACCGTATGGCGTCGCAATGATCTCGAAGCAGATAACCGCCCGGACAGAATGGGCCCGGCGCTGTCCGTCCATGCGTCGCCCATGTTTCCAACCCCCGTCAGTGAGGAAGTGATACAGAATCAGCGACACAGGATGTACGAAGCCGGAACTCCACTCACTCCCGAAATGCGCCTCCGCATTTTCCCTATCTGGTACAACCACGTACAACACGGAAGCACGACGGGACAACTCAATCGATCGGCGGGATTGGGCTGCGCGGCAGCTGTGCGAGGACGCCTTGACGTGGCCGAGCTTACATCGCGGCAGTTGCAGTGGGTAGTAGGAGCCAACCCGTTCTCGCGGTCTCTTCTATTCGGTGTAGGGTACGACTATTGGCAGAATTTCACCGTAGACAACGTGAATTTCGTTGGCGGTCTGAGTCTCGGGATGAACTCGTATGAGGCCGATATGCCTGCATGGCCGAATAACGCAGTATTTCCCTATAAAGAACAATGGAGCTACTCGACCAGCCGCATGGCGCTCAACCTCGCTCAATGTGCCACGCCAGCGCTCCTTCTTGGTCAGGCGGTAGAGCAGGTTATGTTCCGTGAACAGCGGAGCGGACGGGTCACGACCTTGCGGCAGGGCCCGCTGAAACACTGCCTCCCTCCCGGTCGCTATGTCGTCCGTAGTGGAGACACGGAATGGAAGGTTGATCTGGTAGGCGGACGTACCTATCGATTGAACTTCGACCCCCGCCACGCCGTCGCTCTGTCGTTGGAACATGAGGCCACCGAAGAACGCGTAACGATTCATGCCGAGCTGCGTGGTGCGGGCTTCCATGGTCTCTCCGTCAAACTGTTCAACCTCTTGGGACAGTCCGTCGAGCAGCACGTACTGCTTCGCACAGGCCAGCCGAGCCGCCTGTCGTGGCAGTTCACCGTTGTAGACAAAAGTAAGCCGTGGATTGCCGTGGTCGTTCCTGGCTCTGCACCCGACCTGCGGCAAGAAGTCTTCGGTCGCGTGGGTACCTATCGGCAGTTAAGCTGACTGAAGATGGCAAAGCAATCCTTTGCGCCTCCCAAGGATTGGTAGTGTGAAGTCGGCATATCGGCAGTAATCCCGCTCAAGCGCTTTCAACTGGCCACGACAGGCCGATGCACTCATCTAATACACCCTTAGCCAATCTTGGAACGATACCTCTTTGACACGCTCTTGCAGCAACTTTCGCGCTGATGCCGCCGAAAGTCGCTCAGTTTCGTCTTGGCCCAATTCTTCGAATGCGGCCTAGTGCTACAGTGAAGCAACACTCAGTTCAAGCGAGATCCCGCCAATGGATTCGACGACAGTCCGGGAACTGACCAAGAGCGTTTCAAGCTACTTCCTGAACTATCTCGAAACCGACTTCAAGAAGCAACAAACACCTGGGCGCTGGCTCCAGTTGCAACGCGAGGGTGGGTTGCGCGTTGGCCTCAGCCTGTCCCGCTATGCGCCCCTTAATGCAGCCTTCTGGTCGGCTCTGGCAAGCTCCGCCACGGAGCTTGAACCCATCAATGTTTCGAGACGGGCATACACGTCGACGCTCACGGACCGTTTCCGTGATGCTGTGATCAAGGCCGTACAGGGGATCCAGTTTCCTCAATGCAATGGGCGGACCCGGGCGTTGGTAGAAGAGACCGTGGACGGAGGTCACAGTGGGCGGGTCATCGACGGAACAGGAAATGTCATGGCCGGTTCCATTGCCTCTTCAATTTCGAAAAAACACGCATATCGCTGTCCTCGGCCACAAACGCCTCTTCGGCGCGTGGTACGGAGTAGAGTTCCTGCAGGCTTTCGCCCACGTCAATGCCGGCCCGGGCAGCAAGATTTCAGGGCCAGGCGAGCTCACAGTTTCCCCTTTTTTATCCTGCAGTGGAAGGAAAAAAGGATAGGCTCGCTTCGATTGATTCAGCGATTCGTTCTCGATTTTCGATCTGCCTACGGGGGAATACCAACAGACGGCAAAGCTCAGCCTGAGCAACCATGCATTCAACGTTCAACCTTACTATGCCGTGACCGTGTTCCCGTCGAAGCATTTGGAGTCAAGCTGGCGTGTTCACTATCTTTGGAACGCAACTAACAATGAACCAGGGTTAGCATCGGGCGCACAGTCGACGCAAGCAGGCCAGGCTATCCACTTCAACGCCACGGCCGGCTACCGACTTCCGCATGGAATCTGGATAGGCGCGAACGGTTATTACCTCGGTCAGATTACCGCTCCCAAGGTGAATGGGCATTCGATCGGCGATTCGCCCGAACGGGTCGGTGCGATCGGACCCGGTGCTTTATGGGATATGGGTCACTGGCTGCTGTTCGCCAGCGCCTATCAGGAGGTTGGCGCACTCAACCGGCCGGAAGGAAACAAGGTCGTCCTACGCCTGCAGTGGCTTCCAAGCCGCAAGGGCAAAACGGATCGCCGTAACTGATTGTGAAAGGAAACGTAATGGACAGCCCAACGATGGAACAGACTCTTGCGAATGACATACATGCACTTAGTGAGGAAGTGGATCGCTGGTTGTGCTGCTTCCGGGTTGGCCGGAAATAGGCCAGGCGTATAGCGATGTCTTTACTGCATTGGCAGCTCGACATCGTGTACTCGTTCTAGACCCCCCAGGATTGGGTGAATCGGAGCCTTCCACTGAAGGTTACGACACAGCCCAGGTCAGCAGAATGCTCGCCGAGGCGGTGCAGGGTGCTGCTGAGGGCACCTATCATCTGGTGGGTCACGATGTAGGCGCTTGGATTGCGTATTCCTGGGCAGCGCAGTTTCCCGAGCGCTTGAAGAGCCTGACCTTGCTGGATGCCGCGGTGCCGGGCTGCGCTGCTCCGCACACCTTTCCGCTGCCCTATGAAGTCAACGTGAAGCTTTGGCAGTTCTCCTTCAACACCCTGCCGGACTTGCCTGAGTTGCTGACTGAGGGCCGCGAACGGCAGCTCTTTGAGTGGCTGTTCGAGCACAAGGCGCAGCACCCGGAGCGGATCTCGCGGGCCAATCGCGACCAGTACGTCGCGTGCTACTCGCGGCTGGGGGCCATGAGCAGGGGCTTCGCCTATTACCGCGACGCAAGCAAGAGCGCGCTCCAGAACATCGAGTATGCCAGGACAAAGCTGCCTATGCCGGTGCTGGCCCTGGGAGGATCGATGGGCGTCGGAGATCGTCTGCGCGTGGCCATGATGTCGATAGCGACACAAGTTGAAGGTGGAGAGATCGAGGATTGCGGACACTACCTTATGGAGGAACAGCCGGAACTACTTTCCAGGCGGTTGCTGGAGTTCTTCGAACGTACTGAAACCGTCAAACCCCCCGCTTGAGAATGTCCAGCGGGTCTTGCTTCGCGGCCACACCGGCCTCGATAATGAGCGCATCGAGCTTGGCCTGCAGGGCTACACAGGCAGCTCGAATAGCCGGGCCGATGCTGACCGTCGTCGTAGACCCGCCGTGTTCTTTTGCGATCGGCATCTGCGTGTCGCCCAGTTCGAAACGCACTCGCTCGATCGGCAGGAGAGTGCATCCGAGGCAATCTGGGTCATGGCGGTGTAGGTACCGGGGCCCATGTCGCTGGTGGCGCTACGAACAACCGCAGTGCCATCGGCGAACAACGTTGCGGATGCCTTCGACGGGTAGCGCGAAGCGGGTTCATCGCAGTCGCCATGCCCATGCCAACGAGATTTCTCCCGCTGCGCATCGAAAGCGGCTGCGGGTTCCGCCTGCTCCAGCCGAAGCGCTCCGCACCCAGCCGGTAGCACTCGCGCAGGCCGTTGCTGGACCAGGGCAAATCCTTGCGCGGGTTGCGTTCCGCGAAGTTGCGCAGGCGTAGCTCGATGGGGTCGAGTCTAAGGGTTGTTGCCAGCTCATCCATCGCGATTTCCTGCGCAATCAGCCCCGTGGCATGCCCGGGCCCGCGCATAGGCGTCGGTGTGTTCGTGTGCATGGGGATCAGGCTATATTTCGTGCGCCGGTTCGCGCTGGCGTAGGTGGAAGCCGGAACGTCAAGCGTGGCGTCGGCGAACTCTTCGTAGGTCGAGGTTTGGGCAACCGCTTCCTGGATGAGCGGTTGCAGGTGGCCCCCGCTGTCGGCACCTAACTGGACGTGCTGTTCTGCGCGCGGACGGAAGCGGATCGAGGTGTAAAGCTGTCGCCGGCTTAGTTCCAGGCGTACGGGCCGGCCGACTTGTCGGGCGGCTAGCGCGGCCAGGGTGACGTGCGGCCAGGCGCGCAGCGCCGAACCGAACGCGCCGCCGATGTAGGGGTTGATCACGCGCATCGAATCGGACGCGATGCCGAACACGCGGGCCATTTCGTCCGCGTCGTTGTACACCCATTGCGTCTTGTCCCAGAGCGTCAGGGTCTCGCCCTGCCATTGCGCCACGGTGGCGTGCGGCTCCATGGCGTTGTGGTGTTCGCGCGGCTGTATGTAGGTTTCATTCACCTTGAACGAGGCCGCTGCGAAAGCGCCGTCGGCGTCGCCCTGTCGGCTTTCGGGGCCGCGGCCTTTCTTTTCTGCCGCGGCAGATGCGGGGTGCGCCTGCCTGGGGTCGAAACGGAGAAGAGGGTCTGGCTCGAGCTCGTACTCCACCCGAACCAACGAGGCCGCGTGCTCGGCCTGTGACTGCGTTCCAGCGACGACGACGCCGATCGGCTGCCCGCTGAAAAGGATTTGCGTGTCCTGCAGGACTTCAAAGCTTCGCCGGCGACGGGCTCCACGGCGGCCCGCTCTTTAGCAGGCAGATACGGGAGCTTGGGTGCATCGCGATGGGTGAGGACAAGCAGAACACCGGGGGCGCCTTCGGCCGCTTTGCTGTCGATCGCCTTGATCGATCCCGCCGGGATCGTACTTTCGATCAAAGGTGCGTAGACGAGGCCTTCGGGGGCGAACTCCGCAGCGTACTTTGCGTCTCCGGTGACTTTGGCCGGCCCGTCAACGCGGGCTATCGGTTGTCCGACGGCGGCGGTCATGCGAGCCCTCCCGTTTCTTCGAGGCCGCGAGCCACGACTCGCTCTAAGAGATTCACTTTGAAGGCGTTTTGTCCATAGGGCACGGCGCCTGCGGAGGCAAGGGCCGACGCCTTGCGACAAAGTTCCGCGTCCAGTTTGTGCCCTCGCACGGCCTGCTCGACCAGCGGTAGACGCCACGGTTTGATCGCTACTCCTCCCACTGCGATCCGCGCATCGCGCGCGGTGCCATCGGATGCCATATCCAGCGCCACAGCTACCGAGGCCAATGCAAACGCAAAACTGGTGCGGTCTCTTACCTTCAGGTAGTGCGAACGAAGACCAAGGGGAGGATGTGGAATGTCGAGGCCGACGATCAACTCCCCGGGTTGCAGATGTGTTTCCAGATGAGGGGTTTCGCCGGGCTGCCGGTGCAAGTCGCCGAGAGCCACTGTCCGGAGTCCGGCGCTGCCGGCGATAAGGACGCTCGCGTCCAGAACTAACAGTGCATTCGCAAAATCGCCGGCGTACGTGGCGATACAGCGCTGGCTCGTGCCCAGGATGGCAAGACCCCTGTTCTGCCCGTCGATCGCCGGGCAGCCGCTTTCAGGAATGCGCTTGTTGCACGGGGTGACTACGTCGCGAAAGTAGCCGCAACGCGTGCGCTGCAGCAGATTTCCGCCGAGAGTCGCCAGGTTCCGAACCTGCGGCGAGGCACTCGCGAGAAGGGCTTCCGCCACAACCGGAAACACCTCGACTATATGCGGATGGGCAGCCGCATCACTCATGCGTACCAGCGCTCCCAGGCGCGTGCTCTGCTCACCTACCTCGATCCTGTCGAGTTGCGAGAGTCCCGTAATATCGACTATGTGCTCCGGGTTGCGTACGCGCTCCTGCATCAGCTGCATCATGTCCGTGCCACCTGCGAAGAAGTCCAGCGCAGAGCTCTTCGCGTCGGACTGATGACCCGCCCCGCTGCGTATGGCCTGCGCAACACTTTCAGGTGGCATAAGTAAACGGAGTCACTTGGCGACGCTCCCTTGCGCCGCTTCATGCACGGCGGCCACGATGTTTGTATAGGCTCCGCAGCGGCACAGATTACCGCTCATCCACTCACGGATCTCGTCTTCAGTTCGCGTGTGGCCCTCGTGGATACATGCCAGGCCGCTTATGATTTGCCCGGAAGTGCAGTAGCCGCATTGAAAGGCATCGTGCCGAATGAAAGCGGATTGCAGCACATGGAGGTGGCCTTCTGTGCCGATGCCTTCGATGGTGGTGATCTGCTTTCCCTGCTGCATAACGGCCAGGCAAAGGCAGGCGTTGACGCGGCGGCCATCCACTAGCACCGTGCAGGCACCGCATTGGCCCAGACCGCAGCCCTTCTTTGTCCCGGTCAGGTGCAGCGCGTCTCGCAGGCAGTCCAGCAGCGTGGCGTTCACGTCCAGACCGGCCAGGCGGTGCTGCGCGCCATTGATCGTCAGGTCGACATCCACGCTGCGGATCGTGTGCGGCTCCGCTGCCAGGGACGGAGCTTGGTCCAGCCTGTCTTCGCCATACGCAGATTCCGGTGCCACTATGGCGCCTCCCGCGGCAAGTGCGCTTGCAATGAACTCTCTTCTGTTTAGCGGCGACAATGAATAGCTGCTCCTCGCGTTGAGGTGGTTTCAGCGGATTTCCGCACGTCCGGGAACGGCTGCGTCATAGCCATTCAGCAGAACGGAGATGAGGCAGTAAAAGCCGACGAGGTAAATCATCTCGGCAACACCCTGCTCTTCAAAGGCAGCAACCGCGGCCCGATACGTGGAATCGGGGAGCTGCGCTCCACGTACCAGCAAGGAGGCCACGTCAAAGTCGATGCCCTCCTCCTCGTTTAAATCACCGGGGCGGCCACCCGCAGCCAGGCTGGCGATCTTGGCTTCTGAAAGGCCCGCATCGCCTGCGACCAGCTCATGTGCGTAAATTTCATAACGAGACGAAAAGCGCGCGCCCGTGACGAGAATGATCAACTCGTAGACCGGCTTCGGCAAAAGTTGTGTTTTTCGACAGAGCGAGGTTCACTCCCCAAGCCGCATTGCCGAACTGCGGAAAGTGCACCATCGGATTGAACGGACCTACCAGGGCTCCCTGTTCATCGGCAATGAGGAAGTTGGGATTCTATGCCGGGCTAAAGGCAACGATGCTGTCGAAAAGCTGCCGCTGTGCATCGTTCAGCTTTGCCGGCGGAATGGGAACAAGTCTCATGCGATCGCTCCTGGTAAAGTGTTTCGCAACACAGCACCTAAGCATTCAACGACGTGGCTTGCAGTTGCCTCGGCTTGGCGTCCGTGAAGTGCAGAACGTCGTCCATGACGGCTTTGGTTTCAGGGGCGTGCAACGACGCCGTGACTGCGTCGTCATCGCGAAACTCACACACGCAAACCGCGATCGTCCCTTCTCCGCTCCCGGTTGGGAAAAAGGCAGCGATGCTTTGCATACCGTGAGGTGCCCAAGCCGCTGTAACCAGCGGCAGGTGCTTTTCCACGTAATACTCACGGTCAAAGCGTGTGGTCGAGTCACCTGCGTACGTCACAAATATGGTCTTCATTTCTAAGCTCCTTTGGCTGCCTTCACGTTGCTGTCTAGCCACTGCAACACAGGCTGGATCGTCTGGTCCGAGTTTTTTTCGTAGATCAGCCCGTGCCCATTCCCGTGTATCCCCAGGTCAGGCAGATGGAGCGCGTCGACGGCGGCACCGGCGTGCTTCAGAAAAGCCACCATGTCAGGCGCGTACTTCGATTGCGGCGACACCTCTCCGCTCACAACCGCAACCGGCATGCCGCGCAGAGCAGGGATTTGCAAGGTGGTGGGGTCGGCGGCGCGCACCTCTTCGGGCGTTGCGCGCGGCGGGTCGTAGGTAAGAGGGATCGCGGTCAAGCCCCAGTCCAGCGCGCCGATATTCGGCGTCTTCCCGAACGGCGGCCCCATCGGCTCGATCGTGACGATGGCGGCCACGAGATCGGGACGGCGATCCGCGACAAGCCAGCCGTCAGAACCCGATGCGGAGTGGGTCACCAACACCGCCGGACCCAACTTGTCGAGCAGCTTGGCAAGGCGATCCTGATCCAGCTTTTGCCAAACTTTGATGTCTTCGGGCAAAGGACCGAAAGCGGCAATAAAGCTGTCGAAAGCCTCGGTATCGTTAGCCTGGAAGAGCCATTGCGTGTGCTTGTCGAGGGTCTTCTTCGGGAAGAAAACGTCTTCGCCTTCCTCGTACGCGAACGCGGGCCCGATTTTGCCTATGATCTGGGGTGAAAACGGCGATCGTCCCTGGGTGGGACGGTCCACGACAAACACGGCGTATCCGGCTTCAACGAATCGTTGCGCCCATCCGGGACGGCCATCGGGCGTGTCGAGCCACTCCGTGCCCTGCATCGCGCCGCCATGAATCAGCACCAAAGGGTAGGGCCTGGTGACGTTCTCAGGTGCCTCCCAGGAAACGTACATAGGGCCATGCTGGTAGCTGTGCCCATCCACCGTGACGCGCTCGCCCGGCACCCAGAACTGGCCTCGCCGCGAAGGCCGTACAACGCCCTCAAGCCAAAATGGAGCCTGTCGCCCTGCTTGGGACGCAACCTTCTGCTGTTGTCCCCCAACCTCATTGCTACTGAGCGACTCTCTAGCCATGAATGTTCTCCTCATCCCTTTTGGCTTTCCTGGCATGCTGTCTCCTGCTACAACTCGATCCGGCGAACGCCTATGCTTCTAAAGCTTAGAGTCGATCCTGTAATTCCCGATCTCCGAAACTTGCTTTTGTTTATCCGAAAATTGCGCTTTAGCGGGTGCACCGGCTATGTCGCTGCTGCCCGCGAAAAGCCTTAGGAAGTAGCCCAAATTCTCTCTTAAAGGCGGCTGCGAAATGACCGAGATGCGCGTAGCCCGACTCGAGAGCGACTTCAGCAATTGACAGGTCCGTACGGCGCAGCAACGATCGCGCATGCTGCATCCTCAACAACACCAAATGACGGTGCGGAGTGACGCCCACCTTCGCCTTGAATAAGCGGGTGAAGTGGAAGAGGCTGATGCCTGCTTCTTCGGCCAATGTTTGCAGACTCATGTCGCGTGCGAAATTGTTTTCCATGAACTCCAGCACTCGGATGAGACGCTGGTCGGTAAGGTCATTTCCGGCGCTCCGCTGCCCGCCCTGGACCCCCGAGCGATTCAGCTTCAGCAGAAGATGTGCGGCCAGGAAGCGGGCACCCGCTTCCGCGTATAGATTGGGCGCTCCGAGTTCCACTTGTTCAGCCAGGGAGCCAGCCACCGCGAACACGGTAGGATCCGCAAACTGAAGCGCATCTGGAAGACGCAAGGGTAGCTTCATACCCGCGCGGCGAAACTCCTCGCCGGCCTCGAGAAAATACGATTCTGGAATGTATAGTCGAAGAACCTTGACTGTTGCCGAAGAGGATCGCCATCGCAGACGGTTCTGCATCATCGGAGTCGTAATACCACCCACGCCAGGACGATAGGCCGCCTTTTTCCAGCTTGCTCCGGAAAAGCTTTCCAGGTTGTATGCGCCCTTGAGCGACAGCACCAGAAGATAGTCGGGACTACTGGCCGTTTCAAACCTTTCCACGCAGCCTGGCTGATCGAACGTTTGCAGCAGGACTGATTGCCACTTCGCCCCCGTGCTGCACAGCGCCTTGCGGCCAGGCCTGATCGAACTTGCCTGGTGGCTCAACGACGAAACCTCTGGTGGTACACGTACACTCCTCATCAATGACTACATCTTCTCATTTGACGAACCGCACCTACTCCGCATCAGCACAGCTCACAATCATTCCTTATTGACTGTCCGCCCATCAACTCTCCCTATTGTGGAATTCTGATTGATGTTTCTAGAGCCCCAGCTTGCTTGCCGGCGCATCCCTGAAGATCTGCGCATCCCGGACATAGCGAGACACGGTCGTGATGGAGCGGTGCCCTGTTTGGCGCATGAAGTCGAAGGCGCTGCCTCCGTTTCGTGCGACTTGGGTCGCGAACCCCGCCCGGAGCGAGTGCCCCGCGAACC
>CAXTPN010000070.1:0-5935 GCA_964246125.1 uncultured Acidobacteriaceae bacterium
CCCCCCCCCCCCCCCCCCCCCCCCCCCCCCCCCCCCCCCCCCCCCCCCCCCCACCGGTTCTTTTCGAAGTCTGACCGGGTGATGCGGTGGTGGATGGACCTGATGCCGCCTGAGACAGCGGAGAGCGAGATTTCGTACCGGGGTAAGACGCGTGCGGTGGCGGTGCCGGCGGCGCTCGTGGAGGAGCCCGTGCTGCGTGGGGCCGGGCCGCTGGTCGAGATCGAGACCGAGACGGAGGAGACGAGCGCGGACGATGAGCCGCTGCCCGACCGGCTTGGGCATACCGAGACGGTGGTGACGAGCGCGCCCGCAAATCCCGATCTGGTGATGCTGATTCGTCCGCGCAAGAGCCGGATCTATTACCTGCGGAAGTTTTTCGATTATCCGATCAAGCTGACGGGGGGGACGCTGACCAACCTGGGAGTGGCGCGCACGGTGCGGGTGGGGATGAGCTACCTGGCGTCGCGGCTGAAGCAGATCAGGCCGGAGAAGAGCCTGGAGGATTTCCTGATCAACCGGTTTGGGCGTGAGCTTTACCTGACTTTTTTCAAGAGCTATACGGAAAAGGTCTGGGGGACGCCGTGCGACCAGATTTCGGCGGAGTGGGGGGCGCAGAGGATCAAGGGGTTGAGCCTGACGACGGCGGTGAAGCACTTTGTCAGGAAGACGTTTGCGCGCGGGGGCCACGGCTCGGGCGACGTGGCGCAGAAGGGTACGGATACGAGCCTGATCGAGCGGTTCATGTATCCGAAGTTTGGGCCCGGACAGCTTTGGGAGCATGTGGCGGAGACCATCGTGGGGATGGGCGGAGAGATCTGCATGGGGTGGCGGGTGGAGCGGTTAGAGACCGAAGGCAGGACGGTAAAGAGCGTTACGGCGTTGAATGCGGCGGGGGAGCGGCGGGTGTTTGAGGGGGATTACTTCTTCTCGACGATGCCGATGCGAGAGCTGGTGACAGCGCTCGACTGCGAGGTGCCGGCGAATGTGCGCGAGGTGAGCGACGGGTTACAGTATCGCGACTTCATTACGGTGGGGCTGCTGGCGGATCGGCTGAAGGTGAAGGAGCTGGATGGTGGGCTGCTGAAGGATACGTGGATCTATGTGCAGGAGCCGGATGTGCTGCTGGGGCGGCTACAGATCTTCAACAACTGGAGCCCGTACCTGGTGAGCGACCCGGCCAAGGTTTGGATTGGGCTCGAATATTTCTGCTATGACACGGACGAGCTATGGAAGATGGATGACGAGGCGCTGAAGCGGTTCGCGATCGCCGAGGTGGCGAAGATCGGGATACTGGACGCGGACGCGGTGACGGACGGCCATGTGGTGCGCGTGCCGAAGACCTATCCGGCGTACTTCGGAACGTATGACCGCTTCGACGAGCTGCGGGAGTTTACGGATTCGTTCGAGAACCTGTTCTTGGTGGGGCGGAACGGGATGCACAAGTACAACAACCAGGACCACAGTATGTTGACGGCCATGACGGTGGTGGATGGATTGTGCGCGGGCCATGTGGACAAGGCCGCGCTGTGGGAGATCAATACGGAGCAGGAGTATCACGAAGAGAAAGACAGTCGAGTACAGTCAAAGGCAGTTAAGTACAGTTAGAGGCGGGGTAGCGGTGAAGAGGCTGATGGTGTTGATCTAGGTGGTCCACGTATAATTAAAAATAACGTACCGGCAGCGGCTGTATCTGCGCGATCCGCTGGCGAGCGTGACGCGAGATGGCGCGGCGCAGAGCGGGGTGATGGTGATGATCAATTATTCGAACGATGTGCTGCTGGACGACAAGAGCAACGGGTCACGGAGAGTTTATCTGGTGCAGGGATGGAATAAGGTGGCAGCGGTGCCGACGGCTCCGCTGAAGTGTGAGTATGGGGTGGTATGCATGACGGATGCAGACCAGGCTTCAGCGCGGGCGCTGCCAGTGGGGTCGCGGGGACGGCGCGAGGCTTTTGTAGGGGTGACGATGACGAATCGGCGGGTGGAGTTTGTGGATGAGGATGGGGCGCTGGTGCGGGTGACGCTGCGCTAACCTCGCGTGCGATGCGGAGAGTCACGCGCTGATTTGCTGGGTGGACTCCCTTTCGTTGGGGCCGACGTCTAACTGATGCCATACAGTTGAAACCAAAGGCGGCTGCGATTGCGCTATGGGACGAAGCCCCTTCCTAGGAGTGCAAAGAGGCATGCAGCGACCGCGCAGCAGGCGGTGATGGCTCGTCAGTCGCTGTCAAAGCCGTTGGAAGGAGAGGGTGCCGGGGACAGCCGTTGTGTGACCAGGGCACACCTCCTTCTTTGAGGGTTTATCGGCCTGGAGGCGTCGAGTATGAATTTAAACTTGCATGTGCCGTTCGCGGCGAGGAAGATCACCGCAGGTTGAGTGGAGAAGGAACGATGCACGATGAAGCGGGACGGCCGGAGCAAGAGCCGCTGGACGAGCACGATATAGCGGCAGGGCAGGAGGCCGATGCGGCGGTGACCCATGCAGTGGGAGAGGCACTGCCGGTCGCGGGCGCGCTGCCTTTGGTGGAGGCGCCGGAGGCTTCGCCGCTGATGGATGCGGCGCATGTAGATGTTGCGCCGGCTGCCCGGGAGAGTGAACCGGCGCAGGCGGTCGGATCTTCGCATGACGAGCCCGACGGCGAGGCGCTGGTGCTCGAGAAGAAACATCCCCTGGCGATTCGGTGGATGCACTGGATCAACTTTCCGGTGCTGTTCACGATGGTCTGGAGCGGACTGCTGATCTATTGGAACGACTCGGATAACGCCTACAAGCATCCGCACGAGGTGTATCGGGTGGGCGTAGGGTCGCTGACGCTGTTCCGGTTCTTCCCGGCGTGGTTTTATACGAACCACCTCTGGGATGTGCGGTACAAGGTGACGACGGGGCTGGGGTATCACTTCTTCTTCATGTGGATCTTTGCGATTAACGGAATTTTGTATGTGGCATACCTGCTGTGGTCGCGCGAGTGGAAGTTCATGGTGCCGCACAAGGAATCGATCCGGGAGGCGGTTCAGGTGACGCTGGTCGACCTGCATCTGCGCAAGGGCTTGCCGCGGCAGACGAAGTACAACGGGGCGCAGAGGATCGCGTACAGCTCCGTGATCTTGATGGGGCTGGGCTCGCTGGTGACGGGGCTGGCGATCTACAAGCCGACCGAGGCGCACTGGCTGACGACGCTGTTGGGCGGCTATGAGATGGCGCGATGGCTGCACTTCTGGCTGACGATCGGGTTCTGCGGATTCTTCCTGGTGCATGTGGGGCAGGTGGCGCTGGCGGGGTGGAACAACTTCCGCGCCATGGTGAGCGGGTACGAGCTGAGGCCGGCGAATGAGCCTTCGATCGAGGCGGAACGGAGGCGGGTATGAGCGACGAACTGGTAAAGAAGGAGTCAGCGAAGCGGACGCGGCGGAGCTTCCTGGTGGGGGCCGCGGGAGCCGTAGGCGGGTATGAGTTCTATCGGTGGATCGATCGCGCGGATGGGGATCAGTTGCTTCCAAGGCCGCTGCGGAAGGCCTTGAACTTCAATGAGGGGGTGTCGCGTGGGTTGTTCGATGAGCGCGCGCTGACGCCGACGTACGACGTGAGCAAATCGGTCGAACTGCGGATCAATGGGAACTATGGGCTGAAGCAGGATCTGCTGCCGGAGAGCTATCGGCTGCAGGTGGTGGGGGTAGATGGGGCCAGCAAGCTGCCGCAGTATGTCGCGGACGTGACTGCGTGGGATTACAAGTACGCTGCCGAAGAGGCGAAGTACGAGGGGCACGATACGAAGGTCGCGCCCAACGGTGAAGGAGCGAAGCAGGGCGGGGATGCGGGGCCGGCGAAAGACATGAACAAGGGCGCGGCCAATGGCGACAAAAGCAAGGCGATGCCGGTGGCGAAGCCCGATGGCGGAGCGACGTCCTATGGACCGGACGCGAAACCGGGAGAGGGTCCGGGGCCGAAGATGGCTCCGGAGTTCGAGAAGGCGTTTGCGGCCTATCGCGAGGCGCAGAAGGGCAAGCCACAACGCGGACAGGAGGAGGCGGGCGAGAGCGACTCGACGCTGGACCCCAATACGCCGGGGCTGCTGCTGACGATGGAAGATGTGACAAAGCTGCCGCGGCATGAGCTGGTGACGCAGTTCAAGTGCATCGAGGGGTGGAGCGAGATCGTGCACTGGGGCGGGGTGCGGCTGGCGGACTTCATCGCAGCGTACCCGCCGGCTCGAAATGCAAAAGGCGCGCTGCCGAAGTATGTTTACATGGAGACGCCCAACGGCGACTACTACACGGGCTATCACCTGACCGAATGCATGCATCCGCAGAGCCTGCTGGTGACGGAGATGGCGGGCAAGCCGCTGACGCAGGCGCACGGAGCTCCGCTGCGGCTGCACATGCCGATCAAGTATGGGTACAAGCAGATCAAGCGGATTGGGCTGATCGCCTATACGGATGCCAAGCCGGACGACTACTGGACGAAGCTGGGGTATGACTGGTACGCGGGACTGTAACGGCGCTTACTGGACGACGAGGGTGACAGTTTCGACGTGGACGAGAGCGCCACTGGTGGCTGTGACGGTGTAGGTGTAGGAGCCGGCGGGGGTCCCGTTCGGGTTAGTGCCGGAGTTGCTGTTGCCGCAGCCGGAGAGCGGAAGCATGAGTGTCAGCGCGAAGGCGAAGAGCACGCCCATGCGTCCGAAGCGGCGGATGCGGCGGAAGGGCAGGGCCAAAAGGCCGAGCAGGGACACGAGCAGCGTGGCGCAACCGAGCGGCGAGGCGAGGGCGGATGAGGGGAGCCAACCGAAGCCGCTGAGTGACGCGCGCGACGTGGTGCTGAAGGTGACGGTGGCCGCGGTGGCGCCTCCGAGGGTGAAGGGGGCGGAGACCGCGCAGGTGGCGCCTGGGGGCGGCGCGGCTGAGATGCAGCTGAGGGTAACGACGCCGGTATAGCCGTTAACCGGCGTGACGACGAGGTTGCCGACAGCGGTGCCGCCGGCCTTAACGGTGACGGTGGTGGAGGCGCTGCCGGTGGGGTCGGCGATAGTGAAGTCGCGCATGAGGCCGGTGCCGGTAAGGACGAGCGGCGCGATGGTGACGTTGGCGGCGAAGGCAAGCGTGCCGTTGCGGGTGCCGGTGGCAGTGGCGTTGAGGACGACGTTGGCGGTACAGGAGGAGTTGATGGCGAGGGTGCCGACGCAGTTGCTGGTGACGGCGTAGTCTCCGGTGGAGGTGACGGCGGTGATGGTGATGGGGCCTTCGCCGGTGTTGGAGAAGGTAAAGACCTGGCCGGTGGAGGGAGTGCCGATGTAGCCGGTGAAGGCGGCTGCGGTAGAAGGCGTGACCGCTGCGGCGAGGATGGGCGCGGGCAGGATGAAGTAGCCGACAGCGGGGTCGTGGTCGGAGCCGCGGGCCGGGGTGGTGGCGTCATTGTAGGCGGTGAGCGGGAAATCCGCGTCGATGTGCGCGTAAGCGAGGTGTGCGCCGGCGGCGGCGAGGTCCGCGGTAACGACCATGTGATCGAGTATCTGGGCGCTGCCGTCTTCGACGTAGGACCAGCGCTGCGCGGCCGGGAGGTTGAGGGCGAGGTCGGTGAGCGGCGGCGTGACGAGGCCGGCGACACCGGGCTGAAGAACCTGCGTGGCCGGGAGGACGTTGGTGTTGGTGTAGGTGGCGAGCGTGTCGGTATAGCCGTCGGAGAACTCGAAGGCGTTGAAGTCGCCGCCGGAGATGACGTGCTGGCCGGCAGCCTGCAGGGTCTGGATGTAGCGGGCGATGTCCTCCGCCTGCAGCTCCTTCTTCTGGCGTGTGGAGGTTGACGTGGCGCTGTTTTCGCCGGTGAGCGCCTTCATGTGGTTGACGATGACGGTGACGGGATAGTCCTTGCTGTTGGCGCGCTTGATGCCGGCGTTCAGGACGAGCCAGGGGCGGTCATTCAGTGTGATCGGGTTAGCGC
>CAXTPN010000070.1:5945-11148 GCA_964246125.1 uncultured Acidobacteriaceae bacterium
TGGTGGGGGTGAAGGTCTGGCCTTGCCCGAATTGGGTAAAGCCGAGCTTGTCCACCGTGTTCTTGACCAGGAAGCCGACCGAGATGCCGGTGCCATCCTGCGAGAAGTAGGTGGAGTTGTCGGTGCTGAAGGCGGTGTAGAGGTTCGCAATGCCTGCGTCGCCGTTGATCTTTGCGGCGATGTCGTTGGCGACGCTCTGGTTTTCGACTTCCTCGAGGGTGACGATATCGGGATTGTTGAGCACGGTGCGGATTGCGAGCGAGAGCTTCTGCAGGCGGCGGGCGTAGGCTGCGGCGGTGATGTCAACCGCCCCGGAGATGTAGGTCTGGCCAGTCGAGACGGTGCCGGTAGGCGAGCTGCCGTTGTAGCCGGTGACTCCGGCGGGGACGTAGTAGAGATCGTCCGGGGTCGCCTGGGCGGGGTTGAAGAAGCGCTCGATGTTGAAGGAGGCGACGGTGAACTCATTGGCGGCGGGCAGCGGTGTCGGCTGAACCGTCAGTCCGGCGACGACGTTGGCGCGGTTGTAGGAGGCGTCGAGGATGAGGCGGCTGGGATCGTAAAAAGAGTCGGCGCTGAAGGTGAAGTCGAGGACGCCGGTGACGTTGGGCAGGACGGCTCCGGTGGAGATTTCGATGGAGGTTCCTCCGGCAACGACCGAGTCGATGAGGATGCGCTCGGGATTGTCATCAAAGTGGGCCACACCCGCGGGCAGGCCCGGTACGAGAGGGTCACGGATGTCGACGCCGGGCTCGCGGAAGGGACGGGGCGTCCCGGTGATGACGCCATAGAAGTAGCCCGTGGAGGTGGCGATCTCATTTGCTTCGTTGGCGGATGTGATGGAGCCGTTGGTTCCGGAGACGGCAGTGACGGAGGCGATGGAGACGCGCATGCCCTCGTAAGGAGTGAGCTGGTAGAGGCCGCCGGAAGGAGTGAGGTTCGCTGTCGTGAGGGTGACAGGCGTGGGCAGCGCGTTGCCTGCGCTGATGAGGGTGACCGTGGGCGAGGTGATCTCGGTCGCGGGAGTGTGACTGGCCGTTACGGCCGGATAGGTCTGGACGGTGCCCGTGACGGAGACCATGTTGCCCAGAACTACGACGCTGGCGGAGGGAGCGCTGCTGGTGAAGACCTCGATGCCCTCGGGCGTGAGCGGGTTGGTGTCGGCGTCTACATCCCGGGATTGGATGAAGAAGGCGTTCGAGAGCACGGCAGTCACAATGCCGGTGGTGGTGACCTGTTGGCCGGCGTAGGGCGAGACAGTAGCGGCGGTGGTCGATTTAACTCCCTGAATGGCGTGGATGCCGAGCGTGGGGGGAACAACGGGAGCGGAGGCTGAGCCGGAGTTGTGCGGGGTGGGGGCTCCCGTGGTGAAATCGCTTGGATTGTCAAAGTTATCCGCGTTGGGATTCGTCCGGATGTCAGCGGTGGTATTGCTGGGCGCGGGCGCCGGTCCCGTGCCTTCGTAACAGTTCGCCGTGGGGCCGTAGCCGATGAGCGTGACATAGGCGGAGGGCACGGGACAGGCAAGCGTCAGGGGCGTGGTGCCGCGAACGATCGCGACCTTGCCTGCGGTCGCCGAGAAGTTGAGCTGGTTGCCGGACGATCCGTTCCCGCTGATGACGAAGTCTGCCGCGACCGGAAGAGGCGCGTTGGTGACAGTGGTGCCCGCCGCTGCCTGGATCAGGAAATAGTGCCCCGGCTGTACGGTGACGCTGGGCAGCGCGACCGAGTTCCAACTGGCGCTCGTAGCAGGGGCGTACTGAAGCGAGAGGCCGGCCAGGAAGATGGGAGCGGAGGTCGGGTTGTAGAGCTCGAGAAAATCATAGGTATAGGGTGCGCCGGTGTTTCCGCCGCCGCCGTACATCTGCGAGATGACGAGACGCGTCTGGGCGGAACAGGGAGACGTGACGGCGAGCAAGGCAAAGATGGATAAGGCAAGGCGGCGGCAGCGGAGCATGGCGTTCATGGGGTGCCTCGAACAGGAGATGGGCAACACCGGATGCCCTGCATCACGAAGCTGCTCTGGACAGGAATGATTAGTTTTACAATGCCGCCCAATGCGGAATTTTCATACTCGTGAAATTGCAGGGGGCCCTGACTAAAGGCGAGTCGTTGCTCGGCTCAGTGAGTCCAGTCGTCAGCGGCGGG
The DNA here is from genome assembly GCA_964246125.1 of uncultured Acidobacteriaceae bacterium. GTDB lineage: Bacteria > Acidobacteriota > Terriglobia > Terriglobales > Acidobacteriaceae > Edaphobacter. The sequence goes on from CAXTPN010000070.1 coordinate 8,091, forward strand.
CGAGGGCGACGCGAGGAATTTGCCGGAGGTCGTCGAGGAAAGTGAGATCGTTCCAGCCGGATAAGAGAGCGGCGACAGCATCGCGCTGACCGTAGCCGATCTCTAAGGCGAGCAGGCCGCCGGGTTTGAGCAGGGCGCGGGCCTGGGGGATGAGGCGCTCGTAGAGCTCGAGGCCGGTGGGTCCGGCGAAGAGGGCTTGCGAGGGTTCATGATCGCGTACCTGCGGGTGCAGCGTCAGCCTTTCTTCCGCGGGGATGTAGGGCGGGTTAGAGACGATGGCATCGTAGGGCTCGTCGTCCGCGATGGCGGCGAGCAAGTCGGATTCGACGAAGCGGATACGCTCTGTGAGGCGATGGGTTGCGGCGTTTTCGCGTGCGACATCGAGAGCGGCGGAAGAAAGATCAAGCGCTGTTACAGATGCTCGAGGTAAGAGGTGCGCCAGTGCAATCGCGATGGCTCCAGTCCCGGTGCCTACATCGGCGATACGCAGCGTGGCGGGGTCCCACCCATCGCGGTGCGGTTGCGATGAGTGCGGCATTTCTTGTTTGAGGCGAGCGAGGACGGCTTCGACGAGGAGTTCGGTTTCGGGCCGCGGGATGAGAACGGCGGGGGTGACCCGCAGGGTAAGGCCGTAGAAGTCCTGCCGGCCGACGATGTATTGAATAGGCTCGAAGCTGAGGCGACGCTCGAGCAGCCGTTGATAGCGGGCTTGCTGCTCGCGATCGATGGGGCGGTCGGGGTGCGCGAGGAGGGAGGCGCGGTCCAGGTCGAGGGTATGGAGCAGAAGGAGGGTGGCGTCCGCGAGTGCGGCGGGGCGGAGGTCGGGATGCGCCGAAAGCTGGCCGGTAGCGCGGGTGAGGGCTTCGCGGGCGGTGAGCATCAGCGCTGTTGAATCAGTATCTGATTGCCGTCGGGATCGTTGAAGGCGAGGGCCTCGGCATACTTAACGAATTTGATGTGCTCGTGGCCGAGGCGACGGCCGGCGCGGCCGAGGTTCGAGGTCTGGAAGGTGATGCGGGCGCGCGCGCCGCGCGTGGGCTGAACGATCTCCACCTGGTCGCCGGAGTTGCCGGGCAGGTGCAGCACCATCTGGTCGCCGGGCAGCGGCTTGAAGGAGAGCTGGTTGAGGTAGAACTCGCGGCCGGCGGCGGGATCGATCATGGCGAGCGAGACGGAGAGCAGGCGGTCGGCGATGCGGTCCGCGCCGATGTGCTTGCCGGCGTCGTTCGAGTGCAGCGAGCCGGGCTGGTATTGGGTGTATTCGATGTTCTGCGGAGTGGGCCGGCCGTCAGGGCCGATGGGCTGGACGGGTCCAGGCATGGTGAAGAGCAGATTGCCGGCGCCGGCCTTGCGAACGGCGGTGGGCGTGAGGCCGTGGGCGATGTAGTCGTCGTGGATTGCCTGCAGGTCGTTGCCCTCGAAGCAGAGGTGCAGGAAGGCGGGCGCGGGGTCCTGCGCGGAGACCGGGTAGAGCTCGATGTACTGGTGATCGCTCACCTTGATGAACGATTCGTAGGTCGCGCCGTCGCGCTTGAGGTCGAAGGCCTCCTCAAAGCCAAGGCTCTCGTAGAAGGAGCGAGAGGCGGCGAGGTCTTTGACCCGGATGGCGACGTGAGCGATGCCGGCCAGCGGCGGGGCCTGCTGCGCGGAGAGGACAGCCGCAAGGAGCAAGAGCGCCATTGCAGTGATATTCGGGATTAAGAATGACTTTCGTTGCATAGTGTGTCCCCGCCATCACGGCCAGAGGACGGGCCGTTTGAAATCAATATGGGACAGTAACTCAGGCGCCAGGCGCACCTTTGGCGGTTCGATCAGTACTGTCTGCAGGCCTGCCCTGCGACCATACTTCAGCGCTGGAACGCAATCGGTGTCATTGGATACGAGAACGATTCGATCTACTGAGTGGTTTGCGGCATACGCTGCGATATCAAGCCCAATGCGCATGTCAACTCCCTTTTGCTCGAAGTCGGGCACAAAATCAGCGTCGCAAAGCTGGGCCTGTGCGGGAACAGGCGTTCGCTTCGGTTTGAAGCCACGGAACTTCAAGACACCTCTACGAACAGCAAACAGGTTTTTGTGCGAGAGTTCATGTAACCATGCGTCGGACGCTTGAAACGCGTGTGGCTGACCTGAAACCGGGAGTTTCACAGTTCCCGAGTAGAGAGCGCAGTCATAATATAGAACTCGAAAAAGAGACTCATCCACTGCTTTGCAGGCCAATGCAAATCTTTCAATGTAATCCGGGTTGTAAGTCTTATGCGCTTTCTTGGCTTCCACTCTAAGGAAGCCGCCATCGATCAGAACGGCAACCCGCGTATTGGCCATAACGACATTCCTCAAAATTGAAAGCCCCCTTGCGGGGGCGGATAATGCTCGCCTACGAGCGTAACGGATATACCGAAGATAGCACGTTTGCTTACCTCGATCTACCGACAAACAGCGGCACCAGAGCTTACCGGAATGGCGGCTACGGCTCGACCGGTGTGACGTTGGGCAGGATGGTGACCGTCCCTGTGAATCGCTGGTAGCCCGTGTAACGCGCGGTGAACTGGGCTTTGCCGCCACTCATGCGCGCGGCGATGGTGGTGGGGAGCCAGAAGCTCTGCTGGCCGACCGGGGTGGCGACGTAATCGACCGACGTGAATGCCGCGAGATGATGAGCATCGGCGACAGCGTCGGGAACCGTGCGCTCGAGGTGGCGGATTTGCTTTGTCGCGGGATCGACGCGCACAAAGCCGGCGACGCCGCTGGGCGTATGGCTGCATGCCGGGTTGGCTCCGGTGCCGGGCCGCTGGACGAAGTCGATCCGCTGGCCTCCGTCATTGTTTGAACTGGCGGGAAGCGTGAAGACGAAGCACGATCGCAGGGCGGGCGCGAAGAAGATTTCGAGCGCGTCGCCAAACGCGCCCTGGAAGGTGAGGGGCAGGTGAACCTGCTGGCCGGGACGGACTGGCTTGCCGTTCAACTCGGTAATCTGGCGCGACTCCTGCAAGGGACCGTCGGGGGTCGGGCGGGTGACACGAAACGTCGCTCGCGCCTCGGCATGCTGCTTGAACAG
>CAXTPN010000071.1:0-11048 GCA_964246125.1 uncultured Acidobacteriaceae bacterium
CTCTACGCCGGGGGAGAGTCCGAAACCGCCAAAAACCTGATCGCCGCCAAGTGCGACGCCTACCTGATGCACGGCGATCCCCCCGCGCTGGTCGGGGCCAAGATCGCCGATATGCGCGCCCGCCGCGAAGCCCTGGGCCTCGCGCCCATGACCTTCGGGGTCTCCGGCTACGCCATCGTGCGCGACTCCGACGCTGAGGCCACGCGCGAGGTCGCGCGCATCACGGACGTCAAGCAATCCGCGCGCGGCTACGGCAACTACCAGCAGTGGATCACCGGCTCCAAGCTCGAACAGAAGATATCGCTCGAGGACTACTCGGTCTCGAACCGCGGGCTGCGATCCGGTTTTGTCGGAACCCCCGAAGCGATCCGCGAGCGCCTGGAAGAGTTTGCCGCCGTCGGCGTCGACCTGGTCCTGCTGCAATCCAGCCCCCAGGCCCAGGAGATGGAACGCTTCTCCGCGCAGGTAATCCGCTCGGGTTGACGCACACTTCTTGGTGCATAAGCATCTCTTGATACACACCTAAGTACATTGTTTTGAATATTTTGCGCTGTTTTGACGGAGTGGGGGAGTCTGGCCTCGATTCCGCTCGGTTATAATCACCATGTCCCAACCCGCAACATCGCCGGAGAGTTGGCCGAGTGGCTGAAGGCGACGGTTTGCTAAACCGTTGTACGGCGAAAGCTGTACCGGGGGTTCGAATCCCCCACTCTCCGCCACACCATCGTTGGCGCTCGGCTCAAACTCATTGGTTCGGCATCCTACAGCGCAGCCGCCGTGCGAACGGCCAAGCTGTGAGCGAAAGAGGGCAAGGAATGGAGTTTCACATCTCCCGCGCGATCCGCGAACAGCTGGATCTGGATGACCTGCTCTTCAGCTTCGCCGGCAACGTGGTCTTTGCGAATGTCGCCGCCAGTCGCCGCCTCGCGCAGGGCCTGAACGAACTCGACCCGACCCAGGCTCCCGAAAAAACCGTCAACGCCGGCGCACTCTTTGCCATGGGCCTCATCGACGAACTCAGCCATGCGCTGATCGCCCGCTATCGCCAGGATGTCGATCCCAACGTGCTCTCAGACGCCATCGCCTGGTTCGCCGCGCACGTCCAGGCCCCCGAACTCGATCGCCTCCTCCTCGCCTTCACCGAGCAGTTTCCCAACGTCGCTATCTATCGCGGCGAGCTCACCGCACAGCAGTGGCTCGCCGCCAGTACCGACGGCCAGCCCAACCGCGAAGCCGCCTTCGAGGAGCTCATGCTCCTGTGGCTGGCCAACAGCAACGTCGCCTTCAAGCCCTTCCAGATGCTCTTTGAGGACACCTCGCTGAAGCAGCAGACGGCTTATCGGACTGTCACCACGGCTCTGCCCGTCTTCTTCGAGGAGCGTCCGCCGGTCGCGCCAGGTCTTGGCAGCCTTCTCGACGTGCTGCGCGCGCCGTCGCTGGCCTCGCCCGATTCGCTAACGGGACAGCTCGACTTTATCCGCGAGCACTGGTCCGAGCACATCGGCACCGACCTGCGCCGCGTCCTGCTGGCCATCGACACGCTGCGCGAGGAGGAGGTCGCGGTCTGGATGCGCTTCCACCCGCCCGTCGCCGGCCAGTACCGCGACCCCACCCAGGGCGGCGGCACGGAAGGCTTCGTCGGCGACGAGTACGTCGGCTTCGATGAGTTCACCGGCGACGAGTACGTGATCGGCCAGGACGGCGTGCGTCGCCGCCGCTACGCCGCCGACTACCAGGCGCCGCTCAACGAGTACGAAGCCTTCAGCGCCGACCAGGCCTGGATGCCGACCGTCGTCCTCATCGCCAAGAGCACCTATGTCTGGCTCGAACAGCTCTCCAAAAAGTATCAGCGCCACATTCATCGCCTCGACCAGATTCCCGACGAAGAGCTGCAACTGCTCGCCTCCCGCGGCATGACCGGCCTGTGGCTCATCGGCCTGTGGGAGCGCAGCAAGGCGTCGCAAACCATCAAGCGCCTGTGCGGCAACGCCGAAGCCGTCGCCTCCGCCTACTCGCTGCGCGACTACTCAATTGCCGAAGACCTCGGCGGCGAGCCGGCCTGCGAGGACCTCCGCCGCCGCGCCGCTCGCGCCGGCCTGCGCCTGGCCAGCGACATGGTTCCCAACCACATGGGCATCGACTCCACATGGGTGATCGAGCATCCAGAGTGGTTCCTCGCCCGCAGCGAATCTCCCTTCCCCGTCTACCGCTTCGATGGACCCGACCTTTCCCCCGACTCGCGCGTCGAGATCAAGATCGAAGACCACTACTACGACCAGACCGACGCCGCCGTGGTCTTCCGGCTGCGCCACCACCGCGAAGGCAGCACCCGCTTCATGTATCACGGCAACGATGGCACCACCTTCGCCTGGAACGACACTGCGCAGCTCGACTACTCGAAGGCCGAAGTCCGCGAACACGTCATGCAGGTCATCCTCGACGTTGCGCGCCGCTTTCCTATCATCCGCTTCGACGCAGCCATGGTGCTCGCCAAACGCCATGTGCAGCGCCTCTGGTTCCCGCTACCCGGAGCGGGTGGCTCCATCCCCTCGCGCGCCGAAGACGCCATGAGCCAGGAGGCCTTCGACGCCCTGATGCCCAAAGAGTTCTGGCGCGAGGTCGTCGACCGCGTCGCCCACGAGGTCCCCGGCACGCTGCTGCTCGCCGAGGCCTTCTGGCTGCTTGAAAGCTACTTCGTTCGCACCCTCGGCATGCATCGCGTCTACAACTCCGCCTTCATGAACATGCTGCGCGACGAGGAAAATGCCAAGTACCGAAGCTACCTCAAAAAGACCGTCGAGTTCGATCCCGACATCCTCAAGCGCTACGTCAACTTTATGTCCAATCCCGACGAGAAGACCGCCATCGACCAGTTCGGCACGGGCGACAAGTACTTCGGCACCTCGGTCCTGCTCGCCACGCTGCCCGGACTGCCCATGTTCGGCCACGGCCAGGTGGAGGGCTTCACCGAACGCTACGGCATGGACTTCAAGCAGGCGCGCATGGACGAGTCGCCTAACGAAGGCCTCGTAGCCCGGCACAACCAGCTCATCGCGCCGCTGCTCAAGAACCGCCACATCTTCGCCGAAAGCACCCACTTCGTCCTCTACGACTTCTGGGCGGGCAATGGCCAGGTCGATGAGAACGTCTTCGCCTACTCCAACCGATCCGGCAACCAGCGCGCCATAATCTTCTATAACAACGCCTACAAGTCGACCCACGGCACCATCCACATGTCGGTCGGCTTCCTCGAAAAAGCCTCCGGCGCTTTGCAGCAGCGCTCGCTCGCCGAAGGCCTCGCGTTGCCCTACGACGACGCCATCCTCGCCTACCGCGACACGGTAGACGGCCTCGAATACCTCCGCCGTGCGCGTGACTTCCACCACAACGGCTTCACGCTCTCGCTGCGCGGCTACCAGCACGTCGTGCTGATGCACTGGCGCGTACTCTACTCCACCGCCGAGCAGCCATGGGATCGCCTCTGTGACGCACTTAATGGCTCCGGTGTCTACAACGTAGACGAATCACTGTCGCAGCTGCGCCTTCGTCCGCTGCACGAGGCCCTGCGTCGCGCCCTAAACTCGTCTACCGTCCGGGCCTTTGAGGCCGCGGCTCAAACGCCAGAGCTGCCGTCAGCCGCCCCATCCTCCGTTGAAGCTCTCGCTACGTCGATGCCCGAAACAAGCGCAAAACCGCCCGCCGATAATCCAACACCACAACTCCCCGAAACACTTGCGACGGCATCTAAACATGAACCTGTTTCCCAGCCGGGTCTTACGTCCGAACCTGCCTTCAAAGCCACTCCCGATCCACGTTTCAAAGACTTTATCGCTCAGGCCCATGCCTTCGCCGTAACCGCGTTGGAGTACATGCCGGCACAAGCTCATGCGCCCGTGGCCGATCCTGAAGGTTTCTCCGGGCCCGCACCCACGCAGCCAGATGCCTTCACTGCCTGCCTGCAGGCATCCGCGTCCCTTCCGAGGAAGATCACCGCGTTCCCCGAGAAGCTCCGCCAACCCGCATCCCGCGTGCTTCCAGCGGGCCACGGCGAAGCCCCCGAACACGCCTGGGCTCCGGTCGCCGCGTGGATCGTACTGCAAACGCTTCCCGCGCGTACCCTTACCCTGCCAGTCTTCGACGACCTCCAAATCAAATCCGCCCTGGCCGAGACGTTCTCCACTATCGGCATGAGCAACGAGAGCGCCTGGCGCGCCGCCGCCCGCCTCCGCGCTCTCATCCGGCTGCGCGGCGCCGAAGACGACGCCCTCCGTTCCAATTCCTTCTGGGCCGACCCCGACGTGCGCTGGCTCACCGGCATGCACGAGGCCTCCGGCATCACCTACCTTAACCAGGAGCAGCTCGAGGAATTCCTCTGCTGGCTGCAACTGCCCGCGCTCCTCGATCCTGAAGAGACCGCCGAGGCCTCCGCGATGCACTCCACAGAACTGGCCCAGGCCGCCCGCGACGCCTCCTACGATCTTGACCGCTTCCTGCTCCTGCTGAACCCGGCCACCACGCCGCCCGCCCCTGCTCCCGCGGAACTCTCCCCCGCTAACTAATTCATTAGTCGCCCGTCTTTCTCTCCAGCGACAGAGGAAAGGAAGGCGCGACGATGCCGCCAAAACGATCCATCACGCTTACCGAAGCCGAACTCCGGCTGATGCGCGTGCTGTGGGAACGCGGAGAATCCGCAGTCGCCGAGGTCGTAGCGGCTATCGCGGACTCCACCCCTCTCGCCTACACCTCTGTCCTCACAACCATCCGCGTGCTCGAAAAGAAGGGTTACCTCACGCACCGCCAGGAGGGTCGCGCCTTCCTCTACAGCCCCGCCGTGGCCGAGCACGAGGCCAGCCGCTCCGAGGTCCGTCACGTTCTGCAGCGCTTCTTCGGCAACTCTCGTGAGAGCCTCCTGCTGTCGCTGCTCGGCGACGACGAGATTACTCCCGCCGAACTCCAGCGCCTGCGCGAAGCCATCGCGAACACTCCCGACGACACACCCGTCACGCGCAAGGAAAGCAGGACCGGCCGATGAGTACGATCTCTCATCTCATCCCTCTGCTCGCCGCCGCGCTCGTCTCCGCCATCTGGCAGAGCGCGCTGCTGGCTCTCTGCGTCGCCACTAGCCTTCGTCTTCTGCCGGGAGTCACCGCCGCCGCGCGCTCCGTCCTTTGGACCGGCGTTTTCCTCCTGATGATCCTGCTGCCCTTCGCTCACCTCTATCCCGTCAACTCTTCCGCGACCGACACGTCGCGCTTCCATGCGCCGTCCGCGTGGGCCTTCGCCGTGATGGGCGTTTGGGCGCTGCTCTCCCTGCTGCGAGCCGCACGTCTGCTGCACAGCGCATTTCGGCTCTACGGGATCGCAACCCGCGCCACACTCATCGTTCCTTCCGACGACATCGCCGAGGCCCTGTGCGTAGGCGACAAGACCAGCGTCCGGCTCTGCACCTCACGTGAAGTCGACGTCCCCAGCGTCGCCGGTTTTCTTCATCCGCGCATCCTGATGCCGCCCGCGCTGCTTGAAACGATCTCGCCCTCCGACCTGCGCCAGATCGTGCTGCACGAGGTCGAACACCTCCGCCGCCACGACGACTGGACCAACCTCCTGCAAAAGCTTGGCCTGGCGATCTTCCCTCTCAACCCCATCCTGCTTTGGGTCGAGCGCCGCCTCTGCGTCGAGCGCGAACTCGCCTGCGATGACGGTGTCCTCGACGCCTCGGGTTCAGCCAAGGCCTATGCCACATGCCTCGCCAACCTCGCCGAGGCCTCGCTCCTGCGCCGCGGCTTGTCGCTCGCGCTCGGCGCATGGCAGCGCCAATCCGAGCTCGCCCGCCGCGTCCATCGCATCCTCCGCAACCCCCGACGCGAGATGAGCCGCGTCCAGGCCACCACGCTCGCAGCTCTCATGTTCGCAGCCACCGCCGGCACCGGGTTTGTAGCCGAAAGAACGCCGCAACTCATTGACTTTGACCACGCTTCCGCTTCCTCACCCTCAGATGCCGCCTACACTGCCCCGCTCGCAACGGCCTCTTTCCACCCGACCCTCGTCAAAGTGGTCATGCCGCAAGCTCGGCCTGCGCCAACCTCGGTTTCCACGCTGCGCAAGCCAGCCCGCCGCGCCTCCCATACCTCCCGCGCGACGCTCTCCAACCATCGCCGCGCTCAGAACTCCACGCCGAATATTGTCCTCATCGGTTGGCAACCCAGCGGCGTCCACCCTCATTGGGCTTTCGCAGTTTCGCAGGATTCCCACTTCGCCTATGCCGCTGTGCCCACGCGCAACGGCTGGTTTTTCATTCAACTCTAACCTTCAACCCTCTCTAAGGAGAAAACATCATGCCTGCTACAACTAATCATCTAGTTACACAAATCAAGCGCTCGGCAATCCCCACCTCTTTGGCCGCAACCATGGCCCTTGGCGCGGTCCTCATCTTCAATCACAATGGCGTACACGCCTCCGTCACCGGCGCATCCCCGCTCGAAGATCACAGCGTCTCCGCGCTTACCGCGCTCGACCAGGCGATGGAGTCCGTCACCTCCCGTGTCACGCCCGCCATCGTCAACGTAGCAGTTACCTCGCGTGGCGGCGAGCACGCCCTGTCCTCACAGGACGGAGACGACAACAACGGCGGCCAAGGCCTGCAAAGTCTCCCTCCGCAGCTCCGCCAGTTCTTCGGCCAGGGTTTCGGCGGCGGCCTGCGCATGGCTCCGCAGCAGCCCGAGTTCGAGCACGGCGTAGGCTCCGGCGTCATCATCTCGCCCGACGGCTATATCGTCACCAACGGCCACGTCGTCGACGGCGCCACCAGCATCAAGGTCACCCTCAACGACCGCCGCATCCTCAACGGCAAGGTCATCGGCACTGACAAGCTCACCGACCTCGCCGTCATCAAGGTCGCCGCGACCCATCTTCCCTCCATCGCCTGGGGTGATTCCGCCGCGCTCCGCCCCGGCCAGACCGTCCTCGCCTTCGGCAGCCCCTTCGGATCGTTGCAGTTTTCGGTGACCCGCGGCATCGTCTCCGCGGTCGATCGCCAAAACCCCTACCGCGACGACGCCCGCAAGCCTGGCGGCTACATTCAGACAGACGCCGCCATCAACCCCGGCAACTCCGGCGGCGCGCTGGTCAACGCGCACGGCGAGCTCGTCGGCATCAACACCTTCATCATCTCAAACAACGGCTCGTTCGCCGGCGCAGGCTTCGCCATCCCGTCGCAGATCGTCCACCACACCACCGACGAGATCATCGCGCACGGCAAGGTGGAGCACGGCTACCTCGGCATCAGCATGAACGATGTCACCCCGGACAACGCGCACTTCTTCAACCTTCAGGACGCGTCCGGCGCCATCGTCGCGCAGGTCACCCCGGACTCGCCCGCTGCTCGTGGCGGAGTGAAGCAGGGTGACGTCATCGACCAGCTCAACGGACGCAAAATCGCCAACAGCGGCGCACTCCAGGTCGCCGTCAGCGAGATGAACCCCGGCACCAACTTGACGCTCGGCGTCCTGCGCAACGGCCAGCCCACCACCCTGCACCTCACCGTCGGCGCCTTCAACGGCAAGACCCAGGTAGCCGCCAACGACGACTCCGAAGGCCCGGGCACCGGCAAGGCCAACACCGGCAAACTCGGCCTCGCTGTAGCCGACCTGTCGAGCGACCTGCGCCAGCAGATCCAGGCACCGGACTCGGTCAAGGGAGCGGTCGTGCAAAACGTGCGTCCCGGCAGCCCCGCCGAAGAAGCCGGCCTGCAACCCGGCGACGTCGTACTCGAGGTCAACCGCAAACCCGCGACCAGCGCTAACGCCTTTGTCAACGAGGTCCACAACAGCCCCGAAGGCAAAGACCTGCTGCTGCTCGTCTGGTCCAAGGGCAACGCAAGCTACCGCACCGTCCACACCGAAGCCGACCACCAGAACGGATAACGAACCTCCACCGTGTGCCCCATGTTGTCGCAAAGGACTGCGGCGGCATGGGGCTTTTACTGCGCGCGTCAGGCTACTTCAGATCGATCATCTGCTTGTTCAGCTTCGAAGTCACTTCGAGCAGCAGGTCGCCGCGACGATGTGTCGGAGAGCGGCTCGCCGCATACACCGCCGTGCCTGCCGGTGCCTCGATCCAAAGCTCATGCTGCGGCTCCACCGTATAGGTGTGGCCATCGACTGTGATATCGCGGAAGCTGAAGGCCTTGTTGTACAGTGTGAGGCTGATCCGGTCGTCGGTCTGGGCCCTATGCGGATGCAGATGCACAAGGCTCGACAACGGCGAGATAGCTGCGGAGGCGGACATGGCCAGTACTGCCAGGGACGTGTAGATCATTGGAGTTTCCCTTCGTTTCTCAAAGTTCGATGACCTTGTCCGCCATGGTTTCAGTCAAGCTCGTCGTGATCGGAGTTACGCCAACTCGTTCGCACTTGTTCCTCAATACCGCAAACTATTTTCAACATTCATCGCGCTGTTAAGATAGAGGTTGGAGCACCAACCTCGCATGCCGTCGCACCTCCTTGAAAACATGAACCCGCAGCAGCAGCTGGGCATCCAGGCTGTCGATGGCCCGGTGCTCCTGCTGGCGGGCGCGGGCTCGGGCAAGACTCGCGTCATCACCCACCGTATCGCCTACCTCATTCAGGAGCGCAACGTCTCCGCCGACCAGATTCTCGCCGTCACCTTTACCAACAAAGCGGCGAAGGAGATGGCCGAGCGCGTCGATAAGATCCTCGGCCACTCGTCGCTCGCCAAGCCCACCCTCTCCACCTTCCACAGCTTCTGCGTACGCGTCCTGCGCCGTGATATCGAAGCCCTCAAAATCAACGGCAAGGGCCTCACTCGCACCTTCGCGATCTACGATGAAACCGATCAGCAGGCCGTCGTTAAATCCGCTCTCAAGCGCCTCGGCATCGACGACAAGACCCTCAAGCCGCGCGTCGCGCTGGGCCGCATCTCCTGGGCCAAGAACCACATGATCGACCCCCAGGAATATTTTCTCGCCTCCACCAATCCGCTCGAAGAAAAGATCGCCCACATCTTCAAGATCTATCGCGACGAACTCTTTAAGGCCAACGCGCTCGACTTCGACGACCTCCTGCTCGAAACCGTGCGCCTGCTCAAGACCTCAGCCGAGACCCGTGAACGCTACAATCGCCGCTTCCGCTACGTCATGATCGACGAGTACCAGGACACCAACAAGCCGCAGTACGAACTCATGAAGCTGCTCGCCGGCGATCATCACAATGTCTGCGTCGTCGGCGACGAAGACCAGTCCATCTACAGCTGGCGCGGCGCCGACATCAAAAACATCCTCGACTTCGAGAAGGATTTTCCCGCGACCCAGGTCATCCGCCTCGAGCAGAACTACCGCTCCACGCAGATGATCTTGGAGGGTGCCTCAGCCGTAGTGGCTCAGAACAAGCAGCGCAAAGGCAAAAACCTCTGGACCGCGCGCGACGGCGGCTCGCTCATCGGCCTCTACGAAGCGCCCGACGGAGAGAATGAAGCGCTCTTCATCGCAGACCGCGTACAGCGCTATCTCCGCGCAGCCAGCGAGCAGGAGGACATTCCCCGCTGCGCCGTGCTCTATCGCACCAACTCGCAGTCGCGTCTGGTCGAAGAGGCCCTCCGCCGCTACCAGATTCAGTACCACATGGTCGGCGGCTTCTCCTTCTACGACCGCGCCGAAATCAAAGACATTCTCAGTTACATGAAGCTCGTGCAGAACCCGCATGATTCCATCGCACTCTCCCGCAGCGTCAACTCGCCCCCGCGCGGCATCGGCAAGACCACCATGGAGACACTCGAACGCATGGCACTCACCACCGGCGTCAGTACCTGGGATGCCATCGGCCGTGCCATCGAAGACCGTCTCCTCCCTGCCCGCGCTCTGCAAGCTCTCAGCGGCTTCAAGCGCCTCATCGAAGATGCCCGCGCCATGCTCGGTCCAGGCTTTGCCGATAAGCTGGCCGAAGATGTAACAGTGAATGTCTCTCCGCAAGACGAACCCTTCGACCCCGCTCGACTCGTAACCGACATTGTTACAAACAGTTCGCAGGGTGACGGCGGCTTGGACAAAGAAGACACCTTCTTCGACACTAGCTTCAACTTCGGCTTCGATTTCGGTCCCAGCGAAGAGATCTCCACCATCGCCGCTGAAAATGTAACAGACGACGATCAGGCCCACGGCATCGACACGGAGATCGACGCGGCCATGTATAACCCCTTCGCCCCGGTGCTTCTGAAGTCCTCCGCGTCGGGTGCTTCGGAGGCCGCCCGCCGAGCCGTCGCCAATGACCCTGCCGGCGAAGAAGACCGCCCTGCCTTCCGCAAGCCCGGCGACGCCGCCACCCTCCCTGAGCTCATCAAGTTCCTCAACGACCGCTCCGGCTACATCCGCGCTCTCGAAGAGGAAGCCACCCCCGAGTCCTTCTCCCGCATCGAGAACCTGAAAGAACTTGCCAACGCCGCGCAGGACGCACAGGAACGCGGCGAGACCCTGCATGAGTTCCTTGATCATGCCGCCCTCGTCTCCGACGCCGACCAATACAGTGCCGAAGCTCGCGTCACGCTCATGACCCTGCACGCCGCCAAGGGCCTCGAATTCCCGCTCGTCTTCCTCGCCGGCATGGAAGAGGGCCTCTTCCCACACTCGCGCACCCTGACCGACCCCACCGGCCTGGAGGAGGAGCGCCGCCTATGCTACGTCGGCATGACCCGCGCCATGGACACCCTCGTCATGACCCGCGCGCGTTATCGCCGCCGCTACGGCAACGACATGCCCGAGGCCTCCATCCCCTCGCGCTTCCTCGAAGAGGTTCCCGCTCGCCTGGTCGAAGACCTTGGCAGCCCCCCCGCGCAGCCGCGCTTCTCCGGTTCCGCCTACTCCACGCCCTACCCCCAGCGCAATGGTTCTCAGCGCAACGGCTACGAAGAGGGAGAGCGCCACTACAGCTACGAGGACGAATCGCAAGACACAGGGGTACGAGCCGCCGCCCGCGCCGCGGTCGGAGCCCGCCCCCACACTCCTGCAGGCTCGCGCGACCACATCGCCAGCTTCTTCG